>CAZMEL010000256.1:0-11508 GCA_964565225.1 uncultured Thermoanaerobaculia bacterium | reverse complement strand
GACCGGGCTCGGAGGTCGGATCGAGCACGGGTTGTCCGTCGGCGGTGAAGCGCAGCAGGCCGGCGGTTTGGCCGGCCCAGAGGCCGCCGGAGATGGGATCGATGGCCAGCGCGGTGAGCTGCGGTCCGCCCGCGGGGTCGGCGACGAGGAGCTCGGTGCCGCTGGTGGCATCGAGGGTGGAGATTGTCGAGGAGGTGGCGATCCAGAGGCGGCCGCGAATCTCGTCGAGCACGATGGCTTGGATGTCCGAGGCAAAGCCACTCTCGAAGAGGAGCTGTCCGCCGCGGGAGAAGAGTCGAAGCAACGGGCCTTCGGCGACCCAAAGAGAGCCATCGGCGGGAACGGCGGCAAGATGGACCGGACCCGTGCTCTCGGGCGTCGATGGCGGCTGCCACGACTGGAAGAGCTCGCCTTCGGTATCGAGCAGGTGCAGGCCGGAGCCGGAGTAGATCCAGACCTCCTGGCTGCCAGCATCGACGGCCAGGGCTCGGGCTCCGGGGAAGCCGGAAGGCTGGGTATCGAGGCTGGGGTCGTCGGGATGGAGACGGTGGACGGCGGTCGCGTCGGCGACCCAGAGGCGAGGGGGCTCGACAATGGAGTTGCCCGCGGCAATGCTGGCCCAAGAAAAGAGGACCCAACCCAACATGACTCGACTCGGCTTCCAGATTCCATTCCTTCTCATGACTCGACTTCCCCCGGGCGAATACGCTTTGACTTCGGCCCCATGCTCCGGGCCCTTCGAATGGCTTTCAACGGCTCCGTACTCAGGTGCTGGAGGCGCCCGATCACGGCGGCCGGCTCGGGATGTCGTGCCATGGGCCCCATTCTATCGGCGCCTGCGACGAATCTTGTCGGGCAGGCTCACGCTCCCTTCGCCTGTCCCGAGCAGATCACTCTGGGCCCGTCTTCGGCCAAGCTGCAAAGGCCATGGCCTGCACCACGCCGAGGGCGAAGATCCGTGCTCCGTGGCCGTGGAAAACAGGGAGCGGCGGCCCAGGTCCAGACTCCCTGTGTCTCGATTTCGACCAGGTGCAGGGTTTCCAGGTCCAGAGGAGCAACCTGGAGCCCATCGTGAATCTTCGGCCGAGAACGGCCAATCACGGGTCGTCTGTCCGCGCTCCAGGGAGAGATGACCGGCTCGAATCTGGCGAGAACCGGGGGATTGCCGGCCCTTTGGGAGGACGAACGAGGCCCGAGCCGTCTAGCCGAGGGACTGCAGGCGCCGGAAGAAGCTCTGGAGCGACTCGCCCGGCCGGTGGAACTCGAAGAACGCTTCGAGATGCTCCGAGCAGGGCTCGAGGCCGCTTCGCCGGGCCCACTCGATGAAGGGCACCAGCAGCGGCTTGGCATGCTCTACCTCGAGACGTAGCAGAGTCGCCGTGACTCCGCCTTCGGCGAGAAAACCCGAGGATTCGTAGATCTCGTAGAAACGCTGGCGGTCGTATTCCACCTGCCGGAGCTCCGCCTGCCAACCGAAGGGGCCTCCGGAGGAGAGGATCGCGTACTGCGCGCGAGGATCGCTGTTGAACGGCAACCCCACCGAGCCCACGTTGATCACCAGGCGCTCCCCGAGCTCGCGCACCAGGGCGCGGTGCGTGTGAGCGCAGACCAGGACTTTTTCCTCTACCCTGGCCAGGTGCTCTTCGAGCTCGCCGTCCCGGGTCCAGGGGCCGATTCCGTCGCGATTCGACTCCGGCGTACCGTGCACCAGGCGGAGGCCGGGGCGGGTGAGCGCGAACGGCAGACCCGTGATGTACTCGACCGTTTCGTCGGTGAGCTCGGCGGCCATCCACCGCGCCGCCGCCCACTCCTCGGTCTGCCACCATTCGTCGGGGACCTTCCGGTAACGGAATCCCAGCAGGTAGTCCTCGTGGTTCCCGCCGATGCAGGGAAACCCGAGCTGCCGGATCCGGGCCACGACCCGGCTGCCCTCGGGGCCCCGGCCCACCAGGTCGCCGCCGATCAGAACCTCGTCGACCGACTGCTCGGCGAGGTCTTCCAGCACGGCCTCGAGGGCCGGCATGTTGCCGTGAATATCGGCGAGAATGGCGAGTCGGGTCATCGGGTGTGTTCTCGATTCCGAGAGCCCTAGACCATATCAAATCCTATCCGGGCCTCGCGGCCCGGACGGTTGGGAAGCCTGCCGCTTCCTGCGAGCCGTCAACGGGTCTGTGGTACAAAAGGGCGTGATCACCCAGCGTCGCCTTCCCGGCTCTCTTCCCCTCTTCCGAGCTCTTTTCTTCGGATCCTGGCTGCTCCTGGCCACGGGTGCCCACGGCCTGCTGCCGGAGCATCCACGGATCTCCCAGAGCCCCGAGCCCGACTGGAGGCATGACGTCGCCTTCGACCTCGAGAGCACGGCTTCGACCGACGGTGCGCTCGACGCCACTTTCCTGATGACCGATCGGCAGATCCGGATCCCCGCGCGCGGCCCGAGCGCCGATAGTGAGCGCTACGTATACCGCATCGAGAGCCGCAGCGCGCTGGAGGAGTGGTCGTCGTGGCAGATCGACTTCGATCCTTCCTACCAGGATCTCGCAGTGCATCACCTGCGGGTCTACCGCGCCGGAGCCTGGGCCGACCGCCTGGAGTCGAGCCGAGCCTCACTGCTGCACCGGGAAGACGACCTCCATCGCCAGATCTACGATCAGCGCCTCACCCTGGTGTTGATCTTCGACGACGTCCGCCCCGGCGACGTGATCGACCTCGCCTACACCCGCAGCGGCGACAATCCCGTTTTTCGCGGAAAATACTCCAACGCCGCAAGCCTGCGGTGGAGCCGAGACCTGGCCAGGCACTACCTGGCACTCGAGGTGGCGCCGAGCCGGCGCCTCCAGGTCCGGGTTCTCGGTGACGGGCCCGAGCCCCGGTACTCCGAGAGCCCGGACGGACGATCCTGGGTCTGGGACCTCCACGACATCCCCGCGGTGGATTTCGAATACAACACCCCGGCCGAGATCACCCAATACGCCTTCGCCCAGTTCTCCGAGTTCGAGTCGTGGTCGGAGGTCGCCGACTGGGCGTTGCCGATCTACGAGGCTGCCTTCGAGGCCAGCACCGAGCTGCGGGAAGTCGCCGAAAGGTTGCTCGGGGAACACCCCGATCCAGAGTCGCGCCTGGTCGCCGCGCGCGACTGGGTACAGGGGGAGCTCCGCTACTTCGCCGTGTTGATGGGGAAACACTCCCATGCTCCCCATCGCCCCTCGGAGATCCTCCGGCGTCGCTACGGCGACTGCAAGGACAAATCCACGCTGCTGGTCTCGCTCCTCCGCCTGCTCGACATCAAGGCGTATCCCGCCTTCGTTCGCACCGACCTGGGAGACGGCCTCGAGAGCTGGCTTCCCTCTCCCACGGCCTTCGATCACGCCATCGTCTTGGCCCGGCTCGACGGCCGAGAGGTCTGGATCGATCCCACGCTCACCTACCAGGGAGGCCACCTCGGAAACGGCGAGCAACTGGTGGTACCCGACTACGGCCAGGGCCTGGTGATCGAGCCCGGGACCACCGGGCTGCGCAAGATTCCCGACGACCAGACCCGCCCCGGCAAAGTCACGGCCGTGTACCGCTACGAGATCGAGGAAGAAGCGAAACGCAGCACCCGGATCGAAATCGTCACCCGGTACGACCGGGGAACGGCGGAGAGCATTCGCCGCCTCCTGAGCGCCACGACTCCGAAAGACCTGCTGGAAGACTACGTCGAGCTCTACACCACGGAGACGATCCGGATCGAGGCGCGGGAGCCTCTGGAGATCCACGACGACCGGCGTGAGAATCTCTTGCACATTACCGAGCGGTACACCGCCACGTACCACTCGTCCGACACATCCGACAAGACCCTGCTCGACACCCTGCCCCTTCAGCTCGCCAACGATCTGCCGATTCCCGGCCTCGAGGAGCTGCAGCGCACCCATGCCTTCGCCTTGCCCTTCCCGATGGAGCGCGAGGAGAGGATCGAGCTTCTGGTGCCGCCCAACTTCGTGCTCGAGCCCGTCGAGACCCGGGAACAGACCGACTGGTTCGACTTCTCCGTCACCTCCGAGGCCTTGAGCGCCGAGCCCGGCGCAGACACCGAGCCCCCACGAACCGGGCTCGCCCTCCAATACCGCCTGAGCACCCGGACCGACCGGGTGCCCGCCGACCGAGTGGGCGAGTACCGGGAGGCTGCCCAGCGCCTGGGCGAGTACCTGGGCTACTCGATCTGGGACCAGGCGATCGACCGGAGCTCTCTCGCCCGCCAGGCTCGGCGGGGATTCGTCGTTGCATTCGTCGCCCTGGTGTTTCTCGGCTTCGTCTTCTTCAAGCTGCTCCAACGCTACGCCCTGTTGTGATGCCGAGCTTCCACCAGCAGGCCGCGGTCGCCCCCGGTGCGGGATTCGTTTCTCCCCGGCGGCGACGGCTCCAGGCCAGCACTGGTCTCGTGCTCGCCCTGGTCCTCTGTTTCCTCCAGGTCTTCTGGCTGCTCCTCGGCCTGGGAATCTACGCCGAGCTCTTCCCCGACCCCGGCGAAGCTTTCTGGGCCTTCTACAACGAGGCCGCCAGCGTCTTCAGCCTGTTCTTTCTGGGAGTCTTCCTTCTCACCGGAGTGTTCTTCGTCCGCTGGCAGCGACTCTTGGTTCGCAACCTCTCCGCGCTCGGGCACTCCCCCCAGATCGGCCAGACCATCGCCGCCCTGGGCTGGCTGATCCCGTGGGTCAACCTCTTCTTGCCCTACCGTTCGTTGGCCGAAATCGCCAGGATCTCTCGCCCGGACGAGGGCAAGAGCTCTCCCGCACTGGTGGGCATCTGGTGGGCTTCCTGGCTTCTTTCCAGCATCCTCGGCGGCGCCTTGGTCATGACCCTGGTGCTCTTCGACGAGCAGACCCAATGGCCGATCCTGGCCGTCTTCGAGCTGGTGAGCACCGGCTGTACCGTGCTCTGCGGCCTGCTCGCCCTCTGGGTTCTGCAGCTCCTGACCCAGCAGCAGCTGGACCACCACGCGACTCTGCAGCAGGCAGCGGTTGCCACTGGCAGAGCGGTGGCGGGAGAAAGGCAGGAGACCGAAAATCGGCTGGATTCAGAAGACCAGGAAGCTGACCACCAGATAGACCCAGAGCATCGCCACCACACATAGGATGATCGAGCCGACCTGCCAGGTTCTGGCGAACAGGCCGCGGATTCCGAAGAGGCTCTCGCACCAACGAGAGGCGCCGTCCAGGAAACCCCGGGCCACGGTGAGCCCTCCTTGCCAGACCTTCATCGCTCCCCCGCCCACCGCCTGGGCCAGGCGGGGCAACGGCCGCCGATAGAACCAGTCGAAGTCGAGCACCGTCGACCGGAGCTCGGGCGGATACAGCCCGAAGCGGTTGAGCAGAGTAAAGGCCAGGGCCGAGAAGAAGAGCAGCTGGAGCTGGCTCACGACGTGAAAGCTGGTGTAGGGCTCGTAGTCGACCTCGAAGGGCAACAAGGCGTAGAGCTGGGAGGGAAACATGCCCACGAGCAGGCAGAGCGCCGCGGTGAGCCCCATGGCCACCAGCATGTGGAGCGGAGCTTCCTTCACTCGCTTCCCGGAATCGTGGCCGAAGAAGGCGAAGAAGGGGATCTTGATACCGGAGTGGTGGAACACACCCGCCGAGGCGAAGAGGAGAACCATCCACGGTATCAACAGATGCTCCTCCGCGGCGGCGCTCAGGATCAACGACTTCGAGACGAAGCCACTGGTCAACGGGAAGGCCGAGATCGAAGCCGCACCGACGATGCAGAAACCGGTGGTCCACGGCATCGACTTGTAGAGCCCCCCGAGCTCGGACCCCTTGGCGGTGCCGGTTCGCATCAGGACCGCTCCCACCGACATGAAGAGCAACGCCTTGTAGAGAATGTGGGCAAACGCATGCGCGGCGGTACCGTTCAGCGCCATCTCGGTGCCGAGGCCCACCCCGACGATCATGAAACCCAGCTGGTTGTTCAGGCTGTAGGCCAGCACCCGGCGCAGGTCGTTCTCGATCACCGCGAAGAAGATCGGGAAGGCGGTCATGGCGACGCCGATCCAGATCAGGAGCTCGGTCCCCGGGAAGCCGCGGGCCAGGGCGTAGATCGCCATCTTGGTGGTGAAGGCGCTGAGGAACACCGTGCCGCTGGGGGTCGCCTCGGGGTAGGCATCCTGCAGCCAGTTGTGCAGGAAGGGAAAGGCCGCCTTGATGCCGAAGGCGAGAAAGATGAGCATCGACGCCGGCTCGGTGAGATCCATCTTCTCGAAGGCCAGCGACTCACCCATGGCCAGCCGGGTCACCAGGCCGGCGAGCAGGATGACCCCGGAGCCCACCTGGATCACCAGGTAGCGCATGCCGGCGCGGTAGGAACGCTGGAGCTGGAGCTCTTTTTTCTCGCCCTCGAGATAGTCGTGGGGCGCCCAGATCAGGAACACCGAGGTGATCGCGGTGAGCTCCCAATACACGAAAAGGGTCAGGAGGTCTCCCGCGAAGACTCCGCCGATCGCCGACCCGGCGTACATCAGACCGGCGAGGTGCTGGCCCGGGCGCTCGTCGCGCAGGGCGAAGAGGGCACTCAGGAACGCCGCGATGTGGAAAATGGTTCCCCACACCAGGCTCAGGCCGTCGACCCGGATCGGCGTCAGCTCGAAGCCGCCGAAGGCCCCCCACTGCACGGTCGTTTCCGGAGCCAGGGTGTAGAGATGCCAGCCGGAGAGCAGGGGCAGCAGCAGGATCCACGCCTGCCGTATCGGCCCCTTGAGCAGCGGGCAGAGCAGGGCGCCGAGCACCAAGATCATGCCCGGGGGCAAGGGAGTCGCCTCAAACATCGGCGTTCTCCCCGGTTTCTCCTTCGGACACGTCTCCGTCGTAATACGACTCGTCCCTCATCAGCACCTTGCGCATCTGCTTGGCGGCGAGCACCAGGAGCACACTGCCCACGAGGCCATAGAAACCATAGAAGCCGAAGAGATTCTCCACCGAAAAGTGAGCATGCTTGTGGTAGAGCACATCCAGCAGGTCGAGCAGGTCGATCGCCACCAGGGCCGCACAGAGCGCGTAGAGGGTGTAGACCACCTTGTCGACATTGCGCGGCTCGTCGAGCCAGTAACGCTTCTCACCGGTCTTGGCGGGTCGGCTCATCGGAACATTCCCTCCAGGAGCTGGTAGAGGACGTCGAAGCCGAAGAACAGGGCGATACAGCCCACCCCGGTGAGCACCGGCGGCCCCACCAGGAGCGGGGCACGAAGAAGATCGTTCTGCCGGCCGTGCTCGTTGCGCGGCGGCAGCAGGAAGGCGCGGGCCACGATCGGCATCAGGTAGCCGATGCTCAGCAGGGAGCTGAGCATGAACACCCACATCATCAGGCTCTGCCCGCTCGCCACGGCTCCGGTGGCCAGGTAGAGCTTGCTCCAGGAACCTCCCATCGGCGGCAGACCGATCACCGAGCAGGCGCCCAGCAGGAAGGCGAGCATGGTGAAGGGCATGCGCCGGGCCAGGCCGTCGAGCTCGTCGACCTCGGTCTTGTGGGTCTGCACGTAGATCGCCCCGGCGCAGAAGAAGAGAGTGATCTTGCCCATGGCATGCATGGCGATATGGAGTCCTGCCCCGCGCAGCGCCGCCTCCGTGGCCAGGGCGGCTCCGAGCACGATGTAGGCCAGCTGCGAGATGGTCGAGTAGGCGAGACGCCGCTTCAGGTTGTTCTGGAAGAGCGCCACCAGCGATGCCAGCAGCAGAGTGCCGGCCGCCACCCAGACCAGCCACCCGCTGGCCCCCGTCTCGACCAGGAGCTCCGGTCCGAAGATGTAGACCACCACCTTCAGCACCGTGAAGACGCCCGCCTTGACCACCGCCACCGCGTGCAACAGGGCACTGACCGGCGTCGGAGCCACCATCGCCGCCGGCAGCCAGCGGTGGAAGGGCATGAGGGCCGCCTTGCCGGTTCCGAAGGCGTAGAGCCCGAGCAACACCATCAGCAGGGTGCCATCGGCCTTGCCGGCCAGGATGCCGCCGGGGCGAAAGTCGGTGGTCCCCGCCAGGGCATGGGTCCAGATCATCGCCAGGAGCAGGAAGGCCACCGAGGTACCCATCAGGATTCCCAGATAGGTGCGGCCCGCCCGGCGTGCGGCTTCGGTGCCGTGGTGGGTCACCAGGGGGTAGGTCGAGAGGGTGATCGCCTCGTAGAACACGAAGAGGGTGAAGACGTTGGCGGCGAAGGCCACTCCGAGCGCTCCGAAGATCGCCAGGGCGAAACACATGAAGAACCGGGTCTGATTCTTCTCGTCGTGCCCTCGCATATACCCCACGGCATAGAGGGTGGTGACGATCCAGAGCCCCGAGGCCACCAGGGCGAAGAGCATGCCCAGAGGCTCCAGCTCGAACGCGAGCGCGAGGCCCGGCACCACCTCCACCAGGTCGAGGCGAGGCCGCCCGCCCGCCTGCACCGCGGGGAGCAAGACCATGGCCACCGTGGCGAACACTCCCCCGGCCACCACCAGCGATGCGGTCTCGCGAAGATCGGGCCAGCGACCCAGGAGGCCCACCAGCCCCATGCCCACGAAGGGGCCGACCAGGGCGACCCAGAGTGCCGTCTCTGGGCTCATGGCGTCCAGCCTCCGAGCAGCTGCTCGGCCGCCTGCTCGGCTACTCCCGCCGAAGCCCCGGTGAAGATGCCGAAGAACACGGTCGCTCCCACCAGGAGCCACAGCGGCACCAGGAGCCCCAGCGGGGCCTCACGCACCGGCACGGCACCTTCGGCAGGCGCCTGGAAGTAGGCCACCTCCACCACCCGCCAGATGTAGACCAGGGCCAGCAACGAGCTCAGCAGAATCGCCACCGCCACCGGCCAGAGGCCCCGTTCGAGGGCTCCCAGGACCAGGTACCACTTGCTGACGAAACCCACCGTCAGCGGCACCCCGATCAGGCTCAGACCGGCCCCCACGAAGGCCGCCATGGTCCAGGGCATCTGCCGCCCGATCCCCGCCAGGTCCCGCAGCTGGGTCGAGCCCAGGCGCAGGGCGATCGCCGCCAGGGCCAGGAAGAGCCCGCTCTTCATCAGCGCGTGGTTGAACAGGTGCACGATGCCGCCGGTGAATCCGTTGACCGTCAGCAGGCTCAGGCCGAGCACCATGTAGCCGATCTGCGCCAGACTCGAATAGGCCAGCATCCGCTTCACGTTCTGCTGGAAGATCGCCACGGCCGAAGCCACGAACATGGCCGTCAGAGCGAGGGTCATCAGAATCCGCTCGAGATGCAGCTGGTCGAACGCCAGCTCCGGCCCGAAGATGCGGAACACGAACCGTACCAGGACGTAGTAGGCCACCTTGGTGGCCGTAGCGGCGAGAAACGCCGTCACCATGGCCGGTGCGAAGGTGTAGGCGTTGGGCAACCAGATGCCGAAGGGGAAGAGCGCCAGCTTCACACTGGCCCCGAGCACCACGCAGGCGAGCGCCACGAGCACCGTGCGGTTCGGGCCCACCGCCGCCAGCGAGGTTCCCAGCTGGTCGATGTTGAGAGTGCCGGTGACCATGTAGAGCAACCCGACCCCGAGCAGGATGAAGGTGCCGCCCACGGTTCCCATCATCAGGTAACGGAACGAAGCGATGAGCGCCCGCCTCGTGGGCCCGAGAGCGATCAGGGTGTACGAAGAAAGGGAGGAGATCTCGAGAAAGACGAAGACATTGAACGCATCCCCGGCGCTGGTCATACCCAGCAGGCCGGTCATGCAGAGCAAGAACGCGGAGTAGAAGAGATAGTGGCGATCTTCGGATACGTCGATCGGCAGGCTCACCGGCGCGGTGCTGAGCACCACCGTGCTGATTCCCGACACGATCACCAACACCAGCGCATTCACCAGCTCGATGCGGAGCTCGATCCCCCAGGGCGGCTCCCAACCGCCGACCTCGTAGTTCACCGTGCCGGTGTGGATCACCTGCTGCAGGATCAGGCAGGAGAGCACGAAGGAGGCGACGGTGACCAACATCGCCACCCACCAGGCCGGCCGCGCCCGCCGTACCAGAACACACAGCGGAGCTGCCAGCATCGGCGCAACCACCAGGAGCACCGGTAGGTGGCGGGTCAGGCCTGCTGCTTCGGCGACCTCGGCTCCGGAGCTCAAGCTCCTTCCTCCTGGCGCCGGATCTCGTCTTCCTCGATGGTCCCGAACGCCTCTTGCAGTCGGACGACGAGAGCCAGGGCCAGGGCGGTGGTGGCGATTCCGACCACGATGGCGGTGAGCATCAACACGTGGGGCACCGGATTCGAGTAGACCTCGTCGGGCCGGCCGGTGAGGATCGGGGCCGTGCCTCCGTGAACCTTGCCGAGAAGGATGTAGAACATGATCACCGCGGTCTGGAACACGTTGAGTCCGATCACCTTCTTGATCAGGTTCTGTTTCGCCATGAGGACATAGAGACCGGTCATCATCAATACGATGACCAGCCAGTAGTTGAACAGACCCAGGGCGCTGCTCATCGCACCGATCTCCGGCCCGCGAAGAGAAAGAACAGCCCGACCATCACCGCCGCCACGGTGAGACCGACCCCGAGCTCGATGAGGAGAATTCCGTAGTGCTGGCCGTGCAGCGGATCGTGGGCCAGGGCGCTGTATTCGAGGAAATTCCCACCGCGCGCCATCGCCGCCAGGCCCACCCCGCCGTAGAGCAGGACCCCCGCCGCCACCAGGATCTCCAGGGTCCGGGCCGACACCACCTCGGTCGCCGCCCGCAGGCCGAACACCAGGGTGTAGAGGATGATCGCCGAGGCGAAGATCACCCCCGCCTGAAATCCTCCACCCGGCCCGAAATCGCCGTGGAACTGCACGTAGAGCCCGAAGATCATGATGAACGGGATCAACGGTTTGAGGCTCACCTTCAGGATGTAGTTCTTTTTCACTCTTCGGCCTCTGGCGTCTTCGGTGCCTGGACCGGACGCCGCCCCACGGCCCCACGGCCGAGCAGCAGCAGCGCACCGATGGCCGCGGTAAAGACCACCGTCGTCTCGCCGAAGGTGTCGTAACCCCGGTACGAGGCGAGCACCGAGGTCACCACGTTCGGCGGCCCGACCTCGGCGGCCGAACGCTCCATGAATCGCCGGGTCATGGCGTGCTTGTGCGCCGGAGCCTCCGGATCGCCGTAGTGGGGCATGTCGAAGGTGCCGTAGATCAGGGTCGCTCCGGTGACCAGGACGATCAGGAGTGGAATCGGCTCGACCGAACGCGGTGAGATCTTCTCCCTTCGTCGAGTCAGGGCCAGGGTGCCGACCATGAGCACCGTCGAGATTCCGGCGCCCACCGCGGCCTCGGTAAAGGCCACATCGACCGCGTCCATCACCGTGAACAGGCCGGCCGAGAGCAGGCTGAAGATTCCGCTGAGCATCACCGCGGCGAAGAGATCGTGCAGGCGGATGATGGCGAAGGTGATGGCGACCAGGAACAGCAGCAGGATGACGTCGATCAGGTCAGTGATGGTCGTTCTCCTCCGCGGGGGGAAGGTCGGGCTCGATCCCGTGCAGATGCTGCCAGTCCCGACCGACAGATGAAAGAATGT
>CAZMEL010000255.1:0-11556 GCA_964565225.1 uncultured Thermoanaerobaculia bacterium | reverse complement strand
GGGCTGGAGGGAGCGCTCGGGCTCGTCGCGGAGCAGGATTTCCAGGTCTTCGAGGAGAATCGGCCAGGACACCCCATCGACCGCCAGGTGGTGGACCACCAACAACAATCGTTGCTCGTGGCCTCGAACCGTCTCGAAGCCGCCGCCGAGCTCGAAGAGCACCGGCCGCAACAAGGGTCCCGAGGTCAGGCCGAGGCTGCCCTGGGCCTGGACCGCCGCTTCTTCCATGGCTCGCCGACGCCGCCCCGGGGGCAGGGCCCGGAGATCGATTCCGGTAGCGCTGTGGTTGTCTCCCTGGCTGCCGGCTGAGCCTGCGAGGCTCTGGCGCCAGCGGCCGGGGCCCGAGGCTTCGAACCGCAGGCGGAGGGCCTCGTGGCGGGCGCAGAGGGCGCGGCTGGCACGGTCCAGATCACCGAGCCTCACCGGGGCTCGCAGGGCGAGCAGGGTCGATTGGTTGAAGTGGTCGCGTCGCTCGAGGGTCCAGCGGAAGAACCAATGCTGGATCGGCGTGAGGGGTATGGACGCCTCGGCTTCCCGCGGCTCGGCGGCGGGTGGCAGGGGCGGGGCCGACCCCGCGATCGCGGCCAGGCGAGCGACGGTGGGGTGGCGCAAGAGGTCCCGGGGTTGCAGAGAGAGGCCGCAGCGTCGCAGTCGGGTGGTGACCTGGATGGCGAGTATCGAATCACCCCCGAGGGTGAAGAAATCCTCGTGTCGCCCCAGCCGCTCGAGGCCGAGAACCTGCTTCCAGGCTTCCGCCACGGCTCGTTCCCTCGGGGAGCACGGGGGCTCGAAGGCCGAGATCGAGCCGTCGCCGGCACGGGTCTCGGGGAGCGGCAGCGCGCGGTAGTCGATCTTGCCGTGGTGGGTCAGGGGCCAGCGGTCGAGGCCGACCCAGACCGTCGGGACGAGGTGGGCCGGCAGGCGTGCGTGCAGGAAGCTGCGGAGCCGATCGGTCGCCGGAGCCGCGGGTTTGGGTTGTGGGGTTCCGTTGCCGGCGATGTACCAGGCGACCAACGACCCCGAGCCGTTGGCGGCACGGCCCACGGCGGCGTCGTGCACTTCGGGATGGGAGCGTAGAGCGGTCTCCACCTCTCCCGGCTCGATCCGATGGCCGCGGACCTTGATCTGGCGGTCGACGCGGCCGAGAAATTGGAGGCGCCCGTCCGGCGCCAGGCGCACGCGGTCGCCGGTGAGGTAGAGGCGGTCTCCCGGAAGGCCGTAGGGGTTGGGGACGAAGCGCCGGGCGGTAGCGGCCGGGCGACCGAGGTACCCCCGGGCCAGCTGCTCGCCGCGCAGACCCAGCTGGCCGATGGAGCCGATCGGCAGCAGGTGGAGCTCGGGATCGAGCACGACGGCGCCCATGCCGGGCCATGGACGCCCCACCGCTCCGGGTAGGGAGCGCCCGGGGAGGAGCGGCTCGGCGGTGGCCACCACCGTGGCCTCGGTCGGTCCGTAGGTGTCGTGCAGAGGTGGAAGGCCGGCTTCCCGCCAGGTTTGCAACAGAGTCTCCGAAGCCCGCTCGCCTCCGATCACCAGGCGGCGCAGGCCGTGCGGCGTTTGCTCCGGCGCCCGGATCAGCTCCGGCGCGAGCAGATGCCAGAACGCGGTGGGGAGGGTGGCGAAGCTCACCCGGTCGCGGGTGCAGTCCCGGCAGAGCTCCTCGGGGCTCGGCGCCGCCTCGCTCCGGCGCAGGATCAACGTGCCGCCGCTGGCCCAGGTCGGGAAGATCTCTTCGAAACACATGTCGAAGGTCAGAGCCGAGAACTGCAGCGTCCGCTCGTCGCGAGCGAGCGAATACGTGGCTCGCGCCGCCGCGGTGTAGGCGGCCAGTGCCCGGTGGGAGATCGCCACCGGCCGCGGCGGGCCGGAGGTACCCGACGTGAACACGATGTAGGCGAGCTGCTCACCGTGGGGTAGGGCCGGGGCTCGAGCCGACTCGGGGCCCGAGGGGCGCAATGAGCCGGGGCCGAGAGCTCGCCGCGCACCGCTGGCCTCGAGCAGGGTTGCGCGGTGTGCCTCGGGCCATCTCGGATCGACCGGTACGTAGGTGCCGCCGGCCAGCAGCACCCCCAGCAGATCTACGAAGGTGCGGACGCCGCGCTCCGCTTCGACCGCCACCGGCTCTTCTGGCTCGAGCCCCTCGGCCGTCAGCCGCCGGGCCAGGCGCCGGGCGGAGCCCACCAGGGTGCGATAGGTCAGGCCCACTCCCGCTCCGGGGTCCCAGACCGCGAGGGCGTCGGGGCTTTCGGCCATCCACCGTTCGATCTCGAGCAACACCGACTCGCCGGGGCGTGTGGCGGCTCCCGACCACTCCACCAACAGCTGGTGGCGACTGGCTCGATCGAGCCAGGGGAGGGAGTCGAGCCGGCGGTCCGGAGCTCTGCCGGCGGCGGCGAGCAGAGTGTCGAGCTGGGTGAGCCAGCGACCGACCGTGACCACGTCGAGCACGGAGGCGTCGAGATCGGCGTCGAGAAGATACCGGTCGCCGCGGGGCACGATCTCGATCGAAAGCTCCCACGGCCCCGCCGAGCCGCCGAGCGGCAGAGGTGTCGCTTCGACTCCCGGGAGCTCCGGGGTCGGCGTCCGGGACGGCAGCATTTCGAGCATCCAGGGCACGAAAGGAGAGCGCCCGGGGCGTCGCGGAGGTGCGAGCTCGTCTTCCAGGAGGCTGAAGGGCAGGTCGCGGTGGGCCACGGCGGCCAGGAACCGCGAGCGGGCTCGGCGCAGATTGGCGCGGAATCCTTCGCTCGGGTCGAGATCGCCGACCAGCAGCAGGGTGTCGACGAACGGGCCGATCAGCTCCTCGCAACCCTCGGGGCGGCTGGTGACCGGCATGCCGAGCACCGGCAACACGCGGCGACGCTTCCGGAGTCGGTCCGTGCCCGGGCTCGGCGCCGTGGTACCGGCGCGCCGCAGCCAGGCGAAGGCAGCGGTCACGAAGACGAGGAACGGCGTGGCGTTGTCCACCGGGCCGAGCCGGGTGAGGGTCGCCGAGGCAGCCAGCGAAAGGGTGTGCCCACAGTGGGCAGCGACCCGGGGGCGGTCGCCGAGGGGGCGGTCGAGCGGCAGCTCGTAGGGGCGTAGATCCTCGAGCTCTCGACGCCAGAAGTCTCGTGAGCCGTCGGCCAGCTGCCATACCCGGCCGCGCTGCCAGCGGCTGAAGTCGCCGTATTGCCGCGGCAGGGGCTCGGGGCCGGGAATGCCCTCGGAATGCACCCGGTACCAGGCACCGAGCTCGCGGTAGAAGAGAGGCTCGGAGCTGCCGTCGGCGACCAGGTGGTGGAGAGAACGGAACAACACATGCTCTCGGGACCCGAGTCGAAAGAGCAGGGCTCGGAACAGAGGGCCTTCGTGGGGCCGCAATCGGTGCGTCGTCTCCACGGCGAGCAGAGTCTCGAGGGTCGTTCGGGCCCGATCTGCGGGAAGTGCCTCGAGATCGATGCAGGGGAGCATCCGTCGCCGGGCTGGAAGCACCTGCTGCCGGGGAGGCTCGGTCATCCCCGGAAAGACGGTGCGCAGGATCTCGTGGCGGGTCTCGAGGCGATGCAGCGCCGCTTCGAGAGCTCCGACGTGGAGCGGGCCGGCCAGGCACCAGGCGTCGTCGAGGTGGTAGGCGTCGCCGGTTTCTCCCAGGATCTCCGCGACCCAGATCGGCTGCTGGAAATACGAGAGGGGGTGATCCTGCCGGAGAGTCCGTGGGATCGGTGCCATGGCCCTTGCCGTGTCTGCGCCGGCTCCCAGGCGAGATTCGATGGCCGCGGCGAGACTTCCGACCGTCGGATGGTCGAAGAGGAGCCGGAGAGGAATCTCCAGGTTGAAGGCCTGCTCCAGGCGCGCGATGAGGCGTAGGGCGAGCAGGGAGTCGCCTCCCGCGGTGAAGAAGCTGTCGTCGGGCTCGACGGCCCCGAGCACCTGGCTCCAGTGAGACCACACCATCTCGGCAAGGGCACGGCTCCGCTCCGGGCTCGGCGGCTTCCCGGGGACCGGACCGGTAGATACCGGCAGGCCTTCCGCCAGTCGGCGCAGGGCGCCGTGGTCGGTCTTGCCGGCCGGCGTCCAGGGCAGCCGAGGAACGACCCTCACGAGCGACGGCACCAGCGCCGCCGGCAGCTCCGCCCGCAGACGGTCGAGCAGGAGCCGAGGCTCGATCTCGCCAGCCTCGGGCACGACGAAAGCGGCGAGCTGCCGGTGCCCGTCGCGATCGCGGAAGCCCACCACCGCGGCGTCGGTGATTCCCGGCTGTCGCCGAATCGCCGCGGCCGCGTCGCCCGGCTCGACCCGAACCCCCCGGATCTTCACCTGCCGGTCGCATCGGCCCACGAGGTAGAGCTCGCCGCCGTTCGAGAAATAGGCGAGGTCGCCGGTGCGGTACAGGCGGGCGCCGGGCGAGTGGTGGCTCCACGGATCGGGCACGAAACGCTCGGCGGTGGCTGCAGGGGCGGCGAGATACCCACGGGCGAGGCCGGGCCCCGCGATCACCAGCTCACCCGTCGTCTCCGCCGGCAGCGGGCACAGGCGCCGATCGACCACCAGGACCCGGGTATCCGCCACGGGCCGACCCAGGGGCGAGCCGTCCCGAGCCGGCAGGCTCCGCGAGAAGAGATGGACGGTCGCCTCCACGGTCGTCTCGGTCGGCCCGTATCCGGTGAGCAGAGAGGGGTGCTGGCCGAAGATACGTCGCCAGGCCGCGAGCAGCACCCGGTCGACGGCCTCCCCACCGAAGCTGATCAGGCGCAGCCCGGGAGGCAGGCGCCGCGGGGCGGCGGTGAGGTGGCGGGCCATCTCGTGCCAGAAGGCGGTGGGAGGCAGCAAGACGCTGACCCGATGGCGTTCGAGCCGGGCCAGGAAGTCGGCCATGTGCGAACGCTCTTCGGGGTGGCTCAGAACCAGGGTCGCGCCACGAGCCAGAGTGGGGAAGATCTCTCC
The DNA here is from genome assembly GCA_964565225.1 of uncultured Thermoanaerobaculia bacterium. Taxonomy (GTDB): domain Bacteria; phylum Acidobacteriota; class Thermoanaerobaculia; order Multivoradales; family J023; genus CAZMEL01. Next base: position 6,630 of record CAZMEL010000255.1, on the reverse strand, counting down.
CAGGCTGATGTCGAAGCTGACGGCCGCCAGCTGCAGCACCCGATCCCGGGCAGACAGGCGGTAGTGCTCGGCGCTGGCTGCGCAATACCAGGCGAGAGCATGGTGGGTGATCACGACCCCCTTGGGAAGGCCCGTCGAGCCCGAGGTGAAGAGCAGGTGGGACGCCGAGCCGAGGGCCGGAGCCTCGGGCGCCGGGGCACCTGGCACCGGGGTACCTGGCGGCGGGGCGGCCCGCGGCCGAGCCTCGGCCGGCGCCGGCCGGACCTGGAGGCAGGGAATCTCCGGGGAGGGAGGCTCGTCGTCGGCGAGCACCAGGGCGACCTCGGCCAGGGCGAGCATCTGCCGGATCCGCGGTCGGGGATAGGTCGGGTCGAGGGGGACGACACAGGCCCCCGCTGCGAGCCCGCCGAGCAGCGCCGTCACCCGGTGCGCTCCCTGGCGGCAGAAGACCGCCACCTTGTGCTCGGGGCCGATTCCCTCTCGGCGAAGGAGCGCCGCCAGGTGGCTGGCCCCGGCAGCGAGTGAGCCGTAGGTCACCACGCGGTCGCCATCGACGACCGCCGGGGTGTCGGGATCTCGGGTGGCGCGCCGGGAGAAGGCAGCGAGAAAGCTCTCGCAGGTCTCGGTTGCAGAGCCGGTATCGTTCCACTCGATGAGCAGCTGGTGCCGCTGGGCCGCGGAGAGCAGGTCATGGGACCCCAGGGGGCGCTCGGGGTGAGCCGCCAAGGAGCCGAGCAACGCCACCAGCTGCTCGAGGAGACGCCGCACCGTCGGCCCGTCGAGCCGGGCGCGGTCGAACGTCGCGCCGAGGGCCGTGCGGGCTCCGGGCACGATGCCGAGCGTGAGGGGGTAGCCGGTGCGGCTGAATCCTCGGAAATCGCGTAGGACCAGGCCCTGGCGCACCTGGTCTTCCTCCAGCGAGCCCGACTCCACCGGGTAGTTCTCGAACACCAGGAGGCTTTCGAACAACCGCTCTCCGGGGCCGAGCCCGGCCGCCTTCTGCAAGGTCGTGAGCGGAACGGCCCCGTGCTCCCGGCCCCGGGCGGCTCTCCGCTGGAGATTTCGCAGCCAGGGGATCGGTGGCTCGTGGGGATCCCAGGTGATCCGCAGGGGCACGGTCTGGATCAGCAAGCCGATCAAACGCTCGACCCCCGGCAGATCCTCGGGTCGGCCCGACACCGTGGTGCCGACGACCAGATCCCGATCCTCGCCGAGGCGGCCGAGAAGCAGGCCCCAGGCTCCCTGCACCAGGGTCGCCAGGGTCAGTCGGTGGTGGCGACCGAAGCTCTCGAGCCGGTCTCCGAGCTCGGGAGGCAGCGTGTGCACCAGGTCCGCCGCCGAGTCGTCGCTGTTTCCCAGGGCCGGGCTCGGAGCGGGGCAGGGCAAGGGGAGGGGCGGAGGCAGGCCCGCCAGCTCCCGGCGCCAGAAGGCCTCGTCGGGCTCCGGGTCGCGGCGGGCCAGCCAGGCGAGATACTGGCGAAAGGGAGGAGCCGCCGCCGGGCGCGGATCCTCCGCCCGCAAGAAGGCTTGATAGGTGGTGAAGAGCTCGTCGAGCAAGAGGGAGATGGACCACCCGTCGACCAGGGCGTGGTGGTAGGTCCACAAGAGCCGGAAACGCCGAGCACCGAGCTCGATCAGCACCACGCGCCAGTGGGGAGCCCGCGCGACGCCGCGGCGGCGGTCGGCGGCGAAGAGATCGCCGAGGCTCCGCTCCTGGCGATCGGGCGGCAGCATCCGCCAGTCGACATGGCGCCAGTCGAGGTGGTTCCAAGGTGCCGGCGAGGGGCCCAGAACCCGCTGCAGGTCGGGCCGCTGCCTTCCGAAGCAGGTACGAAGGGCCTCGTGCCGGACGGCCAGCCGGTTCCAGGCGCGGGCCAGGATCCCGGGCCGTAGAGGGCCGACGATTTCCCAGCTCGACTGTTCCAGGTAGAGCGACTCGCCGGGTGCCATCCGCTGGTGGAAGAGCATGCCCTGCTGCATGGGAGTGAGGGGATAGAGATCTCGGAGACCGGGGGTCTCGGCACAGAGCTCGTCGAGAGCCCCGGGTGTGATCTCGGCGAGGGGGACATCCGAGGGAGTGAGGCCTCCGACTCCGGGCTCGAGGCAGTGATCGATCAGGGCCTCGAGCCGAGCGCGAAAACGTGCGGCGAGACCTTCGATGGTCTGTCGGCGATGCAGGTTGGAGCTGAAGTGCCAGTTGATCCACAAACGCCCCGCCACCACCCCGCCGTCGACCTCGAGACGGTAGTCGCGCAGCCCCCGGCGAGTGCGTTCGAGGCCGCGACTCTCGGCGGCGGGAGCGAAGAGCTCGGAGCCGTTGAAGAGGGCATCGAGCTGCCCCAGGTAGTTGAAGCTGATCTCCGGAGTGGGGCGTCGTCGCAGCGCCTCTCCGGCACCCAGGTAGCGCAGCAGTCCGTAGCCGATGCCGTGGTCCGGCAGGGCACGCAGCTGCTCCTTGATCGCCCGGATCGCGGCCCCGGGCCCCGGAGCCTCGGGCAGGGTCAGGGTTACGGGGAAGGTGGTGGTGAACCAGCCGGCGGTGCGGGAGAGATCGAGCTCCGGGGCGATGGGCTCTCGACCGTGCCCTTCGAGATCGAGGCTCAGGTGGCGTCGGCCGGTCCACGGCTCGAGGGTGAGCACGAGGGCGCAGAGCAGCAGGTCGTTGATCCGCGTTCGGTAGGCCGCGGGTGCCTGCCGCAGGAGCTTGTCGGTGGTCTCGAGATCGAGACCCACGGAGACGGTTCGAGTCGATGCGCGGGTATTCCTCCGCGAGAGAGCTTCGCTTTCGTGGTCGGTGGGAAGAGGCGCCAGGTCCCGGGTCTGGTCGAGCCAGAAGGGGAGCTGGGCCCGTACCGACGCTGTGCTCGCCAGCTCTTGCTGGCGCCGGGCCCAGGCCTGGAACGAGGTGGGTGGCGGCTCCTCGGCCGGCACGGTGCCGTCGCGGAGCGAGAGGTAGGAACGTTCGAGGTCGGTGAGGAGGAGACCCCAGGAGACGCCGTCGATCACCAGGTGATGGGCGACGACCAGCAGCCGGTCTTCCTCACCCAGCAGGAAGGCGACCAGGCGGAGCAGGGGCGGGCTCGTGGGCGGTACGTTCCGCTGGGTCTGGCTCGACGCGGCCTCGAGGGCCTCGGCGCGGCGGGGAGCCGGGAGAGCGCGGAGGTCGATTCGGCTCAGGGGCAGAGGCGGGATGGTGGATGAATAACGTGGTACCCAGGTGCCGTCGACTCGGCGATGGAAGCTGCAGCGAAAGACGTCGTGGCGCTCGAGGAGCCGCCGGACGGAGTGGTCGAGGGCCGCGGGATCGAGCGCCGGGCATCGCCAGAGCATGGACTGGTTGAAGAACTCCGGCTCGCCGAGGGCGGAGTCGTAGAAGAACCACTGCTGGACCGGAGTCAGGGGTGTAGGACCCGTGCTCGATCCGAGGATGCGTGTGGGCTCTTTCGCGGTAGAGCGGACACCGAGGGCCAGCTCGGCGAGGGACGCGGTGTCGAAGAGGTCTCGGGAGGTGATCTCCAGGCCCCTGCGCCGAGCCGTCGAGACCACCCGCAGAGCGAGGATCGAGTCGCCCCCGAGAGCGAAGAAGTTGTCGCCCGTGGCCACGGAGCCCACGTCCAACACCTGCGACCAGATCTCCGCAAGCGTCGCTTCGGCGGAGCCCGGAGCAGGAAGCGCCGAGGTCGGAGAGCTCTGCCGCGGTTGCCGGGAGCTCTCTTCGGCCCAGCGTTCCAGGCGCTTGCGATCCACCTTGGCATGGGGGTCGAGCGGCAGGGACTCGAGCGCGACCAGCCGGCTCGGATGCAGGTACCGGGGCAGGGTCGTCTCCAGATGATGCCCGAGATCGGGGATCTCCGGGCGGAGCCCCAGCTTGCCGAGGCCGCCAGTGCCGAGGCCGCCAGTGCCGAGGCCGAGGTCGCCGGCCCCGAGCTCGCCGACGCCGAGAATGCCTCGGCCGGGCCCCGAAGCAGGCTCGGAGCTGCGCCCGACCTGGAGGAAGGCCACCAGTCGCCGGCCGCCGGTCTGGGTGCGAGGCGCCACCACCACTGCGCGGTGGACCTCGGGGTGTTCTTCGAGCCGGGCCTCGATCTCGCCCGGCTCGACGCGAAAGCCGCGGATCTTCCATTGTCGGTCGAGCCGACCTTCGAGCTCGAGGTGCCCATCCGCCCGGCGGCGAATCCGGTCGCCGGTGCGGTACAGGCGAGCGCCGGGCTCCTGGCTCCAGGGATCGGGCACGAAGGCTTCCGCGGTGCGGGCGGGGTCCCCGAGGTAGCCGGTTGCGAGGCTGTCGCCACCGAGCCAGAGCTCGCCGTGCTCGGCGCGGGTCTGGGAAGCAGGAGCGACGATCTCCAGCCGGCTGCCCGGAAGGGGCTCGCCGAGGCGGGTCGCGGGCCCCGGACGATCGAGGCGGCAGAGGGTTACTTCCACCGTCGCCTCGGTGGGGCCGTAGCCGTTGAAGAGGCGCACCGGGGCAGCGAGCCGGCGCCAGGTCTCGACGACGGGGGCCGCCACCTGCTCGCCGCCGAAGCTGAGAAGGCGCAGGGCCGGTGGCAGCCGCTCGGGCTCGCGCCCGAGCTCGAGAGTGAGCTCCTGCCACAGGGCGGTGGGGAGGAAGAGGGTGGTCAACCGCTGCTCCCGGGCCAGCTGCAGCAGGTGATCCACGGACGCCGGAGAGCGGCGGTCCGCCAGGACCAGGGTGGCACCTGCCGCCAGCGGGAGGAAGATCTCACAGATGCTGAAGTCGAAACCGATCGGTGCGAGCTGGGGCACCCGGTCGCCGGGGCGGAGGCCGTAGGTGGCGCCCGCCGCGGCCAGGTACCAGGCCAGGGAGCGGTGGCTCACCATCACCCCTTTGGGCTGGCCTCGGGACCCGGAGGTGAAGACGATGTAGGCCGTGGCCCGGGGCGACGGGGCAGGCAGGGCCTCGCGCCGGTCGGCCTGGTGCGGGGCGAGGGGCAGGAGCCAGCGCCGGTGAAACGCCGGGAGCTTTTCGGCGAGGCTCTCTTCGGTGAGCACCAGCACCGGCTCGGCGGCGGCGAGCATGTGCTCGAGCCGCGCCGGCGGATACGAAGGGTCGAGGGGAACATAGGCCCCACCGGCCCGCAGGATCGCCAGCACTGCGACGATGCGTTCGATCCCCTGGTCGAGAAACACTCCGACCCGGGCTTCGGCGCCGATGCCACTTCGGCGGAGGGCGTCGGCGAGGCGCTCGCAGCGGCGCTCGAGCGCGCCAAAGGTGAGCACCTCGGCCCTGGTGGGGTCGACCAACGCCACGGCGTCGCGCAGACCGGTCGGTGAGCCCCCGGCCGCGCACCGGCGAAAGAGATCGTGGAACGATCGATAGGGGGCCTTCAAGCACCGACTCCTACAAGAGAAAGCAGCATCCGTTCTTCCCGAGAGCTACATTGTGCCGCAAGGCCGGGGAGAAATGCCAAGGGAAGCGCGCACGCAACGGGGGGATGGGTGAATCGTAGGGATTCCTGGGCTAAACTGGCAGCGTGACCAAGGAGCCGACGGATGAGCGATCCGGCCTGCCCGAACGGGTCGGTCCCTACCGCCTGGAGAGCCGACTGGGCGTCGGTGGAATGGGGGCGGTGTACCGTGCCTACGATCAGCGTCTGGAACGACCGGTAGCGATCAAACACATCCTGCCGGAGGCCGCGTCCGACGAAAAGGCCCGCGAGCGCCTGCGTCGAGAAGCGCGGGCGGTGGCCAGCCTGAACCACCCGGCGATCGTCCAGATCTTCGACATCGTCGAGATGGAAGAAGGGGATTGGATCGTCATGGAGCTGGTGGAGGGGCAGACCCTGCATCGCCTGGCGAGCCGCGGTCGGCTGGAGCTCGGGCAGGCGGTGTATCTCGGTCGGGAGATCGCCGAGGGACTGGCGGAGGCCCATTCGAAGGGCATCGTGCACCGGGATCTCAAGACCGAGAACGTGATGGTCACCCTCTCCGGTCACGCCAAGATCCTCGATTTCGGCCTCGCCAAACAGATGTGGAAGGGCAAGGCGGAGGGCTCGATCTCGGTGCAGGGCTCGATTCTGGGCACCGGCCGCGCGATGTCGCCCGAGCAGGCGATGGGGGAGATGATCAGCCACCGCTCCGATCTCTTCTCGCTCGGCAGCCTGCTGTACGAAACCACCACCGGGCAACCGCCCTTTCTCGGGTCGAGCATCTTCCACACCCTGGCCCAGGTCTGCAGCGACCGGCAGAAACCGGCTCGAGAGCTGAATCCGAGGGTTCCCCCGGAGCTCTCGAAGCTGATCGACGAGCTGCTGGAGAAGAATCCCAAGAATCGGCCGGCCAGCGCGGGAGAGGTGGCCGATCGCCTGGCGACTCTGGGTCGCCAGCTGAGCTCCGAGCAGAGCAACAGCTTTCCGCCCCGCATCAATCTGCCGCCGGCCGCCTCCACGGCCGAAACCGACCCGATGCCGGCCTCGATCGAGAAGACCGCCACCGGCACCCAGGCGGTTTCACCGGTCGGGGTGCATCCCGATCTTTCGTCCGGGCCACGTTTCGGAGCCAGGGTCGACAGCCCGAGACACGGGGGAGGTAGCAGCGGAATCTTCATCCGGACCCTGGTGATGGTTTCGCTCGTCGACGAAACGCCCGACGAGGAGCCGGAGCCTCCGA
>CAZMEL010000254.1:0-11581 GCA_964565225.1 uncultured Thermoanaerobaculia bacterium | reverse complement strand
CCAGGGCCCCGGGCGCCCGGACGTCCCGGCCCAGGGAGAGCTGGGCGCGGGCGACGCCGTTGTCGAGATGTACGAGATCTTTGTAGCGCAGCTGCACCTCGGCGATCGGGCCCGGCCCGGGTGCGATGACGTCGAGGAGCACCACGTGGCTGTCGCCGGCCAGGAGGCTCGGAATCACGATCTGCAGACCTTCTTCGTCTTCGCCACGGTCGCTGGTGATGCCGAGATTGCGCGACAGCCTCTGGTCGATCGCCTGCTCCGATTCGCGAGTGTGTCGGGCCTGCTCCTCGTCGAGGCGGCGAGAGCCGGGGATGTCCACCAGCTCGACCCCCGGGGCCAGGCGAATCCGCAGGCGCAGAGCCCGGGCCACCGCCTGGGTGACCGCCGCGAGCTCGCGGTCGACCACCGCTTCGGCTTCGGCCGCCGAGTGCAGCAGGCGCAGGTTTCCCTGGCCGGCGAGCGCGAGCTGCTGTAGCCGGCTCGGCGCCGGATCGTCGCCGAGGGCGATCACGCTGGTGGGGATTCCGGCCACGGCTTGCCGGTGGAGCGTGCTGGCCAGGGACGAGAGCTGTGTCAGGTCGCCGGCCGTGACCACGATTACCGCGCTGCTGCCGAGAGGTGCCGTGGGGTCTTCCCCTGCACGGACCGACTCGAAGGCCAGCTCCAGGGCCTCGCCGAGGCCGAGCTCGGGGCCTTCCAGAGGCTCGCCGCCACCGAGCAGGCGGTCGAGATGGACCGTCAATGGGCCGTGGCGAAAGGTCTCGCCGGTGAGAATCCGGCCGCCGGGTCTTCCCGCGACCACGAGCTGGAACGAATCGCCGAGATCTTTGTCGTCCTCGAAGGCCAGCAGCAGAGCTCGCAGGGCGGAGGCCTCTTCGATCTCCAGGGTCGGTGGCAGGTCGAGGACCAGCGCGAGGTTCATGGCCGGTCGGCGGCCACCATGCCGCTCGCTGGCCTGGAGCCCGACCTGTACGAGCATCCGGGTGGGCCCCTCGAGCCCTGTCCGGTCGGCGTGCAGGAACACTCCGACGGCAGCGTCGGGAGGCAGGTCGAACGGTTGTGCCGGGCGGCGGGACCGGTCGTGCGGCCGGTCGATCTCGGCGTGCCGTTGGCCCAGGAGCCGGGCCTGCAACTGGCGCAGGGCAGGGTCGCCGGGCACATAGGTGTTGGCCCAGTACCCTTCGGCGGGCCGGGTCGCCACACCGTCGATCCGCGACCGTTCGGCGAGGAATCGCCGGGCCACCTGCCTCGCAGGTGGATCGCGGTCGACCGGGGGCTCTGCCCGGCGTTTCTCCTTGGAAACCTCGGGCTTCGGTGCGGCGAAATCGTCGCGTTTGCGCAGAGGTGCCGCGTCGTTTTCTTCGGCTTCGGGCTCCGGTCGGCGGGGCAGGGCTTCGAGCCTTTCGCGCAGCTTCTGCCGAGCCTCGTTGCTTCGCTCGTCGGCGAAAGGCCCTGCGCCTTCCGGCTCCTCCCGCGGCGAGCCGCCCCGGAAGGTGATGTCGGCGTCCGTACCTACCCAGAGAGACGCCTCTTCGTCCTTGACGTCCGAGAGAGCCCTGGTCTCTTCTTCCAAGATCGAGTCTTCCGAGGGAGAATCCGGGTAGCTCGCCGACATCTTGGCCTCGCTGACGAACAGGGTCGTATCGACCTCGACGATTTCGACCGAATCGAAGAAGGTCTGCTGCTTCTGCTCTACCGGCAGCGCCGGGATGTCTCCACCGAGGATCGCCGGATCGGCGCCGGGCGGAGGGTTGGCGATGGACCCGGAAAACTGGTTCTTGCTCGTCAGGTCTCTCTGTTGGCGGATCCGGGCTCGAGTCTCTTCGTTCATCTCGTCCAGAATCGGTGCTTCGGAATAGACCCGGATCTGCTCGATCTGCTCTTCGCCCTCGCGGCGTGCACCCGCGGACTCGCTCTGCATCTCGCCATCATCCCCGAGATGTCCGATCGCTTCGAGATCTTGCGAAGGCTCGATCCTCGCTTCCTGCGTCACATAGGAAGGAGCCCGATCGAGCCCGGGCATCTGCAGGTACAGGGTCAGAGCCAGCAGGAGGCTGGCGGCGAGGGCGAGGCGACCGCGATTCGAGCGCTCGGTCAGGGCTCGGTAGGCGCGGCGCCAGGCGGCCGGCCTGGTCTCCGGGGGCGTCGCTGCGACGGGTGAATGGAGCTCGGGGCGTTCGAGCAGCCGGGCGACCACCTCGTCACCGACATCGTAGGTCGGAAGGGCCGCGAGGGCTTCGTCGAGAGCGGCCTGCTGCTCGAGGATCTCGAAACAAGAATCACAGGACTCTACGTGGGCGCGAGCCTCGGGGTCCTGGCGGAGCCCTTCCGGGCCTTGCTCCGTCAAGAGCTCCCGGGCTCGCTGGCAGAGATGGGAGGATTCGTATGAGGTCATGATCGGGCCTCCCGTGGGAGGTTGTGCTCGGCAAGGGCCCGAGCCAGGGCGAGGCGGGCGCGCCGCAAGTGGGTCTTGACGGTGTTGAGGGGCACGCCGAGGGCCTCGGAGACGTCCTTGAGCGGACGGCGTTCGATGGCGGCGAGCAGGAGCACCTCGCGATGTTTCGGAGGAAGCTTGCGGATCTCGCCTTCGAGAAAAGCCACGGTCTGTCGTGCGGCCGAGGCTCGTTCGCCGTCGGGCGCCGTGTCGGTGGGCTCGTCGGCCGTCGGCGGTGCAAAGACCAGCTGGCGGACGCGCCGTCGACGGAGATGGGTGCGGACCGTGTTGCAGACGATGGTGAAGAGCCAGGGGTGGAGCGGGCGCTCGGGCTGGAAGGTCGAGGCGGCGCGATGGATCTTGATGAAAATGTCCTGGAAGAGATCGTCGCGATCTTCCTCGTCGATCCCGCTGCGCACCAGGTAGCCGAAGACCGGCGCGCGGTAGGCCTCGACCAGCTCGGCAAAAGCTCCGGCGTCTCCGGCGAGGTGGCGGAGGAGCAGATCACGCTCGTCGCCGCCGTTGCTCTCGCCCTGGCGTTCGCCGAGGTCCGACGCCGGAGGCGCCGGGTGTTCACGGGTCTTGTCGACCGGGTTCATCTGAGCTCCTGCCCACATGCTCCCCCATACTCGGGCCCTCCGGATCGGTTTCACCGCCACGTCGTTTTTTTGCAGCTCGCGGGGGCCGGAGAGGGGGCGCTTCGGTCCTTCTCTGTATTCTCGCCATGGTACCCTGGCGCCCCACACAACGGAATCGAAGAGGAATCTCATGGCTCAGGCGACCCCGGAAGCACACCTGATCGATCACCCGCTGATCCAGCAGAAGCTCACCACGATGCGCCGAACCGATACCCCCGCGCCGGTGTTTCGAGCGCTGCTGCGAGAGGTGGGTATGTTGATGGCCTTCGAGGTCACCCGCGATCTGCCCACCGCCACCGAGACCATCGAGACGCCGTTGACCGCCATGGAGGCGCCGGTGGTGTCGGGGCGGCTGCCGGCCCTGGTCTCGGTCCTGCGGGCGGGCAATGGCCTGCTCGACGGCCTGATGGAGGTCATGCCCGAGGCTCCGGTGGGCCATGTGGGGATGCGCAGGGATCCCGAGACTCTCGAGGCGATCGAGTACTACTGCAAGATGCCTCCCCATCTCGACGAGCGACAGGTTCTGGTGCTCGACCCGATGCTCGCTACCGGGCATACGGCGGTGGCGTCTCTCGATCGGCTCCGCCAGCTCTCTCCGAAGTCTCTGAAGTTCGTTGCTCTGCTGGCGGCGCCCGAGGGCATCGCACATCTGCACGAGCATCACCCCGACGTGCCGATCTACACCTGCGCCATCGACTCGCACCTCGACGATCACGGCTACATCGTGCCCGGGCTCGGCGACGCCGGAGACCGGATCTACGGCACTTGATTCTCTCGCGCACGGGCACGCCATGATCTGGTCGCGGCCGGACCTCGAACGCCTCGATCGGGACGACCCCCTGGCGTCCTGCCGGGAGTCTTTCTTTCTCCCCGAGGGCAAGCTCTACTTCGACGGCAACTCCCTCGGGCCGATGCCGAAGGCGACCCGGCGGCACCTGGAAGAGGTGATGGATCGGCAGTGGAGCGAGGGGCTCATCGGCTCGTGGAACGACCACGGCTGGATTCATCTGCCGCGGACGGTGGGAGCCAAGATCGCTCCGCTGATCGGGGCCGCCGAGCACGAGGTGGTGGTTGCAGACTCCACTTCGGTCAATCTCTTCAAGACTCTTGCCGCGGCTCTCGATCTGCGTCCCGGCCGGTCGGTGATCGTCATGGACGATGGGCAGTTCCCCACCGACCAGTACATCGGGCAAGGGCTGGCGGCCCTCAGACCCGAGGTGCGCTTCTCGAGAGTGCCGGCAGGAGAGCTCGCGGCGTCGCTCGACGATCAGGTCGCGGTGCTGTGTCTCAGCCATGTCGACTACCGCACCGGGGAGCTCCACGACATGGCCCGCTGGAGCGGGGCGGCCCACGCCGCCGGAGCGCTCGTCCTGTGGGATCTCTCGCACAGCGCCGGAGCTCTGGAGGTCGATCTGCGGGGCTGTGGTGCCGACCTCGCGGTGGGTTGTGGTTACAAGTTCCTCAACGGTGGGCCCGGGGCGCCGGCCTATCTCTTCGTGGCCGAGGCGTTGCAGAACCGGGCCCGATCTCCCCTGTCGGGCTGGCTCGGGCACCGCCGGCCCTTCGATTTCGCTGCCGAGTACGTACCCGCGAAGGGAATCGACCGGTTCCAGTGCGGCACGCCACCCATCCTGAGCCTGGCCGCTCTCGACGCCGGCCTGAGCGTGTTCGAGGGAGTCGACCTGGCCCGGGTCCGGCAGAAGTCCCTGGCCCTCGCCGACCGGCTCCTGGACCTGGTGGCACCGCGGCTGGAGAGCTGGCAGATGGAGGTCGCCAGCCCGAGGCGGGGCGAGCGTCGGGGCAGCCAGGTCTCTCTCCGCCATCGCCACGGGTACGCCATCGTCCAGGCGTTGATCGACCGTGGCGTCATCGGAGACTTCCGCCGGCCCGACATCTTGCGTTTCGGTCTCACGCCGCTCTACCAGAGATTCGTCGACGTCTGGAAGCTCGTGGAGCATCTCGACGAGGTGATGTCGACCCGCGCCTACGAAGACCCTCGGTTCCAGCGGGAAAAAGCGGTAACCTGAAAGGGCGCTTCACCAGTTTGTATGGAAACCATCCGAAGAGAGGCGGTAAAGGGGCAAGAGTTGTTGCCATCTCGTCATACCTACCTGAAATCTAAGTCGGCTAGCCGTTCCCTCGCTGCAATCTGTACGATGCAGAGTAGATTGATTCCTAATTTTCGTTCCTATTCGCCGTTCCAACTGATAGCCTCTGTTCGCCCCCAATGCCGGGGAATGGAGGACTCTCGGTGCCGTTCAAGAGCCAAAAGGCAAAACTGCAATTGACCCCGGAAGACCACGCTACCTTGAGCCAGATCAGCCGATCGAGAACCGAGCCGGCCCAACGGGTCGAGCGTGCGCAGATGTTTCTGGCTTTCGCTAGCGGGGAGACCGTCTCCTCGATTGCGCGCAGAATCGACACCAGCCGCCCACGGGTGAGCCGGTGCATCAACAGGGCCCTCGAGATTGGGCCCATAGCTGCTCTGGAAGACTTGCGGCGTAGTGGCCGGCCGCCTTCCTTCACATCCGAAGCCGTGGCCTGGGTGGTCTCGCTGGCCTGCCAGAAACCCAAAGAGCTCGGCTATTCCTACGAGCTCTGGACGACTCGGCTGCTGGCCCAGCACATTCGAGAGAACTGTGAGGCCGAAGGGCACCCAAGCTTGTCGAAAATCGCTCGCGGTACGGTTTCGAAGATTCTTGCCAAACACGAGATCAAGCCCCACAAGATCCGCTACTACCTGGAGCGCCGGGATGCAGATTTCGACCGCAAGATGATCGAAGTACTCCTCATTTACCGAGAGGTCGAGATCCTTCGAGAGCAAGGTCTCGATGGAGAGCCAGAGATGAGGGTTGCTTATCTTTCCTACGACGAGAAGCCGGGAATGCAGGCCCTTCGAAACGTATCTCCAGATCGGCCTCCGGTGCCTGGGGACTTGGCAGCGTTCAGTCGCGATCCCGAGTATGTCCGAGATGGAACCTGGACCCTGATGGCAGGCATCGATCTCTTGACCGGCCACGTCCATGGCCAAGTGGTCCCTCGCCATCGAAGCCGAGAATTCATCGAGTTCCTCAAGATGGTCGATGGGGCCTACCCACCGGAAACCCGGATCAAGATGGTGCTCGACAATCACTCGGCCCACACCTCGAAGGAAACGCGGGAGTACTTGAAGACTGTGCCCAATCGCTTTGAATTCGTCTTCACCCCCAAGCATGGTTCTTGGCTGAATCTCATCGAGGTGTTCTTCTCAAAGATGGCCCGGACTTTGTTGCGAGATATTCGAGTTACCTCTAGAGAAGAGCTGAAGTCACGCATTGAGCAATATCTACTGGAGAGCAATGAAACGCCCGTACCCTTCCGCTGGAAGTACGGACTTGACGAGCTGACTTGAGTTGGAACGGAATTTAAGAATCGAACCAAGAGGGGTTCTTGGAGCACAGCCAGGATGCCGATGCCGAACGGCTGGGCACCTTGGTATGCAGGCCGTGAGGCCACCCAGGTTCCGGTCTATGAGCCAAGAAGGATCGATTGTCGAGTACTTGCAGCCAGGAGCTTTTTCCACAAGCTGATGAAGAGTCACCTGACTGCTCTACTACTCAGCTTTTGCCCACCGGCCTTAATTAGCTGGCCCTGGAGGCTAAAGCTGTATCTGTATGCTCCTTGGCCTAGAATCGGAAATTGGAACTGCAGTTGTATTCCGGAGAATTCTTGTGATTAAATTTACGCTATTTGCAATGGGTCAGAGACTGAAATGGTCGAATTGTCTTGTGAAAGGTGGAGTGGTCTTTAATGGTAGATTTTGCAAAGAAATTGGGAAGAGTTAGTGGGAGTAGGGTTGTTGATCCCTTGTTGATTTACGAGGGGTTAGACCGGTCTAGTGATAAGGGGCCGCTTCGTCCTGCTCAGAGTTCTATTCTCAGAGAATGGCATTCTGAGAGGCGCTCGGCGCAAGATGTTATTGTGAAATTGCACACCGGTCAAGGCAAGACTCTTATTGGTCTACTCGCTCTTCAGTCGAAACTAAACGAGGGTTTGGGGCCAGCCCTGTACGTTTGTCCCAACAAATTCCTGGTTGCTCAAACCTGTGAGCAGGCAAGGCAGTTTGGTGTTCCAGTTGATGTAATATCAGAAGATATACCTGATTCTTTCGTCAACTCTAAGTCAATTCTCGTTGTGACTGTGCATTCACTGTTTAATGGCCTGACTAGGTTTGGTCTAGGCGCTAGATCTCAGGAAGTAGGTGCTCTGGTTTTTGACGATGCGCATGCCTGCATTGACGTGATACGAGAACAAGTTTCAATACGGCTGCCGAAGAAAGAAAATGCCTATGGAGAACTTGTGGAGATCTTTGAGGCAGCGCTGAGAAATCAAGGCGCAGGAACCTGTGCGGATCTTCTGCGAGGTCACTATGACGCAATTCTTCCGGTTCCTTACTGGGAATGGATAGATAGTTCTGCGGAAGTCGCCAAGATTCTATCCAGGCATCGAGATAGCAAGAACATAAAGTTTGCCTGGCCTCTGCTGAAGGATTCTCTTCAAGAGTGCAGTTGTGTTGTGTCTGGGGATAGTCTTGAGATAGTGCCGCACTTGCCACCCTTGCACCATTTTGGATCATTTTCTGAAGCTTCTCACCGAATTTTCATGTCTGCTACTGTAACGGATGATTCTTTTCTGGTGAAGGGGTTGAGGCTTGATTCTCAGACTATAAAGAATCCATTGGCTTACGGGCAAGAAAAGTGGTCCGGGGAAAAAATGATACTCATTCCTTCGCTTATCGACGAAGAGTTGGATCGAGGTAGAGTTGTTGAGTTGTTTGCGAAGCCCGGAGAGAATAGGCGATCTGGAGTTGTGGCGCTTTGTCCCAGTTTTGTTAGGACTAAGGATTGGGGTGCCTATGGGGCGGAAGTGGCAAGAGCTGAAAATATTGAAGAGAAAGTGGCTGGGTTGAAAGCGGGCTTAGTTTCACGCACTCTAGTAGTGGTCAATCGCTATGATGGAATTGATCTGCCCGATAATGTTTGCCGAATTCTGGTTGTAGATTCTAGGCCTTTCTCGGAATCTGTGCTCGATAGGTATCTTGAGCGTTGTCTCGGCAGTAGCGAAGGGATCTCAGCAAGAGTAGCAAGGAAGATCGAGCAAGGATTAGGTCGAAGTGTTAGGGGTGAGAAGGACTATTGCGTTGTCATTCTCATAGGTCCAGATCTGATCAAGCAGATTCGTACTAGCGCCTCTCGGCGTTTCTTTTCGGCTCAGACTCGCACCCAGATCGAGATGGGCCTTGAGATTGCGGATGATGCTCGAGCAGAGGGGAAAGACTCTGTAGATGCTCTTAAAGAGCTTGTCAGCCAGTGTTTAGGGAGAGATGAGGGCTGGAAAGCCTTTTATGCTGAAAGGATGGGCGCCATAGATGATGATGGTCGTGAGTACAAGAGGCTGGAGATCTTCTCGCGTGAACTAGAAGCTGAGCTTCGAGTGGAGGAAGGGCGCTTTGAAGATGCAGTTGAGACTGTTCAGAAGATCTGCGATGAGTATATATTCGATGATGTGGAAAGTGGATGGTATTTGCAGGAAATGGCGAGAATGATTTATCGGAGTAGAAAGACTAGGGCCAATGATTATCAAGTTGCTGCGCACAAGAGGAATAGGTATCTTCTGAAGCCTAGGTCAGGTATGGTTTTTCAGAAGACTTCTCCTCTCAGTCAGATGCGCGTAGATAGGGTCGTTGATATGATTAGAGGGTTCGAGAATTTCGAAGAATTAATCCTGGAAGTGGAGGAAGTTGTTCCTGGACTAGCGTTTGGGGTTGAAGCTGAGCGGTTTGAGAGTGCGATGCACCGCCTCGGTGTTCTACTGGGCTTTGCCTGTAGTAGACCGGATGCGGAGTGGAAAGAGGGGCCAGATAATCTCTGGTGCTTGAAAGCTGGGGAATACTTGCTTCTCGAAGCCAAGAGCGAGGTTAGGAAAACGAGGGCTGAGATTAAGAAATATGAATCCGAGCAAATGAACGCTTCTGTGGCTTGGTTCCGGAAGAAGTATCCGGGTTCGAAGTCGAAGAATATCTTGATTCATCCTGCTAACAGGCTTGCTGGGCCTGCTGCATTCATTGAAGATGTTGAGGTGATGAGGGAGAGTCAACTTTACTTGCTTACGCGCAATATTCGTGGATTCTTTGGCGAGTTCAAGAGATTGGATCTGCGAGATGTATCTCCGGAACACGTGCAGAAATGTTTGGGTATTCATAGGCTGAACGTCGAAGATCTATGGGGTCAATATAGTGTAGGTGTTCGATTTTCGAATTCGCCTTAAGGTTTTCTGAGCGCGCTCGAAGTCTTCGCGATCCGATGCCTCAGGTTTTCCATTCATTGCCGAGCGAGGTACCGCCCATGTTTCTCTCGATTTTCCCTCTCCGCCGCCGGCCGGTTGCCCTGGTGCTGGCTCTCTTCCCGCTACTGGCCGTGGGCTGCCACCCGCCGCGAGCCCCCGAGACAGATCCGGCGGCGGTGGCCGAAACCGGAGCCAGGGGAGTGGAGAAGGAACGCGAGCTGGTGATCCTTTCGATCAACGACGTCTACCGGATCGAAGGGGTCGATGAAGGCACGGCAGGCGGGTTGCCTCGAGTGCGGGCTCTGCGCCGGGAGCTCGAGAAAGAGCATCCGGACCTGCTCTTCCTGCACGCCGGGGACCTGCTCTTCCCGTCTCTCCTGAGCCGCCAGCTGCTCGGTGAGCAGATGATCGACGTCCTCAACCAGCTCGACGGGGCTCCGGGGCAAGACGACTCGCGGTTCGTCGCGGTCTTCGGGAACCACGAGTTCGAAAAGGCCGGGCTCGAGGACGCCGGCATGCTCCAGACCAGGGTCGAGGAGTCCGAGTTTCTCTGGCTCGATACGAACCTGCGTTGGGCCGAGGGAGACGACGGCAAGCCGCTGGTGGATTCGCCCCGCCTGCGCGACACGGTGCTGCTCGAGAGCGGAGGCGTCCGCGTGGGGCTCTACGGCCTGGTGACCGATCTCGAGAACCCGGAGTACGTGGTCGATTTCGGAGACCTCGAGGCCGTGGCCCGACGCTCGATCCGTGAGCTCCGGAGCCGTGGCGCCGAAGTGGTGGTGGCCCTCACGCATCTTCCCATGGGGGAAGACCTGAAGGTTCTGCGAGCCCTGGGAAGCGACGGACCGGACCTGGTGATCGGCGGGCACGAGCACAACCGGCTATGTGGTGCGCTCGATGCCTCGGGTGCCGAGATTCGTTGTGAAGAAGGGGAGAGCCTACCGCCACGCCCCGTGATCAAGGCCGATGCCGAGGCCCGGACCGCGGCGGTGGTCCGCGTGCGCCCGAGAGCCGAGGGCGGAGCTCCGGAGATCGCGCTGGAGTTCCGGCATCTGGACACCGAGACCCCGGAGGATCCGGCGCTACGAGCGGTGGTCGACGATTGGCTGCAGCGCCACGAGGCCCAGTACTGCTTCGACAAGATGCAGCGGCCGCCCGGTTGCCTGAGCGAGGTTCTCGGCCATACCCGGGTCCGTCTCCAGGGGGAGGAGCTGCGAATCCGACGTTTCGAGAGCAACCTGGGGAACTTCATCGTCGATCAGGCCCTCGAAGGGTATCGAGACGGAGGTGCGGTGGCTGCCTTCATCAACTCCGGTAGCATCCGGCTGAATCAAGACATCCCTTCGGGAGCCGACATCACACTGCGGCATCTGGAAGAGATCTTCCAGTTTTCCAGCGACCTTCGCCTGTTGAAGATCCGTGGGGAAGTGCTGCAGCAGGTGCTCGAGCATTCGATCACCGACTGGACGGGCAACGGGCGCTTCCTACAGCTCGCGGGCATCGCCTTCCGCCACGATCCCGACCGCGAGACCGCCGATCGCCTGACCCTTCTCACACCCGACGGGCCCCGGCTCGTGGATCCCGAAGAAGAGCTGCTGGTGGTGACCAGCGACTACCTCGCGACACCAGCGACCGGCCAGGACGGCTACACCATGTTGACCGCCGACATGGTGATCGCCGACGCCGAGTCCAAGACGCTGCGTGAGCTCACCGTCGACGCGCTGCGCGAGGCCGGCACGTCGGGCATCGCCCCGGAAGTGGAAGGACGGATCTGCACCGAGGGCTACATCGGCCCCTGTCTCGCGGTCGCGGAGTAGCCGACGGCCAGGTAATCCTTCTACCCAAAAGGGCGTCTTTTCGGTGCACAGGGAATCCTGATGTCCGAGCACGGAGCGTAGACTGTCTGAGCTGATGAGGTATCCATCGGCCCGGAATGTTTCTCTCGAGCGTTGCGCGGCAGTAAGTCTGTCAGGCGAGTTTCGAGCACCGCGCGCAGGACATCAGGATTTCTCTCGCCGATCGAGCTCTTGGTAGAGATCCTCAGCCCGGCGACGGCGCGAGAACGGCCAACACGAGAAGACGCCCGCTGCCCGTGTTGCGCACGCCGTGGGGCACACCCTCCGGGGCGACCTGAAGTGGACCCCATTGTCAAGACCATTTTGACCGAAATCTAAGTTAAATCCTT
>CAZMEL010000253.1:0-11698 GCA_964565225.1 uncultured Thermoanaerobaculia bacterium | reverse complement strand
AAGACAGCGTCAGGAGAGAGGCTCGGCCACCGCCCCCCTTCGGTGCCCGCGATCTCTTCGATCTCCCCGGTGTCCGTACGTCGCACCACCCGCTCTCCGCTGGCATCCACCTGGGTCCATAGCAGGGAACCGGCCGTGCCGGGACGCACGAAGTTCTTTTCGGTGTAATCGGGCCCGGCGAAGCCGCTGATCTCGCCCGACGCCAGGTCGTAGCGAAAGAGACCCCAGGTCCAGCCGCCGCCACGGGTCGACATGAAGAGCACCCCTCGGCCGTCGGCCGTGAAGGAGGGTGCTTCGTCGAACCAGTGGTCTTCGGTCAGGCGCTCCAGCTCCCCCGACTCGACCGAGAGCACGAAGAGGTTCGCCTCGTAGGGATCGGTGTCGGAGTGGAAGACGAGACGCTCGGAGTCGGGCGACCAGTCGACCGGGCCGTCGAGGCCGCGCAGAGCCTCGAAGCCGGCGGTCAGGACCCGACGCTCGCTACCGTCGGGAGCGACGACCGCCAGCTCCCATCTCGAGGCCGGATCGGGCTTGAAGGCATAGGCGATGCTCTCGCCATCGGGCGACCAGCGAGGAAAACAGGCCTCGCCGGCACCGGTGTCGAGATCCCGGATCTTCCCACCCTCGAGCTCTACCAGCCGGAGCCGCTTGCCACCAGCCCCTTCGGCACAGAAGACGACCCGCTCTCCGGAGGGATCGAACGACGCCTGCTGCGGTTTTTGCTCGGCTCCCACGAGCTCCCGGACCTCGCCGCTCTCGAGGTCGAGCCAGCGCAGGGCCTCGCCCTCGTTCATCAGGCGGTGGAAGAAGAGCCGGCTGCCCCCCTTGCCCCAGGTCGGCCAGCGGTCGTCGGAAGGAGAGCTCGTCAGCTGCACCGGCCGGCCGCCCTGACTGGGCATCAGCCAGATCCGCGACGGCCCCTCGATGCTGCGGGAGAAGGCGATCCACTTGCCGTCGGGCGAGACGGCGGGTTTGTAGTCCCAGGCGGGGCCCTGGGTGAGCGGGACGGTCTCGCCGTCGAGCCACATACGCTCCAGGTTGCCCGCTCCGAGGTCGTAGCGGTGGCACACCAGAGAGTCCCCCGCCGGATCGAACGAGCAGGCCCCGGCCATCCCGGAGGTCTTCGTCACCCGCCGCGGCTCCCCGCCCGAGGCCGGGAGCAGGAAGATGTCGCGCCCGAGCCATGGCCCTGCCGTGTAGCTGATCGTCGAGCCGTCGGGAGACCAGTCGGCATACTCTTCTTCGTGCTCGCCGAAGGTCAGCTGCTCCAGGCGCCCGTCGTCGGTGTGGAGCAGCCAGATGTGTTTGCCGTCGCCGCGGGTGGAGGTGAAGGCCATGCGGCTGCCATCGGGCGACCAGCGGGCCTCGAAGTCGTCGCCGGGGTGGTCGGTGAGCTGGGTCCAGGCCTCGGTCCGGAGGTCGAACTGCCAGAGATCCCAATGGCCCGCCCGGCGCGAGCTGATCACGAACTTCTCGCCATCGGGAGACAAGGTGGCGTCGCCACCGCCCTGCGGATCCACGGCCAGCCGGCGCAGCTCGAAGGCTCCCTCTCCAGATCGTCCCGACACGGGGCTCGCCGCCTCCGTATCTCCGCCACATCCGGAGAGCAGGGCCACAGACAGCAGGGTCGTCGCAAGGGCTCGGCAGATCACGGGGCACCTCCGGAGCCACACCGGCTCGAAGCTTGGCCCTCGGCTTCGGAGGAGTCTCGCGAGAAGCCTTCACCGGGCCGCGATTCTGGTTTCCATCGGGCTCGACCGAGAGCCGATGGGACACCTATCCAGGATCGGATCCTGGCAGGGCGAGGCCGGAGAAGGCTTCTCCGAGATTGCGGGTCTGTAGCGACCGGGATTCAGACGTGCTGATCGAACAAGATGGGGTTGCCGTCGGGGTCCGTGATCACGAAGCTGGCCGGCCCCTTGGAGTCTTCGTCCGCCTCGTTGGCGATGGCCACGCCCTTGGACTTCAGGTTGCTCTGCAGCTCCCGCACGTCCGTAAACGACTCCAGGGTCTGCGCATCGCCGTCCCATCCCGGGTTGAAGGTCAACATGTTCTTGTCGAACATGCCCTGGAACAGGCCGATGGCGAGGTCGCCATTCTTCATGATGAGCCAGTTCTGAGAGATGTCGCCGTGGAACTCCGTGAAGCCCAGCTTCTCGTAGAACTCCTTCGATGCGTGGATGTCCTTGACCGCCAGGCTGAGCGAAAAATTGCCGAGTTGCATTTGGTTCCTCTCCGTCGGTTGAATGGTCGCCGATGCCCCGGCGACTCGTTGGGGTCCGGAATGGGAAGAAACGAGAAGAATGTGTGCCTGTGAGCTCTCGAGGAGCGACATGGCGGGCTCCGAGCTGCCTCTGCCGGAAGACACAATGCAGGTAGAAGCCGAAACGGTAGAAGACCGAGGCTATCCGCCGATCGACCTGCCAATGGATCTGCTAGATTTTTCGAAGGCTACCGCAGGAAAACGGCGAGAGTCAATCGACCCGCGGCGGCTCCATTCACAGGCTCACGGCCCGGCGGATCAGGCGCAGGTCTTTGATCGGCCGACCCCGCAGGAGCACCCCGAAGAGCCCCGCCTTGAGCAGATCGACCAGACACTGCGAGCCGTGCTTCAGGGGCTCCCGCCAACCCGCTCCGCGCAGCAGTCGGAACCGGGTCTTGGCGAAGAAGAGGCAGAAGCTCGCCAGGTAGCGCGAGATCTCCCGGTCGGCGGGCCCGTCGAGATCCCAGTTCACGGTTTGGGCATAGAGATTCTCGATTCGCTCCGACGGAACCCGGCCGAGGCGTCTCGAGGCCGTGGCGAGGAGCGACTTCAACGACTCGTAGCCACCCGCACCGTCTTCGAGCACACGGACGATGAACCTCGCTCCGACCCGATCGGTCAGATAACCGCTGAGCCAGGCGGGCAGCAGGAAGAAGAAGTAGAAGGCCGAGGAGAAATGCATTCGGAGGTGGCTCTGGAACGGATCGTCCATCACCTCGTAGAGTGTGCTGATCTCCAGCTGCAGGGTGTCGCGGATCGTCTTGTAGGTGTTTTCCAGATCCGTCACGTAGGCCTCCGAGAGCTCTCCTCGGCAATCCGCGGCGATGATCGCCGCCACCTGCTTGATCTGGATCGACGTCATCACGATTCCGGTGCTGTAGAGCGGATCGACGGTATCGCCCGCATCTCCGATCAGAAACCAGCCATCCCGGCTGTAGGACTTCTGGGTCTCGTAGAAATAGTTCCGATAGGCGTTGGTGTCGACCACCCGGCCACTCTCGACCAGCCTGGCGATCACCGGATGCTCGGCCCCGACCCGGTCGAGAAACTCCTCGATCGACCGAATGCCCCCTTCGTAGAGGTCGGGGCGATAGACGATGCCGATGCTGATCAGGTCTCTACCTTCTCCCGGCTCGGGCCGGATGGGGATGGCCCAGATCCAGTTGCCCTTGCCGAAGAAATGGTGGGTGACGAAATACGAATCGAAGCAATATTGAGGAGCCTTGACCTCTTTCATCTGCTTCAGGATCGATCGATCGAATCCTTCGAGGCGAAACCAGAAGGAAGATCTCTGGAACCGGGGTTTCTTCTCGAGCCCCAGCCGGCTCGCCAGGAACCGGCTCCGGCCGCTGGCGTCGACGATCCAGCTCGCCTCGATCCGCCGCTCCTCGCCTCTCGGATCCCGATAAGTGACCCGGTGCCGCTCGGCTCGCCCCAGCTCCACGTCCCTGGCGGTTCCTTCCACCAAGACCACCCCCAGCTCCCGGGCCCGCTCCCGCAACCTCTCGTCGAGCTTGAAACGGTTGATCTGGTTCGAGGGCATGGGCGGAATGCGCATGGCCTCGTGGGTCGCGTAGGTGAGATCCGAGGGATCGCCGATCTTCTCTTTGAAGTAGAAGGTCAGGCCGTATTTGTGAAAATGCTCTTCTTCTAGGTACGGCCCGAGCCCGATCTCGTGCAGCATCAGGGTGCTGAACTCGGTGAGCGACTCGCCGACGATCGGCAGGTTGTCCCGCCGCTTGTGGATCGCGAGAACCTCCACCTCCGGAAAGCGCAGCTTCAGGTAGCAGGCCGCAAGCGCTCCGGAAATGCTGGAGCCGATGACGACGACCCGTTTCATCGCGTGCATCTGGCTAGATCCCGTCTGGAACCGGTCTCTGCGAGAGAAATCCTGATGTCCTGCGCGCGGGGCTCGAAACTCGCCTCGAGGTTGTCTTGCCGCGCAAGTCCCTCGAGGAAAGGCAGTTAGGGCCGATGCTCTTTCTCATCTGCTCAGACAGTCTACGCTCCGTGCTCGGACATCAGAATTTCTCCGGAACCGAAGAATGGCGTTTCTGGATGCTACTTGGCTAGCCAGGAGGCCAGGGCAACCACCTCTTCAAAGGGTCTTGAGGAATTCGAGCAGGCTGAGCCGTTGCTGCTCGCTCAGCTCGTCGGCGAAGGGATGCCCGACATTGCTCATGGAGCGTTCGCGGGTGTCGTAGAACTTCCGGCGTTCGGAACGATGCAGATCCGCCGGCACGTCCTCGTGCGCCTCCACCAGGAGCCCTCCCTTTTCGTGATCGTAGGCGCCGTAGTCCTCGACCTTCCAGACCTCCGGCCGTTCGGCGGGAAAGAGCACATGGTAGAGGGTCGGAACCGAGCCGTTGTGGAAGTAGGGAGCGCTCGCCCAGATGCCGTCGAGCGGCGGTGCCACATAGCCGAGGGCGCTGGTGCGTACCCGGCCCTCGCCGTAGTACCCCATCCACGAGGCGCTGAAGTGTTTCTTGAACGCGGGGGTCAAGCTCTCGAGACGCGCACGATCGGTGCCGACCTTCGCATGCGCCACGATCTTGTTCTTGTAGTCCCCGCCGGGCCCCGGCTCCCCGTGACATTTCACACAGATATCCATGTAGACCTGCTGGCCCACGGCCGCCATGCGTTCGTCGACCACCCCCTGGTACTCGGGCGCTTCGACGGTGTGTACCCAGTCGTAGATCTCTTCGTAGTCCTTCTCCCAGGACTTGAAGATGTCACGGTCGACCGCGGGATCGAGGGAGAACTGCATCAACGCACGGATGCTCTTCTCGGTGAAGGCATCGTAGTAATACGAGGTCTTCTTGTTCGAATGCCACAGAGCCGGCGCATCCAGGTAGTGGTTCGCCGGCCCGAGATCCTGGGGCTGATCGAGCAGATTCAGGTCTTTGTCTCGCCGGGACATGAAATGCACGCTGAAGGTGAAGGAATTGAACGTTCCCCGAGACACGCTGAGAGAGCCTTCCGGGAAATGGATGCTCTTCGGGTTCGGGCCAGCGGCCGTCATCGTGAGCAATCCCTTGGCGAAGGGTGGGCTTCCGGGTTGGTCTCCGTGCAGCAGCTCGACCGTCGCGGCGGTGTCTTCGTAGATCGCGGAGAAATCGACCGCGGGGTTGGCCGCCCCCATGACGGTCTGCCCGGCCACGGAGCCCGCATGGCAGATCAGGCAGCTGATGGCGTAACCACCCGACTCGCCCACCACCATTCCCAGGGGTGCGCCGCCGTTGTCGAAGGGAGCCTCCAGG
This sequence comes from uncultured Thermoanaerobaculia bacterium, assembly GCA_964565225.1. GTDB lineage: Bacteria > Acidobacteriota > Thermoanaerobaculia > Multivoradales > J023 > CAZMEL01. Next base: position 6,175 of record CAZMEL010000253.1, on the reverse strand, counting down.
AGCCCGTAACGCTCCAGGGTCATCCGCCGACGTTCTTCTTTCGAAGCTCGTTCGGCGAGGTCGCGCGCGTCCGGATCCCAGGCTCGCCAGAGGTTGGCGAACACGTGCTCGTCCATGATCTCCGGAGAGTAGGCCTTGGTGGCGAGCTTCTTCAGCCCGGGGTGCATACCGCTCCTCGAGGTGAGGACATCGAGCCCCGGATGGTCTTCTGCCGAAGCTACGGAGCAGCCCAGAAGGGCCAGTACGAGAAAGATCCGCATGGTTCTCTCCTGTCGTCTCGGGGCCTCATCCGGCCATCCCGCCGAGGGCTTCGGCAGCCGCTCCCTCGGCAGAAAAGGCCTGGAAGGCGTCGCCGAAGAGCTCGGCGAAAGGGTTGATCCCGCCGGACCGGGCGGCGGAGAAGTGCTGGTTTGCAAACGGAGTGGCAAAGAAGAATTCTTTCAGGGGTCGGGCGGCCACCAGGGGGGCGTCCGCCAATCTCTTGATCATCGGCACGGCGGCATTGCCACACACGGCGCGGTAGCTCTTCTCTTCGGCGAACTGCCGGAAACCGAAGAGCTCGTAGACTTTGCGGTGTCGCGGATGGACCACGATCAACAGGTGGTCGATCTCCGCGAACACCGTGTAGTTGACGCCGATCTTGAAGAGCAGGAAGACCGGGAGCATCTGTTCTCTGGAGGCGAGGGTCTTGGAATCGATGCTCCAGGCGACCCGCTCGGTGGCCAGCAGCCCCATCTCGGCAAAACGCAGGCCCTCCTGGCGCAGGCTCGCGATCTCCGGACCATAGAGAGATTCGAGGGGTATTCCCCGCGGGCCATCGGGGAAGACGCTGACCGTTCCCACCACCCGGCGCGATGCCTCCAACACGAAGGTCCGGGCATCGGTGCCGAACATGAACGGTGAATGGTGGAGCCGGCTCTGGGTCGGCTTGCAGTATCCGCGGCTGCGATACTTGCGATACAGAAGGCGGCAAGCGGCTTCCAGCTGCTCCCGGGTCCGCACGCTCTCGACCCAGTACTCGTGCCGGGCAACGGCCAGGAAGCGACAGAATCTCGTCCACGCCGCGTGCTCCGTCATGAGACGTCCCGACCGGTGCCTCGGCCCCCCGAAGATGCAGGGGGATGGCTCTTTCCCGAGTGGTATCTCGTCGTCTTCATGTGGACCCTCTCGCGATCATCGTGGCAGGGCGCGAGCCGGAGATTCTTCTCCGAGACTGCTCGATGCCGGTGCCGGCATCGAGCAGTGGATCGATCGAGACCACGGGCGACAGCGGACCCGTCTGCCGCGAAACGACCTCCAGGGCTTCGAGCACCAGCGCGTCGGCACCGTGCGCACCTACGATCTGCACCCCGAGCGGAAGACCCTCCCGGCTCCGGCCGACGGGCAGGGTGGCTGCCGGCATGCCCGAGATGTTGAAGGGTGCCGTGTAGGCCCCGAGCCGGGCCGCGGCCCGGAAGGTCTCCTCCGGCCCCAACCCCTCCCACTGCAGAGACCGGGGGGCCGGGCCACCGACGGTCGGTGTGAGCAGGAGATCTGCGGGGGCCAGCCACTCCGCGATGGCTCCGCTCAGCTCCCGCAGGCGCCGCCGCAGGGCACCACGCGAGAGCTGCTCTCCCGACCGCAGCCAGGCGGTGACGGGTTGCAACCGGCTGGTCCGCAGGCAGACGAGCTCCGAGAGCATCTTCTTGTAGAGGGGCAGGAAGTCTTCGAGCTCGCCCGGAAACATCTCCACCTCGCGCACGTCGTGCCCGACCGCTTCCAGGATTCCGCTCACGGTGTGCACCGCCTCGGCCGACTCCGGGTCCGCGGGTGCCTGGGGGCCCTGGAGCACGCGGTGGATCCGCAGGCGCCGGCCGCGAAGCGTCGCCGCCTCGAAGGGACGAGCCGAGCCGGGCCGCATGGCCTCGACCATGGCCCGGACATCGCGGGCCGAGCGCCCGATCGCACCACACGTGTAGAGCGTGTCGGCGGTCGGCAATCCGTAGGCGTTGGCCAGCAGCCCGCGGGACGGCTTGTGCCCGAAGAGCCCACAGAACGCGGCGGGTATCCGCACCGAGCCGCCGCCGTCGCTGCCGTGGGCGATGGGTAACATGCCGCTCGCTATCGCCGCGCTCGAGCCGCCGCTCGAGCCGCCGGCCGAACGGGAGAGATCGTAGGGATTCCGAGTCGGTGGATGGAGATCGGTCTCGACCACCGGCATGACCCCCAGCTCGCTCGTGGCGGTCTTGCCGAGAACCACGAACCCGGCCGCCCGCAGCCGCCGCACCGTGCGGTCGTCGAAGGGGGAACGAAACCGGGGCCCGGCCCGGGAGCCCAGGCGGGTGGCCGCGCCCCGCACGAAGTTGAGATCCTTGATGCCGATGGGAACGCCGTGAAACGGCGGCCGAGTGCCCGAGCCCGGCCGGCGCTGCCGATCTTTCCGCCTCGCGTCGCGCAGGGCCTCCTCGGCCAGCACACAGACAAACGCGTTGAGGCGGCCATCGAGCCGCTCGATCCGCTCCAGAGAGCGCCGGGTCAGCTCCTCGCTCGAGACCTCACCGGCCGCAACGGCTGCGGCCAGAGCGGTGGCGTCGAGGGCGTCGAGCTCGTCCGTTGACGGCGCCAGCTCTGCGTGCGACTCGACGGCTACTCCCATCGAGACTCAGGCCAGGATGTCGTGCAAGACCCGGCCGGCGACATCGGTGAGCCGGAAGCGGCGGCCGTTGTGCAGGTAGGTGAGCTTCTCGTGATCCAGACCCAGCAGGTGCAGCATGGTGGCGTGCAGGTCGTGGATCTCCACCCGGTCGACCACCGCGTGATGCCCGATCTCGTCGGTCTCGCCGTAGGAGACCCCACCCTTCACACCTCCTCCGGCCATCCAGAAACATCCCGCGTGGGGATTGTGGTCCCGGCCCGTGGGCTGGCCGTGGAAGAGCTGGGACACCGGCAACCGGCCGAACTCACCACCCCAGACCACCAGGGTTTCCTCGAGCAGGCCCCTCTGCTCCAGGTCGGCCAGCAGGCCGGCGATGGGTTGGTCGGTCTCGCCTGCGAAGCGGCCGTGGTTCTTGCGAATGTCGTCGTGGCCGTCCCAGCTGCGCCGATTCGCGGTGCCACCGGAGTAGAGCTGCACGAAACGCACCCCGCGCTCCACCATCCGCCGAGCCATCAGGCACTGGCGCCCGAAGGGCCCGCAGAGCTCGTCGTCGAGCCCGTAGAGTCGGCGGATGTGCTCCGGCTCGCTGTCGATGTCGAAACACTCCGGGGCCTCGCTCTGCATGCGGTAGGCGAGCTCGAAGCTCTCGATACGGGCGGTCAGCTCGTCTTCCGCATGGCGATCGAGAAGGTGCTCGTCGTTCAGACTGCCGATGAGGTCGAGCTGCTGCCGCTGCTGTGCATCGCTCAGATCCTCGCTGCGCTCCAGATTGGGAATCGGCTTGCCGCGCGAGTTGACCCAGGTTCCCTGGAAGGCGCCGGGAAGGAAGCCGCTGCTCCAGTTGGCCCCGTGCCCCTTGGGAAGGCCGCGACCCAGCGGGTCGCTCATGACCATGAAGGCCGGGAGATTCTGGTTCTCGGTTCCCAGTCCGTAGGTCACCCAGCTGCCGACGCAGGGATACCCCATCCGGGGAATGCCGGTGTTGGCCATGAACAGGGCCGGGCTGTGGTTGTTGGATTTGGTGTGGAACGACTTGATGAACGCCATCTTGTCGACATGTCGGGCGAGGTGCGGAAACAACGACGAGGCCCAGGCGCCGCTCTCGCCGTATTGCCGGAACTCGAAGGGCGACTTCAAGAGTGGACCGACTCTTTCGTCGAAGAAACCGGTGGTCGGGTCGAAACCCTCGAGCAGCTTGCCGTGGACCTTCTCCAGCTCGGGTTTGTAGTCCCAGGTGTCGATATGGCTGGGGCCTCCGTTCATGAACAGCCAGATCACCGACCGAGCCCGAGCCGAAAAATGCGGCGCACGCGGCGCCAGCGGGTTCGGGCTCACCTCTCGGGCCAGGAGCCCCTCGGCTCCGAGGAGCGAGCGCAGGGCGAGCATGCCGAATCCTCCCCCCGCCAGGCGCAGGAGCTCACGGCGGGTGGGGGCGGCTTGGGTTCTTCCGCAGAGATGGTTCATAGGTGTCGGCCTTTGTCGAAGTTCCTCAATCGATGTAGATGAACTCGTTCGTGCTCATCAATGCCAGAGCGAAGTCCGTGAGCGCCTTCTCGGCATCGCCGCCATGGGAACGGATCTGCTCGGTGAGAAACCCCTCGCCGAGCTCCCGCTCGCGAGCGGTCGGCGAGCGCCCGAAGGCGATCTCGTAGGCACTTCCCACCCGGTCGTCCCGGTCCAGGATCCGGCGCGCGAACCCTTCGGCCATGCGCCGGAAGTTGGGATCGTTGAGGAAGACCAGGGCCTGCGACGGAGTGGTGGTCACCGGCCGGCTCCCGAGGCTCGACAGGGTGTCGGGGGCGTCGAAGAGCTGCAGCACCGGCACCGGTGCGCTGCGCTTGATGGTGAAGTAGATGCTGCGCCGCACCGTTGATTCGTCGAGGGTGCCCGGTCCGAACAGGGTGGTGTCCAGGAGACCGCTGGTCGCCAGGGCGTTGTCGCGCACGATCTCGGCCTCGAGCCGGCGCGGCCTGCGGCGCCAGAGGTATCGATTCTCGGGATCGATGGCACGATTCTCCACCGAGTCGCTCTCCCCGACACGGTACGTCTCGCTCATCAGGATCAGCTTGTGGATCGGCTTCAGCCGCCAGCCGTTGCGGATCAGCTCGCTCGCCAGCCAGTCGAGCAGCTCGGGATGGCTGGGCCGCTCGCCGAGCGCCCCGAAGTTGTTGGGGGTGGCGACGATGCCGCGTCCGAAGTAGTGGTGCCAGAGACGGTTGACGATGACCCGGGCGAGCAGGTGTCCCGCACCCTGCTCCACGTCGGTGATCCAGTCGCCCAGCGCCGCTCGGCGACCGGAGGTCCGCGCGTCGGTGGTGTGCGGGGCCCAACGCTCCGCCGGCTTCTCCGCCCGGGTGAGAACCTGCAGGAATCCCGGCTCCGCCACCCCGGTCTTCTGGTGGGTATCACCCGCTTCGAGATGGTACGACTCGTCGTAGAGCAGGGGAATCTTGTCGCTGCTGGTATGCAGCTGGATCGGCTCGATGTGCTCCCCCTCACTACAGATCATCACGTATTGGGAAGACTTCGAGCCCCCCCGCTCGAGGGAGGAGAAGCGGGTGGCCTGCTCGCTCGCCAGCTCGCCGAGCTCGAGCTTCACGTTGGTCCGGAGGGTCGAGGTGAAGGTGCTGAGCATCCGGTAGTAGTCGTGAGCCGGGATCGGATCGTATTTGTGGTCGTGGCACCGGGCGCAGCCGATGGTGGTCGCCAGCATGGCGCTGCCGGTGGTGGCCAGCATGTCGTCCATGGTGTCGTAGCGCAGACGCTCCGCCTCGTTGATGGTGATCTGGGTCGGATAGACCCCGGCGCACAAGAAACCCGTCGCCATCAAGGCCAGGGGCTCCTCGGGAGCGAGCTCGTCGCCCGCCAGCTGCCAGCGCACGAACTGGTCGTAGGGCATGTCGCGGTTGAACGCCCGGATAACGAAGTCGCGGTAGTGGAACGCGAAGCTGCGGTCGTAGTCGTGCTCGAAGCCGTGGCTCTCGGCGAATCGAGCCACGTCCAGCCAGTGGCGGGCCCAGCGTTCGCCGAAGCTCGGGCTGGCGAGGAGCCGATCGACCAGCTCCTCATAAGCCGCAGGGGTCGGATTCGCCACGAAACGAGCCACGTCCTCCGGTTCGGGGGGCAGTCCGACGAGATCGAAGAACAGGCGCCGGATCAGGGTTCGAGGCGGGGCCTCGGCGGCGGGCACCAGCCCTCGCTCGCGCTGCTCTGCACGTACGAAGTCGTCGATCCGAGCTTCGGCGGTTGGAGGCTCCCGCAGCGGGGCGAAGGCCCAGTACTCGCGGTCGGCATCGGTCACCTCCATGGGTTTGCGGGCCACCGCCGCCTGCGGATCACCGAGGGGCTGGTCGTAGGCCGCTCCCAGCTCGATCCAGCGGACGATCGTAGCGATGGCCTCCGGGGAGAGGGGCTTCTCGCCCGGCGGCGGCATGTGAGGCTCTTCTCGATGGTAGAGGAAATCGACCAGCGGGCTCGATCGCGCATCACCGGGAACCACCGCGATTCCGGAGCCGCCGGCCAGGAGACCCTCGCGGGTTG
>CAZMEL010000252.1:0-11742 GCA_964565225.1 uncultured Thermoanaerobaculia bacterium | reverse complement strand
CTCTCGACCTCCAGCGACTCTTCGGTCCGCGCCAGCAGGCGCGTAGAACCTCTGCTCGTCCTCTTCGAGGGGGCCGAATCCGGATCCGATCCCCGCCTGCGTATCGTTGCTCCGGGAACCCGGAGCGACGCCGAGGGTTTCGAGGTGCTGCTGCCAGGCGGCCGTGTCGAGGCGACCGGAAGGAGAGACGAGGTCGAGCTCGAGATCGGCGAGCGAACGTTCGATCTCGATCGTGCGGCCGTGGGTCGGAGGAATCCCCCGCCGAGCTCGCTCCAGCTCCTCTTCGGCGATGCGGCGCAGGGGGCCGTGGAAACGCTCTTCGGTGGCGTACCAGGCGCGGGCCAGATGCTCGGCCAGAAGGGGCCGCGCCAGGCATTCGGTGACCCGAACCGGATCGTTGTCGAGGGCGGCCCAGAGCTCGAGGAGCCGGTCCGGCGAGCGACTGTCCGCTGCCATGCGCTCGACCTCGGCGGCGAGCTGGGAGCTCGTGAGGGGCCGGCTCCAGACGGTCTCGAGCGCGGCGGAGGCCAGCAGGCCCCGCTCCACCCGTGCCACCAGCGAGCTCTCGGGAAGCACCTCCGACAGTCGGGGCTTGGCTCCCGGATTCTCCTCGGGCCAGATGCGATGTTCCCAGTGGACCGATTCGATGGCCCGCTGGCAGGCCAGACGCTCGCTCATTTCCAGCCCCGATGCCGGGCGAGATTGGAGGGGTAGAGAGGCGAGAGTTGCCAGGAGAAGAATTCGGGTGAGGCGCATGGCAGTTTCCTTTCGGCTTGGTCGTCGAGCTCCCGAGCTCGGCCCAGAGTACTTCTTCCCCGATGAACGGAAGATGACCTCCCCAACACGGGCTTCCCGACGCAGCCGCCCCGTTTTCACGCCCACCGCCGCCGTTGCGACCACCGCCGACAGATCAAATGGCCCCTGAATCGACGATAAGTCGTATTACAATGTGTACAAGAATTTCGATTCCGCAACACCAAGCTCGGTACTGCTCCGATGCGGAGGTTTCCGATGGAACCACAGAGTCGACAGCCTCGGAGGCTCGGGCGCTGCTCTCGTGCAGCTCGCAGCCTTCGAGCGATCCTCGCCCCCTTGGGCCTGCTCTGGCTCGGCGGTCTATGCGTCTTGCTGGCCTCGGGTGGAGGTGTCTTCGCCCAGGGAGACGACACCCCAGCAGAGCCCCTCACCGCCGACCAGGAGCACGAAAAGCTCTTTCTCGAGAACCGATTCCCCGCCGCCACCACCTGCGCGACCTGCCACCCGGACCACTACCGGGAATGGTCGGTCTCGCCCCACGCCTACGCCCAGATGAGCCCGGTCTTCAACGCCATGCACGGCACGGTGTTGAAGCTCACCAACGGTACCAACGGCGATTTCTGCATCCGCTGCCACACGCCGGTGGGTATGAACCTGGGCGAGCCGGAGTTCATGTCCAACATCGACCGCCACCCCACCTCGCGCGAGGGAGTGACCTGCATCGTCTGCCACCGGGTGAACAACGCCTACGGCAAGCTCAGCGGGCGCCTGGCGATCGTCGAGGGCGACCTCTTCGAGCCGGTCTACGGTCCCCTGGGCAACGACGAGCTGGAGCGGGTGCTCGAGAGTGGCGAATACCGGGTCAACACCGAGCGCGGACGGGCCGGGCGAGCGATCCACACCCGGGCCGAAAAGTTCTTCCAGCTCTCCACCTCGGGATTCTGCGGCACCTGCCACGACGTCAACCTGGTCAATGGTTTCCGCCTCGAAGAAGCCTTCAGCGAGTTCAAGAACTCGCCGTCGGCCGCCGACAACGAGTCCTGCCAGGACTGCCACATGGGCGTCGACCCGGGCATTCCCTCGGGATACCGCGAAGAGCCGGCGGCGGTGGTGGGCGGCAAACCCACGAAGGCCCGCAAGCGCACCGATCATATGTTCATCGGCCCCGACTACTCGGTGGTGCATCCGGGCATCTTTCCCCACAACACCCAGGCCTCCGAGCTGGCCTCCATCCGCGAATGGCTGACCTTCGATGTCGAGGCCGGCTGGGGCACCGATGCATTCGAGGACTCCGAGGCGGCCGAGGGCTACGAGTTCCCCGAGCGCTGGAGCGCGATCGACGACCGCTACGACGCCCGCGACATCCTCGACGACAACCTCGAGCTGCTGGCCGAGGCCCACGAGCAGCGCAAGAAAGTGCTGCGCGCCGGGTACCTGCTGCAGGATCTGCGCCTGATCGAGGCCAGTGATCGCAAGGGGCTGGTGTTCGAGGTCGAGATCGCCAACGGCACCAAGGGCCACGGCGTGCCCACCGGCTTCGACGCCGAGCGGCTGGTCTTCGTGCGGGTCACCGTGGTCGACGCCGACGGCGAGGCAATCTTCCGTTCCGGCGACCTCGACCCCAACGGCGACGTGCGCGACTCCCATTCGCTCTACGTGCACAACGGCGAGCTGCCGCGAGACCCCTTCCTGCTCTCCCTGCAGAGCAAGTTCATCACCCGCATGGTGCGGGGCGGAGAGCGCGAGCAGGTGCTGGCGGTGAACTACTCTCCCGATCCCCTGCCCTTCCTGCGCCCTTCCACCTCCTCGACCATTCTCACCGGTCGTCCCCGGGGAGCCCGCAAACACAAGCAGGGCATTCCACCGGGAAGCTCGCGGGTCGGCCGCTACGAGGTCGAGCCGGAGGCGCTCACCGGCAAGGGCCCCTACCGGGTCGAGGCCGAGCTGGTCGCCGGCATGGTACCGGTCAACCTGATCCACGAGATCCAGGGCGTCGGCTTCGACTACGGGCTGAGTGCCCGGGAGATCGCCGATCGAGTGGTCGAAGGGCATCTCGTGCTCTGGGAACGGGAAATGGGGATTCCGCTGCACGTACAGCCGCCCGCGGGAGAGGCCCCGTGAGCGAGACGATTCTCTGGCGCTCCCTACCGGGCGCCCTGGCCTCTCTCCTCCTGGTCCTGGCCCTCGGGTCCACGGCGTCGGTGGCGGGAGAGGAGGCTCCGGCGACGGACACGGGCGAGAAGGCCGAGACACATGGCGATGGCGATCACGACGGCCATGGCGATGAGCATGGCGATGGCGATCACGACGGCCATGGCGATCACGACGGCCATGGCGGACATGGCAGCCGCCTCTCGGATGTCGCCAAACCCCTGGAGACGCTGCCCGAGCGCCCGAAACCCCTGGTGGAGCTCGGAGAGCCCTTCCTCGGCACCGGCACCCTGAAACCCGGTTGGGAGCTGCCCACCGGCGCCGTGTGGCAGCCGTCGCTCCTGGTGTTCGGCAACCTGCGCCTGGGATTCCAGAGCTTCGAGCCCGACGTCGGCCCCTCGGGCCGGATCACCGAGCTGGCGGCCCGCCTCGACCTCTTCGCCAACCTGCAGCTCAGCGGCAGTGAGCGCCTGGTGGTCGGCATCCGCGCGACCGACGGTGGCGGCCGCTTCACCAGCTACTTCCTGGAGCATCCGGACCCGAGCCTCGACGGCTCCTTCCAGGACGAACTCGACGCCGACCTCGAGGTGCTCTTCTTCGAAGGCGACTTCGGCGAGATCTTCCCCAATCTCGACCGCGACGACTTCGGCTCTCTCGACTTCGGTTTCTCCGCCGGGCGCCAGAGCCTGCTCTTCCAGGAAGGCCTGTTGATCAACGACACGATCGACGGCATCGGCATTACCCGCAACACCCTGCTGCCGGGCGACAGCCCGAACTTCCGGCTCACCGGCTTCTACGGCTGGGGCAATCTCGACACCAGCTTCGGCGCCGAGCGCGACGCCCAGCTCTTCGGCCTCTTCACCTCCACCGACCTGCGGCGCTCCACCGTCGATGCCGACATCGCCTATCTCCGGGCGGACGACGGCACGGAGGATCTGCTCGCCGCGGGGGTCAGCTTCGTCCAGCGGCTGGGGGGCACCAACAGCTCGTTCCGCCTGCTCGGCTCCATGGCCACCGACGAGGAAGATCTCTTCGCCACCGATGGTCTGCTGCTCTTCAACGAGCTGTCTTGGGTTCCCCACGGCACCCACGACCTGGTGTATTTCAACTCGTTCTGGGCCGTGGACCGCTACACTCCGGCGGCCCGTGGTGTGGGCGGCGCCGGTGGCGGCCCCCTCGGCCGGGCCGGGATCAACTTCGCGGCGGTCGACCTGGGCAGCTTCGATGCTCCCCTCTCCAGCCGCGCCCACGACGTGGTGGGCGGCGCCCTGGGCTACCAGCGCTTCTTCGACCACACCCGCAAGCAGCTGCTCCTGGAGCTCGGCTTCCGCTTCGGCACTCGCTCCAGCGAGACCGACTCCGCCGCCGCCACCTTGCGCTACCAGCAGGCGGTCGGGCGGCGGCTGGTCTTGGTGGTCGACGGCTTCGTCGCCTACCGCGAGCTCCTGGGGGGCGGCGACGAGACCCCTTACGGAGGACGTCTCGAGCTGGTCTTGAAGTTCTGAGCATGCCGCCGGAGTCCGCAGCACGAGCCCACCGAAAGCCCTGGCTGCCGGTTCTGCTCACTCTCCTGGCGTGGATCCCAGCGACCCGGGCCCAGGAGACTTCACCGATCGAACGCATCGATCTCGACCGCGTCACCGGTGCCGAGGCCTGCGGCGAGTGCCACGTCTCGGCCTACGAAGTGTGGAAAGGAACGACCCATGCCACCGGTTTCAAGAGCCTGCACCGCACCGGCTCGGCCGAAGCCATTGCCGAACGCATGGGTTTCAAGCTGATCAAGCGCAACAGCATGTGCCTCGACTGCCACTACACCCCGACCCAGCGCGACGACGACGTGCGTGCCCTGTCGGGTGTCTCCTGTGAGTCGTGCCACGGCGCCGGCCGGGACTGGATCGAGGTGCACAACGACTACGGCGGCAAGGGGATCGACCATACGACGGAGACGCCGGAGCACCGCGAGCAGAGACTCGCTGCGAGCCGCGAGGCGGGTATGCGCAGCGCCAGCGATCTCTATGCCGTGGCCTCGGCCTGCTACGGCTGCCACACGGTGCCCGAGGAGCGGCTGGTGAATGTCGGCAAACATTCTCTGGGCAGCCCGGAGTTCGAGCTCGCCGCCTGGAACCGGGGAGAGATCCGCCACAACTTTCTCGACTCGTTTCTCGACGGCGACGGCACCGACAACGCCGAGCGCCCGCCTCCGCACCAGCGGCGCACCTATGTGCTCGGCCGCGCCCTGGCCCTCGAGCACGCCCTGCGCGGGGTGGCGGCGGCCACCGAGAACGGGGTGTATCTCAAGGCCATGCAGGGCCGCCTGCGCGACGCCCTCTCGGAGCTGCGCCTGCTGTCGCGGGTCGGCGAGCTGCCCGAGGTCGACGAGATGCTGGCCGCGGCCCGCGCCGCCAAGGCTCGCCTCGGCCACCGGGACGACCTGCTCGCAGCCGCCGATCGCGTGGGCGACGCCGCACGCCGTTTCCTCCACGCCCGCGACGGCACCCGGCTCGCCGCCATCGATCCGCTGGTGGAAGGCCGCTACGAGGATCTCGATCTCGACGAACCGGAGCTGGCCGACGACGAGCTCGACGATCCCTTCGACGAAGGCCCGGAGACCGGTGAGCCCCTCGCCGGGGAGACACAGATCGCCGCGGTCGGCACCGACCCGAGCACGCCGGGAGCCGTGCCCGAATCGGCGGCCGGAGGCAACCCGCAGCCCCGGGGAATCCCCGCCGAGGGAGAGAGACGTACACACCTGCGTCCGCGGTCGGCCCACGACACTCTCTCCGCCACCGCCTGCTCGAAATGCCACGGCGACCAGCACGCCTGGTGGTACGACGATCGCCACTACACCAGTATCGACCCCTTCCTCGACCGGGACCCGGCGGTGATCAAGATCGCCCGCCTCTACGGCCTCTCCACCTCGAAGATCAACCGCGCCGACAGCCTGTGCATGGACTGCCACGGCACCGCCGCCAGCAACCGACGGGGCCGCGAGGTGCAGGATGGCGTCAGCTGCCAGAGCTGTCACGGTCCGGCCGCCGACTTCCTCGAGCCGCACCAGGAGGGCGAGAAGTCCCTCGGCCGGCAACGGCCGGGATTCCGGAAGGCGCTCCAGCTGGGCATGGCGAACCTGCGCGACCTCGAGACCCGCATCACCAACTGCGCGTCGTGTCACTACGTGACCGATCCACGGCTGATCTCCTCGGGCCACCCCACCGGCGCCGATTTCGATCCCGTCGAGGGCATGGCCTCCGTGCGCCACTGGGAAGAGCCGCTCGAAGGCCGCTCGGCCCTGCAGACCACCTGGCAGGCGCAGCTCGCGAAACGTGGGCCGGTCCCGAAGGTGCGCCGGGCTCGTCTCGCGCCCCGCCCCACCCGGAGCGGCGCCGCCGGAGCCGGTGGGGTGGCCGACGCCGACGCGAGCGAGGATACCGTCGCCGCTCCCGGGCCCCGGCGACCGCGAGTGCTGACCCCGCGCCCGGCTCGCGGCGCGTCGACCACCAGGGGGTCGAGGGTAGGCTCGTCTTCCGATGCCGGCTCCGATCTCGAATTCGATCTCCCCGCATTCCCGGAATTCGATGCCGAAACCTCGATCGAAGATCTCCTGAGCTTTCTCAAGCAGCGCCTGGAGGCGCTCTACCGAACCGTCGGCCCGCGGCGCGCCCCGCGGAGCCCCGAAAATCCAGGGCAGGACCCATGACGACCAGCGATCTCGACCTGAGCCAGACCTCGCTCCGCCGCCTGGAGCAGCACCGGGACCGCTGGAGCTCGTTCGGGGGGACCTCGGGAATTCTCGCCCTTTCCGACAAACCTTCGGTGGAGGCCCTGCGCCGGATCGACCTCTTCGACGATCTCGACGATCGATTTCTCGAGTCCATCAGCCCCGATCTCTCCCTCGCCCGCTGGCAGGGCGACGCGGTGCTCTTCGAGCAGGGCACCTACATCGATCTCGCATTCTTCGTGCTCGAGGGGGAGGTGGAAGTCTCCTATCCGGCCACCGCCAGCGGCAGCTACCAGGTACCGGCCGCGAGCCCGATCTTCGATGCCGAACGCACCTCCGGCTTCGACATCGCGGCGGTTGCTACCGGCACCGTCGTGCTGCCTCCGAGCCGAAAAAGCGGAGCCCCGACGCCGAGCCCGGGCGCTCCCCCCCGGCGAGCGGAGGAGAACACCATCGGCTTTCTCGCCCATCTCGACGTCGAGCTCGACCAGGGGCAGAGCCTCCGTCTCGGCCCCGGGGAGCTCTTCGGCGAGATCGGCGCCATGAGCGGCTGGCCCCAGAGCGTCACCGCCCGTACCCGCGGAGAGTGCCAGCTGCTGCAGATCCGGGTCCCGGCCCTGCGCGCCCTCAAGCGGCGCTCGAAGGCCCTCAAGCAGCGCCTCGACCAGCTCTATCGCGAACGGGCCCTGCATCGGCTGCTGCTCTCGACCCCCTTGTTCCAGAGCCTGGGCGAAGAGCAGCTCCGGTATCTCGAGAAACGGGTGCAGCTGGTGTCGCTCCAGCCCGGCGAAGAGCTGGTACACGAGGGCGAAAAGGCCGAAGCTCTCTACGTGGTGCGTTCGGGATTCCTGAAGGTGCGGCAGGGGTACGGCGAAGGCGAGCTGGTGGTGACCTACCTCTCGAAGGGCATGACCCTCGGCGAGGTGGAGCTGATGATCGACGGTATCGACGGCTACGACGTCTCGGTCAGCTCGGTGGAGTTCGCGGAGCTGATCGAGATTCCCACCGAGGCCCTGCGCCAGGTGTGGGCCGAGTCGCCCGCGGTGCGCGAGACCCTCTGGCAGTCGGTGGTCGATCGCCTCGGCGAGATCGGCGCCAGCCGTCGCGACCCCGGGCGCTCGGGATTCATCCAGACCGCTCTCGAGAACGGCCTGGTGCAGGGCAACAGCATCTTGATGATCGACCTCGACCGCTGCACTCGCTGCGACGACTGTGTCCGCGCCTGCGCCGCCACTCACGGCGGGCGCCCGCGGTTCATTCGTGAGGGGGAGAAGCTCGAGAGCTTCCTGGTACCCCGCTCCTGCTACCACTGCCGCGACCCGGTGTGTCTCGTGGGCTGCCCCACCGGCGCCATCCACCGGACAGGCGCCTCGAGCGTGATCGACATCACCGACGAGGTCTGCATCGGCTGTGCGACCTGCGCCAACAACTGCCCGTACGACGCCATCGTGATGCACGACACCGGGGAGACCTGGCCCGCCGACATGGTGCCCACCTCTCTGCGGGGCGAGGATCGCCGGGTGGCGAGCAAATGTGACCTCTGCCAGTCCACCGGCCACGATCCGGCCTGTGTGTCGAACTGCCCCCAGGGCTGTGCCTTCCGGGTGGGCTCGGTGGACGAGATCCGCGGCCTCCTGACCCATTCTCTCGACGATCCGGAATGAGGCGGCCGCGATCATGATCCGAAGCGTGAAGATCTCCCCCACCGCCTGGCGCGTGCTGGTGGTAGCGGTTCCCCTGATCGCCCTGTGGGTCGGCGTTCGGCTCGCGGTCGGCCCGATCGACTCGGGCGACCCGATCGGCCTCGTCTTCGGCGGTCTGGCCACCGCCTGGCTCGTCTTCGCGGCCCTCTACGGCGCCCGGCGGCGAGCGATGGCCCGGGTGTCGCGGTGGCGCCTCGGCAACGCCCGACGCTGGCTGCTGTGGCACCTGCAGGCCGGCACCCTCTTCCTGGTGACGATGATGCTGCACGCCGGCCCCGGCTGGCCCGCCGGCTGGTTGTCCTGGGCGTTGTGGCTCCTCTCCATCTGGACCGTGGCCACCGGCTGCCTGGGCCTCGCCCTGCAGCGGACGATCCCGCGTGTGCTGACCGCCCGCTCGGGCCTGGAGGTGCTCTACGAGCGCATTCCCGAGCTGGTCGACGATCTGCGCCACAAGGCCGAAGCCCTGGTTTCGAACGACCCCTCGTCGCTGCGGGTATTCTACGAGAGCCGCCTGGCACCGGCTCTCGCGGCGCCCCGCCGAGACCCCCTGGTGCTGCTCGGAGGCAGTCCCTCGACCCGACCTCTCGAGCCCCTGGAGCACCTGCGGGCGCTGCTCCCGGACGAAGAGAAGGAGCGGCTCGAGGGTCTGGAGAGCCTGATGCAGGCCAAGGTCGACCTCGATGTCCACTACACCCTGCAGCAGGCGCTGCGGAGCTGGTTGTGGCTGCACGTGCCACCGTCGGTGCTGCTGCTGGTGCTGGTGATCCTCCACATTGCAACCGTTCTCTACTACTGATCGCTTTCGACGACGGACTGTGGACCCAGGAGCTCTTTCTCGATGACCCCGGAGAAGAAATCCCGCAAGGGCACCTTCGATCGCACCGGCCTGCCGGTGGCCGCCCGGTACCTGCGTCCCCTGTCGCGAAATCCGATGGTCTGGCTCGGCCTCGCCCTCGGTATCGCCTTCGCCGCCCTCGCCGGGCTCGCTGGCCTGCGCGGGAATTCGACCCTGCTCTCGGGCGGCCCCCTGTCGTCGGCTCACGCGGTGCTCGAGCAGGACTGCGCCTCCTGCCACACCGGCTTCTCGGCCGTGTCCAACGAAGCCTGCTCCACCTGCCACGAGAAGCTCGGCGACGAGCTCGGGCGCTACACCTTCGCCGCCCACTACGTGTACCGCTCCGGCGACTTCGAGAGGATCGTGCCCTCGGAGCACGAGATGTCCTGCGCCACGTGCCACACCGAGCACGGCGGCCGCAGGGCCGACATCACCCGAGTGGCCGACCAGGTCTGCGCCACCTGCCACGAGCCATCGGACTTCACCGGTGACCATCCCGAGTTCGCCTTCGTCTCGGATCCGGACGGCGACGACGACGCCATCGCCTTCGCCCACGGGCACCACGTGCGCGAGATCCTGGAGAGCCGGGGTTACGCCGATCTCGAACGTGCCTGCCTCGACTGTCACCAGCCCGAGCCCTCCGGTCGCGGCTTCCTGGCCATCGATTTCGACGTCCAATGCGACACCTGCCACCTCGACGCCGGGGTCGCGACGCCCCGGCTGGCGGTGTCGGCTCCGGGCACCGATTCGATCGGTGTCGAGACTCTCGAAGCGGTGCAGGCCAGCGGCGCCGCCGGCACCGACTGGTCGTTCTACATCGATCCCAACGAGTTCCGCCTCGCCGGAGGAGGCCGGCTGGTGAGCAAGACCCCGCTGCACCACGAAGACCCCTGGGTGCTCCACAATCTGCGGCAGCTCCGCCAGAGGGTATTTCCCGACGCCGGCCTGGCCGATCTGCTGGTCACCACGTCCGAGGTCTCGGAAGACCGCCAGGTCGAGGTCTACGCCGAGGCCCTGGCCACCCTCGAAGAATACGCCCGAGGCCTGCGCGGCTCCGCCAGCCCCGAGGTCCAGGCCGACCTTGCGCGGATCGAGACTCTGCTCGGCGAGATCGAGAACGCGCTCGACGACCCGTCGACCCCGTTCGATCCCACCGAGCTCCTGCTCGCCTTCGAGCAGCCGGCCGAGCTCGACCCCGAGATTCGCCAGGAGATCGACCTGCTGGCGGCGGATCTCACCAACGCCTGCACCCAGTGCCACACTCTCGAGAATTTCACCTTTGCCCGCGCCGATGCCGACCAGAGCACCCTGCAGCGGGCGGAGTTCGACCACCGCTCCCACATCATCCAGCGCCGCTGCCTCGACTGCCATGGCCAGCTGCCGATCCTCGAGGCGGTCTCGGGCGAGGAGATCCCTCCCGAGCTCGACCGTTCCGCGATCCACAATCTGCCGCGAATCGCCAGCTGCCAGGAATGCCACAGCCCCGGCCTCACTGCCGACAGCTGCTCCACCTGCCACCTCTTCCACCCCCACGCGGGCGACCACCAGGGCGACCTGCTGCTCGTCCAGGATCTCTGAACCGAGGAGCCCCCCGGTGCCAGCCCGTCTCTACTGCCCCGTCGGCGACCTCCAGGTCGACCACACCTTCGAAGCCGAGGCCACCCTCGGGCGTAGCACCGAGAACTCCCTGGTGCTGCATCCCGAGGTTCTCTCCAGCCACCACCTGAAGGTCCGCTGGAATCCGCAGTGGAAGAGCTACGAGATCGAGGATCTCGGCAGCTCCAATGGCACCCGGCTCGACGGCACCCGGCTGCGGGAGCCCCAGCGCCTCGGCCACCTGCACCTGATCACCCTCGCCGAGAGGTACCACATGGTGTTCCAGGATCTCGACCGCTGCGCTGCCCGGCACGGCGGTGCCGTGGGCCCGGCCGAGAGCACCCGGGCCGCCACCAGCGACGATGGAGCCCATTCCGTGGAGAAGACGGTGATCATGTCGCTGCCGGTGCCGATTCCCGGCAGCTTGCAGGACGGCCCCGACACGGGCTCGGCCGACAAGACCGAGCAGACGATCTTCGAACGCCTGCCGATTCCCCTGCCCACCCTGCTGCGCAAGGAAAGCGTCGTCCCCGAGCCCCCATCCCCGCCCGGCCGAGAGGCAGCCCCCAGACCACCGGCACCCACTCGCCCGATCCGGCCCGACGAGGTGCCCGGGCGCCCGGAGCCAGCCGGGGCCGGCACCGCTCGCTTCTATCTCGAGGTCGACGAAGAGCGTGGCAAGCAGACCTATCCTCTCCTCCCGGGCCGCCACGTCCTCGGCCGCGGGCGCCAGGCAGATCTGCAGATCCCCAGCCCCCACCTCTCGCGGGCCCACGCCCTGCTGAGGGTCGACGACGTTCGGGTCACCCTGCGGGACGAGGGCAGCAAGAACTCGACCTTTGTCGAAGGCACCAGGATTCTCCAGGAGATCACCCTCGAGCCCGGCCAGGAGATCTCCTTCGGCCTGCTCAAGGCCCGAGTGGTGCGGATCGGCGGACCCAACGACGCGTAACCCCAGGGAGAGACCCTCTTGAGCGCTACAC
>CAZMEL010000251.1:3235-11769 GCA_964565225.1 uncultured Thermoanaerobaculia bacterium | reverse complement strand
GCTCGCTCGGTTCCGGCGCGAGAAGTGTCAATGAACACAATCTATGACGACATTGGTGAACAACAAGTTTGACGACCCCCTGGGTTCTGGTTCTTCTCTTCCTTCTTGTTTCCCGTCATTCACAGGCTAATCGTCGGGGCTGTGGGAATGTGGGAAACGCGGGTGGGGGGCGGGGGAGCGTTTTCCAAACCCTGTGGGAGCGGTGGGAAGGTGCGGGCGGGGGGCCGGGGGCGCAGCTTTCCACGGCTTCCATAGGGTGGCATTTCCATAGCCCATCCCCTGGTTCCGGGGCGCGGGGCGGGCGGCCCCTCATTTCAGAATCCGCTCCAGGTCGCGGAGGCGATAGCTCCGCCCCTTGATGTTGAAGACGTGGCAATGGTGCAGCAGTCGGTCGAGCAAGGCTGCGGCCATGGCCTCGTCACCGGCCAGGATCTCCGGCCAGTCCTTCACCGCTTTGTTTAATGCAGAGTCGCCTGTAATGCGGAGCTGATTCGGGAGGGGGGCTTCATCCGGGCCGATAGCCTCGGATCGGAGCGCATTATCGTGACGTCTTTCCCACTTGAAAGGAGGACGTCATGCTGTCGAAGTTCTTCGAGTCACCGGCGCGGATTCGTACACTCCATGAAGGGCCTTCGGGGCCGATGTTTGATGAGTTCGCGCGAGCTTTGTCGCGAGCAGGCTACGCTGAGATCACGGCGCGTAGGCATCTGCGGGCTGCTGAGCACCTGGTGTTCTGGGCAGCTCGAAAGAGTATTCCAGCGGACGATCTGAACGACCAGCATCTCGACCGGTTCGATCGTCACCTTCCTCGATGTCGATGTCCAAACTTCGGCCGGTCCGCACGCCTCGACGTGCGTTGCGGCGCTCGGATGTTTCTGAAGTGTCTGCGGCAGGCAGGTGTCCTCGAGGCGCCCTCCGAGAGTACGGTTGAAGATCCGCCTTTGCTGAGGGCCTTTCGTCAGTGGATGCGAGAGCGGCGCGGCACCAGCGACGCAACCCTGTACAACTACGGCATCCACATCCGCGAATTGTTGCAGAAACTCGGAGGTGAACCGAGTCACTTCGAGGCAAGGAGCCTGCGCAAGTTCGTCATGGACGGCAGTGCAGAACGCGGTCTGTCTGCTGCCAAGACGCGGACCACCGCTCTTCGCATGTTCCTCCGCTTCCTGATCGCGGAAGGCCAGTGCGCCGTCGGGCTGGATGCGGCCATCCCGGTCTTGGCGCACTGGCGGCTTGCCACGCTTCCCCGGTACCTGCAAGAAGACGAGGTGGAACGGGTCATCGCCTCGTGCGATCCGACATCGCCGGTGGGCCAGCGGGATCGCGCGATCCTGCTGTTGCTGGCTCGCTTGGGGCTGCGGGCTGGCGACATCGTTGGCCTGCGTCTGTGTGACCTCGACTGGAGAGGCGCATGGATTCACGTTTGTGGAAAGGGCCACCGCCACACGCGATTGCCTCTGACTCGAGAAGTCGGGCAAGCACTGGTCGCGTATCTCCAAGAGGGGCGGCCTCGGAGCAACGACGAGGCCGTCTTTGTCCGTTGCCGTGCACCGTACCGCGCACTGCGCTCTCACTGCGCCGTGTCGGCGATCGTCGACCGGGCACTGCGTCGAGCAGCGGTGCCGCGACCGAGTCGAGGTGCCGCGCACTTGCTGCGCCATTCCGTGGCGACATCGATGCTTCGCCATGGTGCTTCGTTGCAGGACATCGCGGCTCTCCTACGGCACCGCTCCATCGAGACCACGCAGATCTACGCGAAAGTGGACATCCGATCGCTGCAGAGAATCGCGCAGCCCTGGCCGGAGCTCTCGTCATGCTGAGCGAAGCTATCGCAGGGTATGTGGCGCTTCGTCGTGCTGCCGGCTTCTCCTTCGACACGGAGGCCGCGCAGCTGAAGAGTTTCGCAGCTTTCTCAGAGGCGAAGGGAGAGCATCGCGTACGTGTACAGATCGCGATCGAGTGGGCCGGTCTGGCCCCTTCGGTTCCTCAACGAGCTCGCCGACTGGGAGTAGTCATTCGATGTAGCCGACATCTACACGCCGAGGATAAGCGCCACGAGATCCCACCGTCCTTCTTCGGTGCCGAGAGGCGACCTCGCCGCGTACCCTACATCCTGTCTCGAGAGCAGGTGGTACGACTTGTCGGCGCGGCATCACGGGCGGGATACCGGACGCTTCGCCGAGCGACCTACAGCACGTTGTTCGCACTGCTCGCGTGTACCGGTCTACGCGTTTCGGAGGCGATCCGACTCCGGCTGCAGGACATCACACCTGACGGTCTGTTGATTCGGGAATCGAAGTTCCGTAAGAGCCGACTTGTACCCATACACCCGAGCGCCCGGGCTGGGCTCGAGCTTTACCTCCAGCGGCGCTACCCCCTATGCACCGGAGGATGATCACGTCTTCGTGTCCCTGCGGCGCAAACCTCTGCTGCTGGGCGATGTAGCCAGCGCTTTCCGCGTCGCCGCCTGCACCATCGGCCTCCCAGATCAGCCGCGTACTCGCCCGACACCGCACTCGCTGCGCCACACCTTCGCCGTCCGAGCTCTGCAGACGTGTCCTGACGGTCGCGATGCCATCACCGAGCACATGGTGGCCTTGTCGACCTATCTCGGCCACGCCAACGTCACCAGCACCTATTGGTATCTAGAGGCGGTCCCGGAGCTGTTGGTAGACATCGCCGAGCGTTCCGAGCGCTTCATGATGGGAGGGCAGGAATGACTGTGATCGCACCACACATCACGAGCTTCTTCCAACAGCACCTACCCACCGAACGCGGCGCCAGCGCCCACACGGTCGATTCCTACGCATACACCTTCAAGATGCTCTTGGAGTATGCCAGCGACCAGTTCGAGATCCCACCCTCGCAGCTGGCCCTCGAGCAGATCGATGCCTCGTTGGTGGTCCGCTTTCTTCACTACCTCGAGACCGTCCGCCACAATGGCCCGAGCTCGAGAAACGTTCGGCTTGCCGCGATCAAGTCCTTCATGCACTTCATGGAGTATCGCGAGCCTGCCGCCTTGGAACAGATCCGCCGCATCCTGGCAATCCCACCGAAAAAGAGCGAGACCCGCCTCGTCAAGCACCTGAGCGCTGCGGAAATGCAGGCTATCCTCGATGCACCAAGCCCCGTCGACCGGAGTGGAAACCGCGATCGTGCGATGCTCCATCTGTGTTTTGCCGCAGGACTGCGAGTTTCAGAGCTCGTCAACCTGCGGCTCGAAGACGTCGAGCTTCAACCGCAGGCCAGCATCCTCGTACACGGCAAGGGCAGGAGACAGCGCTGTCTCCCCCTGTGGAAAGTCACGACGGCGGCCCTGCGAGCCTGGTTGGCGGTAAGGGGAAAAGTGCCTGTTCCAGAGCTGTTTCTAAATGCTCGCGGCCAGCCTATGACGCGGTCGGGATTCGAGTACATCCTCGAGAAGCACACCCAGGCCGCTGCGAAGCATTGCCCGTCACTGTCCTCAAAGAGAGTCTCCCCTCACGTCCTGCGTCATACCTGTGCTCTCACCGTGCTCGAGGCGACCAAGGATCTGCGAAAGGTGTCACTCTGGCTGGGGCACGCCCACATGCAAACCACAGAAATGTACACGCGAGCGGATCCTTCAGTAAAGCTCGAAAGTCTCGAAGCGATGATCGCACCGAGCCTGCGATCCGGCCGTTTCAAGGCCACCGACAAGCTTATTGCCTCCTTGACGTCACGCAACATAATGCGGAGCGAACCCCCACCAGAATGATTCGCCAGCGGGGCCTCGAGAGCCGAGGCTCCGCATTACAGGCGACTCTGCATTAAACAAATTATGCGGTGCACCGCATAACAGGTTGGTCGTGATCAGAGTCGCCCCTCGTTGATAGCGGTAGCTCACCAGGCGAAAGAAGAGACTCGCTTCGGGTCGAGACAGGGGCTGAAATCCTACCTCGTCGATGATCAGCATCGACACGTTGTTGTACTTCTTGCGCCGCAGCCGCTGGGGGAGCCAGCTCGGCGTCACGTTTCATGGCGTGCAGCAGGTCATCGAGCCGGTAGAACGCCACGGAGAAGCCGTTCTCGATCGCCTTTACGCCCAGGGCCACAGCGATGTGGGTCTTCCCCGTGCCGGGCGGCCCGGCGATCAGGGTCGTGGCGTGCTCGCGGATCCAGGCGCAGGTCGCCAGGGTTTCGATCCGGCTCTTCTCCATGGAAGGCTGGAAGGAGAAGTCGAAGTTGCCCAGGGTCTGGCCCGTCGGCAGGCCGGAGAGCCGCAGAGAGGTCTTGATCCGTCGCTCTTCACGCTCCCCGAGCTCGGCCGAGAGCAGCCGGTCGAGGAAACCGTGCGCCGAGATCGAGTCCTTGGCTGCGGTTTCGACCAGCTCTGGGAGCCGGGCCGCAGCATGTCCCAGGCCCGCCAGCTCGAGCTGGGCCCGAGTGGCATCGAGATCCACCTTGCCCTGGCGGGGACTCATCGTGCGGCCTCGGCCAGAGCGGCGTAGAGGTCCATCGGGCGCTGCTCGACCGGCAGCTCGTAGATCTCCTGGAGCTTGCGTCCCAGCTTACCCAGGGGCCGAGGAGGCGTGACCCGGTCCGTGGCCTCCCCCTCGTAGCAGCTCGGATCGATCAGGATGCGTTCGACCGTGTGCCTCTCGTACTCGCGAACGAGCTGACCCTCGGCCAGGATCTGCACCTTGCCGACACAGCCTCGTACCTCGACCCGTTGCCCCACGTACTGGAACGGCACGGGGTAGCTGCGCTCCTCGAAGCGCACCATGCAGTCCTTGTGGACCGGCCGAGTCACCGCGATGTCGAAGGGCTCGGGCAGGATCGGCAGTGGACGCAGCCGCTCCAACTCCTGCTGCCAGCTCTCCTCGATCGTCAGGCCTGTCGCCGGACACAGGGCCCGAGTCGACCAGGTCTGGAGACACTGATCCGTCCACTGCTGCAGCTCCTCCAGACTGTCGAAACACCGGCGCCGCGGATCCACCCGCAGGCGAGAGAGCCGTACCTTGGCCTCGACCTTGCCCTTGGCCTCTGGAGCCCGAGGCAAACACGCATCGATGTGGAAACCCACCGTCTGGGAGTACGCGCGGTACGCGGGATGGATCGTCCCCCAGGGGCCGGCCCCCGAGGCCAGCGCCGTCTTTACATTGTCGATCCGATTCACCGCCGCGACGCCCGCCAGGCGCTCGAAGGCCCGATTGTGGCAAGCCAACCAGCTGAGCAGATCCTTGCTCCGGCTCCACACCGCCGCCGTCTTCCGAGAATGAGACAAACTCATCACGAAGACCGAGAGTGGCTCCGGACCCTGGCCGACATCCACTCCGCGAAACTCGCCCCAGTCCGTCTGACTCTGGGCGCCTGGGACCGTCTCGACCCGTCGGTAGGTCCGACGCCGAGGTTTCGGATAGTGGCGTCGGACGAACCGACGCACCGACTGGTACGAACCCGGGTACTCGTGCTCCTCGACCAGGTGCTCGTACAGCTCCATCACATTGACTGGCCGCGGCTCGCCCTCGCGATCCACATGCCAGTCGGCGATCACCTCCGCCAACGTCGACGCACGCTCCGCCTTCCCTCCCCGGCCGTCCTTCGCTCCTTCCTCCGCCCGTCGCAAGTGGTACCGCACGGTGCTCTCCGTCACGCCCACCGTGCGGGCGATCTCACAATGATTCTGGCCCTTCTCGGCCAATACTCGAATCGTCACGATCTCCTCCTGACTCAGGCGTCTCGGCATCAGGCTGACCTCCGCCGACTACCGTAGCCGGCCGGAGATCAGCCCAACTCGACGCCCGATGGACTCAGGGGGTCGTCAAACTTCGTGTTCACTAACGGCGATTCTGCATGGTTCCGTGACACGGGTCAAGCCGATTCATGCACCAGTGCGGTCCTGCGGGACGGTGATCGTCGACGGCCACACCCGGCGGCTGAGCCTGCTGGACCTGGTGGGTCTGATCGTCGAGTACCTGGAAGACGACGCTTGCGGCTCGGCGCAGGATGTGCTCGGCAGCACCAGTGGCAACTCGGGCACCAGGTACTGAGGATTGTAGGCGATTGGTATCGTATTTGGCCCCGTAGCGCATTCCCAGGGGATCGACGCAAGATGCTGCTGATCCTCGGGTAAAGGCAAGGACGTGGCGATCTCGAGGTGGAGCGCTTCTTGCCTTTCGAGGTCGATGCCGGTCTCCTCACGAAGGATTGCCGAGAGCTCCGCGCCAGATCGCCTCAGCTCTCGCCCCAGGCGGGGGTCTGGAGGGTCGTCTTGACGAGTGCAGGCCCAAAGATTCACGTGGAGTCCGATTTCGCTCAGCCTGTACACCGCGGCATTTGAGAGCTTGTATTGCTCTCCACACCAGGCGATTTGGATCGAGTCGTTCCGAACCGAGATACAGAGGTTGACCACGCTCCACTCGCTGCTCCAGCTGGGCGTCGGTGGCGGCGATTAGTCGTACATTCACCGGCACTTCCGTGTGCGAGCCAACGGTCATGACGCGCTGGGTTTCGAGGGCTCGCAGCAGCATGGCCTGCACCTCGCCGGGCGCTTCCGCCACTTCGTCGAGGAAGAGTGTGCCGCCATCGGCCCCACGGAACAGGCCGGCGCGGGCTTGGGAGGCGCCGGTGAATGCACCCTTGACGTTGCCGAACAGCTCGGCGGCCGCCAGGGAGGGTGGCAGGGCTCCGAGGTTGACGGCCAAGAAGGGGCGCCCATGGCGTCGGCTGCGGCGGTGTAGCGCGCTTGCTACCAATTCTTTGCCGGTGCCGGTTTCGCCACGCAGGAGCACCGGCACGTCGAGGTGGGCGACCCGGTCGATGGCCTCTCGAACTGAATAGAGGGCTTCGCTCTCGCCGATCAGAGAATCATGATGCGCAACGCGAGCCCTCGGCGGGTCCTCTTGGCGATGCAGATAGAGGGTCACCCGACCCGCGAGCTCCAGCACAACACCGGTGTCGAGGCGGGCGGTGTCAAGATCGAGGTGCTCGGCGACCGGCTCTTCGTCGACCCTCAGCTCTGTCGTGCTACTGGCGCGATATAGCGTCAAGCCGCCATGCGGGCGAGGTTCCAAGCACCAGGGCTGACGACTGATGAAAGGATCCTCCAGGGGCTCCCGATCCCACGGCGAGTCGGGAGACGTGAATTCTGGGGCGCGACGCCCCAACTCCACGGCACCGCCCTTCTTTAGAGGCTTGAGGAACGCCCGCTGGCCGATACGCGCCGGCAGCGGATGGCTGAGCACCGTCAATGCCAGAACGCGCCGTCGTCGCCCCTCGTCTCCTTCGGGTCTGGCGTCCGGCTGACGGGTCGTGGAATCCTCCTGCATGTCTCACCTGCCCTCCACTGTATTTTCTGGAGATTAGCAGCCCACGGCCAGCGTTTCACCCTAACCCGGCATTGCTGGAACCAAACAGGTTGACCGCTCGGCTTGGCGGTAGGATGTCCAGACAGACATTCCCCCACTTGCGAGGAGGTAGCCATGACCGCGTTGACGGAGCGATATGCCGACAAGATCCAGGGTGTGTTGTCTTGCTTCGACTGGGTGGTGGTCACCAGCAATGATCCCGCAGATTGGCCTACGCCGACGCGATGACTGGGGAACTGCGGCGGCGAAAGATCCGAATCTTTGATTTCCCTCGATTCGCCGAACCGTTGCGCGATGAGATTCGTGCCAACGCGGAGCGCTTGGCTCGCGAGTCTGGCCTCAAGATCGATTCCATTCGACGCCTGAGCTTCCGCAAAGAAGAGCGGATCAAGGAGATTCTCCGCGAGCGCGAGGATCACCCAGGACTCGTCCATATCTTCTCGGCCATGGAGTCTTGCTCGTCGTTTCGGCCTTGGCACGACAAGAAGACAGGGAATACCTATCTCAAATCCCGCGACGCGAAGTGCCCCCAGGTAGGGGCTTTGGTGCACGAATTCGAGCGTAGCTGCACTCGGCCCTTTCCCGCTCCGTCTACGCCGGACAGAGATCGGCCGATCCAACCGAACATCCGATTCAACACATGACATCCGATCAACGTGTCGTATGGCGCCTGGGCCCTAGAGGAACCACCTCTTTCGAAGCCCTCGGCGGACTCACCATCCATCACCCACTCCGTGCCTTTCTCTACGACCTGCCTCCCAGCCTCGAGGCTGGGGAACCGTGCCTGCCTTCGGCCTGACGAGCCCCGAGCCCGCGGATGCTTCCGAGGCTTTGGCCCCAGCATCGGAAACCGAGTCCTTAGAGCTCAAGACCCTCTTGGCCAGCGAGGATTTCCCCGAGCTTGTTCTACCGTTGGCAGGAACAGCTCTTCGAGAACGGGTCCGCGGCCTTCAACGGCCAGCAGGTGCGCTCTGAGGAGCGGAAACTGCGGCAGAAGATCGATACCCTGGAGCAAGAAGTGGGTCGGAAGAACGAGGTGATCGCGGAGATCAGCCAGGAGTATGTGCAGGTAAAAAAAGGACTTGGGGGTCTGCGCCGCCCGCATCGCGAGTTGGCTGGCCCTGCCACAGTGAGCTCGATCGTGAGCCGCGCCCTGTCTCGAGCCGGTATCCTCTTGGGACATCACCTACCTGCCGAGCCGTGTGC
>CAZMEL010000251.1:0-3225 GCA_964565225.1 uncultured Thermoanaerobaculia bacterium | reverse complement strand
TGGGTCCCTTGCCTACCCTGGTTTCCGGTCCGGTTGTTTGCTTCTACCTGTTCTTGGATGTTTGGAGCCGCAAGATCCTCGCCGCGAGGGTCTTCGAGTCCGAGGCCAAGTTCTGTCCCGCTTGGCTTCGTGCACCAACGCCGCTCTTACTCGCCGGCCCCGCGCAGGGATCGCTCCAGGATCTCGCCCGCCAAGTAGAAGCCAGCGCCCATCATCTCTTCCAGGACCGGTCGTGCTGCAGGCAGAAGACCGGCTTCCTTGGCCGCGAGAACGAGACCGAGAGTGCCAACACAGGGAAGGCCGATAACACGGGCGCAGTTACGTGCGGCTCTATCGTCGAGGACGCAGGTGAAGCCGGCCTGTTCTTTGGCCCAGCTCAAGACCGCAGTTTCTCCGGCTCCGAGATCCCAGGCGGCGATAGCCGGAGCAACAGGTAGAGGCTCACCGAGAGCCACCCAATCGGCAGCCCGAATGCCGGCGGCGGCTTGATCTCGCAACTCTCCAGCATCCAGTTCATCCAGAACCGCTGCCGGGACCACGACCTCATCGGCGAGCTCTCGCAGCAGAGGGAGTTGGTCCGCGGCGGCCAACAGGATGAGCGGAGAAGCATTAACAACGAGCTTCACGGATGTGCTCCAGCTCCCTGGCCAGATCATCCTCCGTGACCTGCAAGATCGGCTCTTTCCGCCGGCTCAGCTCGGCGAGGAATCCAGACCGGCTCAGCCCCGCGATCTCAGACGCCTTGCTCTGGGACAAGATCCCCTGGCGATACCACTGGACGCAGGCCGCGAGTTTCATCTCTCGCGCGAAGTCTTCCGGAGCCATCCGGAGCGCCGAGAAGGCCTCGGCCGGCAGCTCGTATTGGATTGTCGTTGCCATTCAGTGCCTCCAGACTCTTTAAAGATATGCGATTTCGTATTGAGGTGACGAGCGGACCTACTTCCTCTCGCTGAGATTCCAACCCTCGTCAATTCCGCCAACCGCTCTGATTATAGAGGGTCGCGAGGTCTGTGGACCGCTCCCGGTAGCCAGGAAGACCAGGCGGCCCCTCTGCCCCGAGGGGCAAAATATCTCCGTGTCTGAGCAACCCAGAAGCAAACAACCGGACCGGAAACCAGGGTAGGCAAGGGACCCAGGGCAGCCAGCCAGGTCCCCGAAACGATTGACCGCCAATGACTTTGAGCAGCACAGAACGGGCAGGATCAGGCTGGGGTAGGGGGTTCGGGTCTGGGACTAGGACCCGAAGGTCAGGACGGCAGATTCTGGGATTCGTTTGGCCCCACATCGCTTGCCGAACCTGGCCCGCGGGGTTCCTGGCTCTTGAGCAAATCCCAAGCAAAACGGTGGCTGCTGTCCCCGGATCGGGGGCCCAGAATGGGCCCCAAATTCCCAATCGAAAAATACCGAAAAATAACGAAACGAATCTGGGAACCGAAAAATGGGATGCCATCCGAAATCGATGTAAGTGTCTGTCGAGGAGCATTTTAGGGGAATTCTCGGCCTGGCCCCGAATCGGCGGTTTTTCGGTATTTTTCGGTATTTTTCGATTGAAAGGCCCGTGGGCCAATAATTCGGCGATTTATTGGCCCAATTTGTGTTGAGAGAAATCGTTGCTACTTTGGTCGTTCTTGGAGGTGAATTCAGGAGGTCAGCGGACCGAAATTTGCCGAGAATATGGGGCTGAGCGAGCCTCGCTTCCGATGGCCGAATCTCACGCTGGTCCGCGCGCTCGGTTTGATTGCGCTGGGTGGCCAGAAGGCAAGCGCAGTGCCGCCTTCCCACCTCTGGTTGGGCGCGAAATCAGATGGCTCTGGGATCGTGAGCCCGCACTTCCAATTCGTGGAAGCGTCGGAAGTCGCGGGTATTGAAAGTCAGGATGTCTGCCACGTCGTTGGCGAGCATGACGGCGACCAGCCGCGTGTCGTGGACCTTTACGCCCGTTATCGCGAACCGTATCGCCAGGTCTCGCCAGATGTCATAGACATTCCACGGCTCGTCGAGCCGGGGGAATGCCGCTTCGAGCTTCAAAAGCATTCGGGCGGCGACTTGCGGAGCCTGTTCCAGGCCGTTGGCGGCGCTTGGACGGGTGACGACGTTCCACAGCTCGATGAAGTTCTGGCCGGTCGTGAAGAGCTCTTCGCCGCGGTCTTGTAACCGGTGGATCGCTGACACGGCCACTGGGTGTAGGGGTTCGGCTCGTGCGACCAGGCGCAGCAGGACGTTGGTATCGATCAGGTAGGGCAATAGGGCTCAGGGATGCTCGCGGTAGATTCCCGCTCGAGAGATCGCTTCTTCGGGCAGAGCGGGGAGATCGGCGAATTCTTCGGTGAGCTCTTCGAGCAGGGCCCGGCGAGCTTGTGGATCGGGTTGCCGGTGGGGCTTCAGCAGGTTCTTGACGGTGGACTCGACGGCCTGGATCAGCACAGAGCGCAAGGCCTCTTCGTCCTGCCTCGCGGCACTTTCGGTGAGGCGTCGTTCTTGTTCTGCGGAGAGCTGGAGTGTAATCGTCATAGGTACCTCCGAATCCCTCGAAGAGTACCACAGAGACTAGGCTTGCTTTGATTGCTGTCAGCGCTGAGGATCGTCCGGATCGACCTGCACCGCGAGTCCGAGCGCGGTGACGAGATCGTCATGGGTGCCGGATCGGAAGGCTCCGTAGCGGTCTCGTCCGGCTTCGTCGACGCGGATTTCGTAGTCGAGTAGCTCGTGGGCGAGAGCGATTGCTTCGGGGCCGGAGGGTAGGTGGATCCGTCGGGCCTGGACGAGAGCCTGAAGGCGGTTGACGAGGAAGCGTTTGCCGAGACGTACGGAGCCATCCAGCACTTGGCGCCTGCGGCCGTGGACGAACTGGACCTCGACGATTTCGCCGTTGGCGTGCGCCTCGGCTCGTAGCAGATCGAGGACCGGGGTACCGACTCCTGTGGCGTCGATGTAGGTGATCGGCGACCGCCGGGCTCGGTAGGCCACGCCGCGGCGGACGGCTTCGATTCTCCGGGCGACTCGAGGATAGGGAGTGTCGAGGGGGACTCGTTCGAGGTGTCGGATCAGGAAGTGCCAAGCTTGCCGGCCGCCGTGAGAGCGGAGTCTGGGCTCTGCGACGCAGAGGGCCGTGGGGTCGTGTTTCTTGCCGACGTCGACGCCAATCAAAGGTTCCATGCTTCGACCTCCTTTTCGAAGGCCCGTTCGACGTCGTCCCGTCCGAAGGGCTGGGACTGGGCACTCTGG
>CAZMEL010000250.1:0-11771 GCA_964565225.1 uncultured Thermoanaerobaculia bacterium | reverse complement strand
ATACCCTGCGAGCCGATCGCCTCTCGGTGTACGGATACGATCGGCCGACGTCGCCTCGGATCGATGCCTGGAGCCGGGGAGCAGCGGTCTTCGAACATGCGGTGGCCGCCGCGCCCTGGACCCTGCCCTCCCACGTCTCGATGTTGACCGGAATCAATGCGCTGCGCCACGGGATCAATCACGACGTGGGCCGGCGTCGCCCGGACCTCGACCAGCCCGGAGCAGCGCCCCCACGCTTCCTGGCCGAGATCCTGCAGCGAGAAGGCTACGCCACCGCCGCGGTCACCGGAGGTGCGTATATGCATCCTCGTTACGGCTTCTCGGCCGGGTTCGACAGCTATGCCTACTGGCCCGATCGGGGACGCTCCGAGCGTGAGCTGGCCACCGGGGTCGATCGTGCCCTGGACTTCATGGCCGACCAGGGAGAGCGGCCCTTTTTCTTCTTTCTCCACACCTACGACGTACACGACCCCTACCCTGCCCGCCAGCCCTACTTCTCGCAGCTGGCTCCCGAGCTCGGGAAGGTGAGTGGTCGGATCGCCCTCGAGTCGCCCGCCAATTCGCCAGAGCAGGGGTTTCGGCAAGTGAATCGATTCGTGCTCCGGCAAGGTCCGGACAAGACCCCTCTCGACGAGAACGATCGCGACCTGATCGACGCCTTCTACGACAGCAATGTGGCCCATGCCGATTTCGAGATCGGCCGTCTGCTCGAAGGGATGCGGGAGCTCGGGCTCGATCGGCGTACGGCGGTGATCCTGACGTCCGATCATGGAGAGGCCCTGCTCGAAGGCGGCTCCGCAGGCCATGTCGAGCTCTACGACCACACTCTGCTCGTCCCCCTGATCCTCGCCCTTCCCGACGGTCTCGGTCGAGGTCGGCGCCTCGGACAGCAGGTCCGCTCGGTCGATCTCGTGCCGACTCTGCTCGACTGGCTGGGCCTGGACCTTCCCCCCGGGCTGGATGGCGTCTCTCTGGTGGATCTGCTGGCCGGGCGACCGACCGACATCCCGGCAGACGCCTGGAGCTACTCCGCCGCCGCCAATCGTGGCCTCTCCCTACGCTACAACGACCAGCTCAAGGTGATGCTCGACAACAACGCCTGGCGGTCGAGTGCCCGCGCCCCCAGCACCGGACGACACCAGGTCTTCGATCTCGGCCGGGATCCGACCGAGTCGACGCCTCTGCACACGGCGGAAGCCGACGCCTGGCACCAGCGAGCAGCAGAGTACTTCGAGCAGGCCGCGGTCGGGCTGCGGCTGCGCTTGCAGAACTCCGGAACCGGACGCCTCAACGGCTCGATCCGGGGGCCGATGGTGCGCCCGGTGGGCACCAAGTCCCACGATCTCGACTGCGACTGCCTGCAATGGGTCGAGATGGAGCATGCCACTTTCGACCTGCCGCCCGGCAAGGCCTTCACCCTGCATTTCGAAAAAGTCTTCGGGCGCCATCTGCGGCTCGAAGGGGCGCTCGAGCGAGAGGGCGAGTCCTTCGCCTTCGACGAAACCTTCGACGTGCGAAACCTCGGCGAGAGCCATGCCCTGGCCTTCGACGGCAGCCGGTGGCGATTCGCACCCGAGCCCACCGACGACCTCGAGACCGGCTTCGTGGTGCGCTGGAACGGAGGGGTCCAGGAGCACGGCGCCTCTCCGGCCGAATCCGATCCGGAGCTGCGAAAACAGCTCGAGGCGCTCGGTTACCTCTGATTCGAGTCGAAGGCGCTCGGCCCGACGCGCGGCCGACGCGCCCTCAGCCCTCGGCGAGCCAGTCCCGTGGCTGGAGGAAGGCTTCGAGCTCGGCCTCGCGGGACCCGGGCTCGGGCTGCCAGTCGTAGTGCCAGCGCACGAGGGGCGGCATGGAGGCGAGGATCGACTCCACCCGGCCGCTGGCCTCGAGACCGAAGCGGGTGCCGCGATCGTAGAGCAGGTTGAACTCGACGTAGCGGCCGCGCCGCAGGAGCTGGAAATGGCGCTCTCGCTCGCCGTGCTCCTGGCGGTGGCGACGTTCGAGGATCGGCAGATAGGCGGGCAGAAAATGATCTCCGGCGCTGCGCACGAAGGCGAAGCAGTGCTCGAAGTCGGGCTCTTTGAGGTCGTCGAAGAAAAGGCCGCCGATCCCCCTCGCCTCCCCCCGGTGGTGGAGATGGAAGTACCGATCACACCACGCCTTGTACTTCGGGTAGAGCTCTTCGCCGAAAGGATCGCAGGCCGCCTTTGCGGTCCGGTGCCAGTGTCGGGCGTCTTCCTCGAAGCCGTAGAACGGGGTCAGGTCGAACCCTCCTCCGAACCACCAGACCGGCTCCTCCCCCTCGGCAACGGCCGAGAAATGACGAAAGTTGGCATGGGTGGTGGGAGCGTAGGGATTGCGGGGATGCACGATCAGCGAGACCGAGACCGCCTCGTAGCACCCGCCGGCCAGGTGGGGGTAACGCTCCGTGGCGGTGGGCGGCAGCTTTTCGCCGGAGGTGTGGGAGAAGTTCACCGCCGCCTTCTCGATCACCGGCCCCTCGCTCAGCACCCGTGGCCGAGCCAACCCGCCCCGCTCTCCGGGCAGCTCCGGCCCGCTGAAGCGAACCTTGCCGTCGACGGCCTCCAGACCGCTGCAGATGCGCTGCTGGAGATCTTCCAGATACTCGCGGACTCGTGCCACCTGTTGCTCGTGGCTCATCCTTCGTCCTCTCCGGCGAACTCCAGCACCAGCTCTTCGCCCCGGCGTTGGATGGTCACCTCGCCGCCGGACTCCAGGCGACCGAAGAGGAGCTCTTCGGTGAGCGGACGTTTCACCTTCTCCTCCAGCACCCGGGCCAGGGGCCGGGCTCCGAAGGTCGGGTCGTAGCCGAGCTCGGCGAGGAGAGATCGGCCTTCGTCGCTCAGTCCGAGCTTCACCTTCTTCGCCCGCAGCTGTACCTGTAGCTCGGCGACGAATTTGTCGACGATCTTCTCCATGACCTCCGGCAGGAGCGGGTTGAATCCCAGTCGAGCATCGAGGCGGTTGCGGAACTCGGGGCTGAACAGCTGCTCCACCGCCTTGTCCCCATCGGCCTGGCGCGGGCCCCCCTCCTCGCCACCGAAACCCACCGCTCGCGACGCCATCTCGCGAGCCCCCACGTTGGAGGTCATGAGCAGGATCACCTGGCGGAAGTCCGCCAGCTTGCCGTTGGTATCGGTGAGGGTGCCGTGGTCCATGATCTGGAGCAGGATGTTGAACACGTCGCCGTGCGCCTTCTCGATCTCGTCGAGCAGCAGCACCGCGTGGGGATTCTTGCTCACCGCCTCGGTGAGCAGCCCCCCACGGTCGTAGCCGACATAACCGGGCGGCGCCCCGACCAGCCGCGAGACGCTGTGCCGTTCCATGTATTCGCTCATGTCGAAGCGCAGGAACTGGATGCCCATGATCTCGGCGAGCTGCTTGGCCACCTCGGTCTTGCCGACTCCGGTGGGGCCGGTGAGCAGGAAGGAGCCGATCGGCTTCTGAGGATCCCGCAAGCCGGCCCGCGCCATCTTGATGGCGCTCACCAGGCGCTCGATGGCCTCGTTCTGTCCGAAGACCACCCGTTTGAGCTCGCTCTCGAGGAGCTGCAACCGCTCGCGGTCGCCTCCCTTGACCCGCCGCTCGGGCACCTGGGCCATGGTCGCCAGCACCGATTCGAGCTCGCCTACGCTCACCAGTTTCTTGCCCTGGAGCGCCACTGCGGCCCCCGCCTCGTCCAGCAGGTCGATGGCCTTGTCGGGAAGCTTGCGGTCGCGCAGGTACCTCGAGGCCAGCTCGGCAGCGGCACGGATGGCCGGCTTGGTGTAGCGCACGCTGTGATGCTCCTCGTAGCGTTCCCGCAGGCCGAGAAAGATCTTTACCGTCTCCTCTTCGCTCGGCTCCTCGACCTCCACCTTCTGGAACCGCCGCGACAAGGCCTGGTCGCGCTGGAAGCTCTGGCGGTATTCTTCCCAGGTGGTGGCGCCGATACAGCGCAGGTAGCCGTCCTGGAGGGCCGGTTTGAGAAGGTTCGAGGCGTCCATCGTGCCGCGACCGGCAGAGCCGGCTCCGACCAGATTGTGGATCTCGTCGATGAAGAGGATCGGCTGCTCTTCCTGCTCCAGGGCCTTGAGCACCGCCTTCAGGCGATTCTCGAAATCTCCGCGATAGCGCGTACCCGCGAGCAGAGAGCCCAGGTCGAGCCGGAAGACCTGCGTCTGCCGGAAACGCTCCGGCACCTCGCCCTGGGCGATCTTGAGGGCGAGGCCCTCGACCAGGGCGGTCTTGCCGACGCCGGGGTCTCCGACGTAGATCGGGTTGTTCTTGCGCCGCCGCTGCAGGATGTGCAGCGTGCGGAGAATCTCCTTCTGGCGCCCGATCAGAGGATCGATCTTGCCTTTGCGGGCAAGCTCCACCAGGTTCTGGGTGAAGGACTCGAGCCCCTCCCGGGGATCCCTCATTTCCCCTTCTTCGTCCTCTTCCCCGGCGGGGAGAGCAAATCCCCCCTGCCCGTCGGTGCGTCGCGAGACTCCGTGGGAGAGGAAGCTCACCACATCGAGCCGGGTGACCTCCTGTTCTTCGAGAAAGTGCACGGCGAAGGAGTCCGACTCGTAGAAGATGGCCACCAGCAGGTCTGCGCCCACCACTTCGTCTTTGCCGCTCCCCTCGACGTGGGCCTGGGCCCGAGCCAGGACGCGCTGGAACCCCAAGGAGACCTTGGGCTCCTCGAGCAGGCCTCCTCCCGTGGTCTCCACCTCGTCGTGCAGGAAGTCCTGCAAGCGCTTTTTCAGGGCGGAAACGTCGGCCCCCGACTGACGCAACACCTCGGCGGTGGCGGCGTCGAGGGTCAGGGCGTAGAGAAGGTGCTCGAGGCCGGCGTACTCGTGGCGCAGATGGGCCGCCTCGGTCACCGCTACGGTCAGGCAGATTTGCAGATCTTCGGAAAACTTCACAGCCATCTCATTCTTCTTCGAGAGTGAGCAACAAGGGCATTCCCTGCGTGCGCGCTTCGTCGGTCACCTCGGCGACCTTGGTCTCCGCCACCTCCCGGGTGTAGACCCCCGCGACTCCGAGCCCTCGGTAATGCACTTGCAGCATGATCTGTATGGCTTCCGCATGCGCTTTGCGGAAAAACCGCATGAGGATTTCCACCACGAATTCCTGGGTCGTGTAGTCGTCGTTGTGCAGCAGCACCTTGAACCGGCGTGGCGGCTTGGTCTTCCGCCGTTTCCGGGTTTCGACTCCACCTTCTCGATCGAAATCACTCATGCAACATCGCTCTTGCGTTCAGTTCGTCGATCGACTCTCGATCCGAGCCGGCGATCCGGTGTCTTGGACCGCCGGGAGAGACGTCGGCGAAGAGAAACGATACCATCGCAGACACCGAATGGAACGACCCCGGAGGTCCCATGCCCATCTTCCTGAAGCGCCGGCTCTTTCTGCTGCTCTTCTTTCTCCTGCTCGCGGGAGCCTGGCTCCTCCTGGGACCCGCGAGCATCGCTCCCCTCGCCTACACACCCCCCGAGGCTCCCGCGCTCGAAGGGGTGCTGCAACCGAATGCGGCGCTCACCCGAGCCGAGATCCTGGTCGAGGGAGAAGTGGTCGGGCCCGAGGACATCGCCGTCGATTCCGCGGGCCGGATCTACGGCGGCACGCTCGACGGCAAGATCGTCCGCCTCACGGACGACGGGTCCGGCAGCTGGCGGCTCGAGACCTTCGCCGAAACCGGCGGTCGGCCGCTGGGGCTGCATTTCGGCGCCGAGGGACAGCTCCTGGTGGCCGACGCCGACCGCGGTTTGCTGTCGATCTCGCCCCGGGGCGAACAAACCGTATTGGCGACCGAAACCCGGGGCCGGCCCTTTCGCTTTACCGATGACCTCGACATCGCCAGCGACGGCACGATCTATTTCTCCGACGCCAGCTGGAAACGGCGGGACTACCTGCTCGATCTGCTGGAGAGCCGCCCCTATGGCCGCCTGATGAGCTACTCTCCGGACACCGGCCTCGTCGACACCCTGCTCTCGGATCTGCATTTCGCCAACGGCATCGCACTGTCCCGGAACGAAGACTTCGTGCTGGTGAACGAGACCTTTCGCTATCGCGTGACCCGCTACTGGTTGCAGGGTCCCAGAGCCGGAACCTCCGACGTCTTCCTCGACAACCTGCCCTGTTTTCCCGACGGTATCTCCAGCAACCGCAGAGGCACTTTCTGGATTGCTTGCTTCACCGTACGCAATCCGGTCATGGACACTCTGCACCCCTCTGCGCTGGCCAAGCGGGCGCTGTCGAAGCTGCCCGCGTCTCTGTGGCCGAAGGCGGCCCGCTACGGCCTCGTGCTGGCGGCCGACGAATCGGGCACCCTCCGGCAGAGCCTGCACGATCCCGGCGGAGACACCATTCCCCAGGTCACCTCCGTCGAAGAGGTCGCGGGGTTTCTCTATCTGGGAAATCTGGAATATCCGTTCATCGCCCGCCTCGCCCTCTAGGGCGCTTTCGACGACGACGATTCGGCTGCGGACCCGGACTCTCGGTAGAGCTCTCCTCCGGCTCCGCCTCGGGCTTCGGCTCCGGCTCGGGGGTCGTCGAAGCCTCTTCGGCCACCGGCTCGGTCTCGGGTGGAGCGTCCGGCAGCTCCGGGGCCTCGGGAGCCGGGCCTGGAGTCTCCACGGCCATGGCTTGCCGAGAGTGTGAGCCCGGGCCTGCGTCTGCGGAGACCGACCGCTCCGGAAGCGGCTGGTCGTCGCCGGGCTCCAGCCGGAACAGGAACTCCTGCAGGCCGTTGCGCAACTGGAACATGCGCCAGGGATCGAAGCGGGAGAGTCGGATCTCCACCTCTCGTGTCGTCAGCCGGGCGCCGGGCGCTCGCTCCCCCACCGGTACCGAGTAACACAACGAATCTTGCTCTTCGAGCTTGAAACGCATCGGCGTGAGCGGAACCTCGGCATGGTTGGCGGCCAGCAGATGCACGAGGGTCCGGGGATGACAGAGGGTCACCAGCCGTTCTTCGAAGCGGTGGAAGGTGGAACGATCGAAGTAGTGCAGAAGATCCCAGAGCAACACGACATCGAATTTCTCTCCGCCAGCGGGCAGGGAGTCCATGATCTCGGAGTCGAAGGAAAAAACCGAGGCACGAGCCCCATCGGCCTCCCGTGCCCCGCGGAAGAGATCGATGATCGCCAGGTTGTCGGTGAAGGTCGAGAGGAACCGGAGATTCTCGGTCGACGAAGCGCCGAGATCGAGAATCGCCCGGGGTGGGCTCCGGCGCAATGTGGCCCAGAGCACCTCGAGACCGGGAGACGGATGGCTTCCGTCCTCCAGCTCGAGAGAAGAGGGTTGTATACCTTGCGGCTTTCGCCGACCGAAGAACCATCCCATCGGGAGACCTTTCCCCACGCACCGGAGGCCGGGGTTCCGTTGCGCGGATCCCCGAGCGCTTCCGATGGAGCCTCATGAACGTAGGTAGGAGGCTCCGTTGACATCCATGATGGCACCGGTTGCGAAGTCGGCCTCGTCCTCTGCCAGACAGCCCACCCAGTAGGCCACGTCCCTCGGGGTCGCGACCCGTCCCAGGGGACTCTGTCGACGGATGGAATCGGCCATTTCACCGGTGATGTAGGGCCGCGCCATGGCGGTCTCTACAAATCCCGGGGCCACCGCGTAGACGTAGATTCCGTGGGGTGCGAGCGCCAGGGCGAGGGACTGGCTGAGGGCGTTGATCCCCGCCTTGCTGGCCCCATAGGCCGGACACTCGGGTTCCCCGCGGAAGGCTCCCCGCGAAGAGATGTTGATGATCTTCCCGCCGCCGCCCGCCCGCATGTGGCGAGCCGCGCAAAACGAAGCGTTGGCCGGACCGGTCAGATTGATCGCGAGGGTCCGGTTCCAGACCTCCTGCCAGGTTTCGAAGTCGACCTCGTTCGGAGGGTGACGCTCGAAGATCCCGGCATTGTTGACCAGGATCTGCAGCCCCCCGGCCTCGGCGACCACCGCGTCGAGCAGCGCCTCCACGGCCTCGGGATCCCGCAGGTCGGCCGCCAGCTCCCGGTGGGGCCCCGCGGCGGCATCGGGCAGCTCCTCCACCACCTCGCGGGCGCGGGCGGCTCCGCGGTGGTAGTGCACGAAGACCCGGGCCCCGCGACGGGCGAGCTCTCCGCAGATCGCCCGGCCGATACCTCCCGAGCCGCCGGAGACCAGGGCCGTCTTGCCCACGAGGCTCACGCTCCGGCCTCCGACGCTCCACCGACCAGCTTGCGGGCCGAGTTCTGCACCATCGAGACCATGCCCATCAGCCCCATGCTCTTACCCATCGACAGCTCTCGGCCGAAGACCTCGTACACGATCTCGCCGTCGATTGCGGCCACGGCCTCCGGCACCTCGCCGGAGAGCCCTTCGTCGAGAATCACCGCCATCGCTCTGGCCGAGATCCCCTGGGGATTCTCCACCGCGAAATGGAACTTGAGACCGCCACTCTCGAGGCGCTCGGCCCAGAGATAGGCCTCCGACTCGCAGGCCGGAACCTTGTGCTCGTCCGAGAAGGGGCGGGTCGCGATGCGCTCGGGAACTTCCTCGAAACGATCGGCGATGGAGATCAGGAAATCGATTCGAGACGCTCGGTCGAGCCCCCGCAGGAGGCCGACCAGGTCTTCGAGTCGCTCAGGATAACCTGGCATCGACTCGCCTCATTTCTCGATCGGGACACCTACCAGGTTGCCCCACTCGGTCCAGCTGCCGTCGTAGTTGCGCACCTTCTCGTATCCCAGGAGATGGGTCAGCACGAACCAGGTGTGGCTGCTGCGCTCGCCGATCCGGCAGTAGGCGATGATGTCGTCGTTCGCCGAGAGGCCCTTCTCCTTCTCGTAGATGTCCCGCAGGTCCGACGCCGCCAGAAAGGTACCGTCGGACGGGTCTACCGCTCGGGCCCAGGGCACGCTGTGGGCGCCGGGGATGTGGCCACCGCGCAGCGCTCCCTCGTTCGGGTAGTCGGGCATGTGCATGCGCTCGCCCGAGTACTCCTCGGGGCTGCGCACGTCGACCAGGGGAAGCCCGGCATCGACGTGGGCCAGCACCTGGTCCCGGAAGGCGCGGATCTCGGAATCGTCGCGCTCCGGAGCCTGGTAGTCGCTGGCGGGGTAGCTCGGCACCTCGCGGGTCGTCTCCCGCTGCTCTTTCTCCCACTTCAGCCGGCCACCGTCCATGATCTTGGTCTTGGCGTGGCCGAAGAGTCGGAAGACCCAGAAGGCGTAGCAGGCCCACCAGTTGTTCTTGTCACCGTAGAAGACCACCGTGGTGTCGGGGGTGATGCCGAGGCGGCGAGCCAGGCTCTCGAAACCTTCGCGATCGAGGTAGTCCCGGCGCACCTGGTGATTGAGATCGCGGGTCCAGTCGACCTCCACGGCGCCCGGGATGTGCCCGGAGGGATAGACGAGGGGATCCTCGTTCGATTCGACGATACGGATCGAGGGGTCGTCCAGGTGCGCGGCCACCCAGTCGGTAGAGACCAGGACGTCCGGGTGGGTGTAGCCGCGATTTTCGATATCGGTCATGTTCGAAGCTCCTTCGTTGTCTGGATCCGGCGGTGGGGACCCGGGTCTTCGGACGGATCTTTCGAGCTATACTTGCCGAACTCCCATCGGGGCGTCAAACCACCTTGGGAGCCGTAGTGAACGAAACCATCGAGGCCTTTGCAGCTCTCTACCCTCAGAGACTTGCGAAGCAGAGATCTACATCCAGTCGCGGCACGGATTCTACGCTCTACGAGAATCCCTGCCGGTCGAGCTCGAGGAAGAAACCCGATGAGGAAAGACGAGAGACGGATTCCGACGGTGCAGATGCTGGCCCTGGCCTGTGCTCTTCTGTGCGCTCCCCTCTCGATGAGCACCGGCGCAGCGGCACAGCCGCTGGAAACCCTCGACCGCCGGCTCTTTCCGGTCCCTCCGGAGATCTCGGCCAACGTGGTTTTCTGGACCAAAGTCTACACCGAATACGACAACTCCGTGGTGCTCCTTCACGACGAGAAATATCTCCAGGTGGTCTACGCGGCCCTCGATTTCAGCGACCTCGAAGAAAACGAGCCCTCGCCGGGCAAGCGCAGCCTGGTGAAACGCACCGAGATCCGCAAGGCTCGAGAGAAGTACCGCAGCATTCTCTCGAGCCTGGCCGCCGGCAAGGCCTCGAAGGCCTATCCGCGCGACCAGGAACGGGTCGAGCAGCTCTTCGACTCGGTGCCCGGTGATCGCCGCAAATATTCCGCCGCCGCCAATCGGCTCCGCACCCAGACCTGCCTGCGCAACCGATTCGCCGAAGGCATCGAGCGGTCCGGAATTTACATGCCCACCATGGAAGAGATCTTCGCCGCCAGGGACCTACCCCTCGATCTCACCCGGCTTCCGTTCGTGGAATCCCTCTTCCAGTGGCACGCCAGGTCTTCGGTGGCCGCGGGAGGAATCTGGCAGTTCATGCCCTCCACGGCTCGTTCGTATCTCACCATGGATCTGGAATACGACGAGCGCTTCGACCCTCTGCGCGCCACCGAGGGCGCGGCGACCCTGCTGTCCGAGAACTACGAGGCCCTCCAGACCTGGCCTCTCGCCATCACCGCCTACAACCACGGCCGCAACGGCATGAAACGAGCCGTCCGTCGGCTCGGGACACGAGACTTCGGCACTATCGTGGAGAAGTATCAATCGCGAACCTTCGGCTTCGCCTCGCGCAATTTCTACAGTGAGTTCATCGCCGCTGCGGAGATCTACCTCAACCGCGAGCACTATTTCCCCGATGTCGAGCCCCTGGGCGAGCTGCGGTTCGAGGAGTTCCGCCCACCGGCCTATGTCGCCCTGCTCGACCTCGCACAGGCAGAAGGAATGTCGGCGAGCGAGCTCCAGGAGATGAATCCCGCCCTGTCGCGAGAGGTGTGGAGAGGCCATCTCTTCTTGCCCAAGAGCTATCCCCTCAAGGTACCTGCGGGCCGGCTGGCCAGCTTCCAGGCGGCGTTCGACTCTCTCTCGGAGACCCGGAAGTCACCCCATCAAGTGGGTCTGCGCTACAAGGTCCGGCGCGGCGACACCCTCGGCACCATCGCCGCTCGCTTCGGCAGCTCGGTGCGGGGTATCCAGCAGGCCAACGGTCTGCGCAGCGCCAACCACATTGTCGTAGGCCAGCGCCTTCTCATTCCGCCGCGCGACGGGCGAGCTGCCTCGGCGCGTGGCCGGAGCCATCCGGTATCGACCGTCGCCTCGGCACCGGGAAAGAACCGTACTACCGGGTCTCCCGGTTTCCACGTCGTTCGCTCCGGAGAGACCCTGACCTCGATCGCCCGTCGCTACGGAACCACCGCGCGCGACCTGCTGGCGACGAACAGCCTCTCCAGCCCCGATCGTCTCGCCGTGGGCCAGCGGCTGCAGCTTCCCGGCGGTGCGGCACAGAAACAACACGTGGTGCGCCGCGGCGACACCCTGTCGCGCATCGCCGAGCGCTACGGAACCTCGATCAGCGCCCTGCGCCGGGCCAATCGCCTCTCGGGCAGCCATATCGTCCCGGGGCAGGTGCTGGTCGTTCCGTGACGGTCCCGCTCCCGGTGGAAGAAGCTCGACCGGCCGAGATAGCCGAGAGCCTCAGACCACCGGCCGGCCCGCGAACCAGATCTCGTCGTAGGCGGTGATCCGCTCGTTCTCGAGCGGCGTTTCGAGGATCCGCCGTGCCGCTGCGGAAAGCCGCCGACGTTGCGGGAAAACCGGCCCACCGTTCCGTTCGTCGAGCGTCCGTCGCCGTGCGGTGCTCGCCGTCTCTCGTGCGCCTTCGATCTCCATCTC
>CAZMEL010000249.1:0-11833 GCA_964565225.1 uncultured Thermoanaerobaculia bacterium | reverse complement strand
CTGCCCGGCTGCCCGACCGGTGCCGATCTGGTCCACACCACCCGGCGAGACGACGCCGCCACCCGGCGCCGCTGGAAGACCGGCGGATCGGGTGGGGTGGAAGATTTCGCCGACGAAGGGGCCCGCGCGGGTCGAGCCGGAGGTGTGGGCTCCGTCCCGGAGCTGGACGCCGAGCTGGCAGTGCCCCTGAACCTCTTGCGCCTGCATTCCGGGCTGAGCCCGTTGCGCCGACTCGTGGCCCGGCGCCAGGAGGTCGGGAGCTCGCAAGAGCTGCACCTCGAGGCCCGTCCTGCGGTGGTCCAGGGCTGGACGGCGCCGATCTCGGGGGGGCGCGAGGTGAGCTTCGAGCCCCCCGCCCTGGTGCCGAATCCGTCCGGATTTCCCGACGACGAGGCGGTGCCCGTGGAGCTGCGGCTGGAGGTCCGGGATCGAGGACGCACGGCGGTGCGGCGACAGCTCGCGACCACGGCGGAGCCGGCCGACCTGTGGCACGCGGTGGCGGGAGAAGAACCGGTTCTGGCCGGCTGTGTCACCCCCAACGCACCGGTGCTGGCGGCCCTGCTCGCGGGCCTCGAAGGAGACGTGATGGCCTACCGCAGCGCCGACGCCCGGCGCCTTCGCCAGGAGCTCGAGGCGGTCGCCCGGGTGGTGAACGGCCTCGGGCTGCGGTATGCGCCGGCCGCCACCGCCTGGGGGGGGCGCCGTGGCCAGCGGGTGGCGGTTCCCGAGCGGGTTCTGGCGTCCCGCCGGGTCTGCTGCCTCGATCTGGCGATTCTCTGGGCGTCGCTGCTCGAACGCCTCGGCATGCATCCGTTGATCCTCTTGCTCGAGTCCGGATCCACCGCACCCGGCCATGCCATCTGCGGGGTCTGGACGGCCGATATCCGTTCCCGCCAGCCGGTGGTCCGAGACACCGCGGTGCTGGAACGAGCGGTGGGGTCGGGCGACCTCCTGCTCTTCGATCCCACGTTGCCCTATGCCGGGACCGGCGACGCCGAGCTCTCCAGTGCCCTGGAAGCCGGCCGCCAATGCCTGGCCCGGCGCCCGGTGGCCCTCGACCTGGCCACCTGCCGGGGCCGCGGGTTGACCCCGCTTCCCAGGAGATCACGATGACCCAGCAGATCTGTTCCCGATGTGCCTTTCCCAACGGTCCCGACGCCCGGTT
The DNA here is from genome assembly GCA_964565225.1 of uncultured Thermoanaerobaculia bacterium. Taxonomy (GTDB): domain Bacteria; phylum Acidobacteriota; class Thermoanaerobaculia; order Multivoradales; family J023; genus CAZMEL01. Next base: position 10,668 of record CAZMEL010000249.1, on the reverse strand, counting down.
CTGCGCCGGTTGCGGGGCCCGCACGGGAGGTGGCTCGTGTCGCTGTGGAGCGCCGGTGTCTGCGGACGGGCGATTCTGCTCGGCCTGTGGCGGCCGGGTCGCGAAGGAAGGCGATCGGCCGGCCATGGCGCGCCCGGGCGAGCCCCGGGCCGATGCCGGTCTACGCTGGCTGCGGTCCGAGCACGAGCTGGCCTCGCGCATCGACCGGGCGGATCTCGCCTCCGAGTCGGCGCGGCTCGAAGTCCAGGCGGGAACCCGGGCACTGTTGTTTCACGGCGGTCGCTACGTGGGAACTCTGCCGCCGGGCTCCCATCCCCTGGCCGGGGTCCGGGACGAGCTGGAGCTCGAGGCCGAGCCGTCGGTGATCTTGGTCGACGACGGCGAGATCGGCCTGGAAATGGCGGTGGACGATCTGCGCTCCGCCGATCCACACCGGGTGTCTCTGCAGGCCGAGCTGGTCTTGCGTCTGGTCGATCCCGAGCTCTTCCTGGCCAACCTCCTGCGCGACCGGGCTCGTTTCTCGGTGGCCGACCTCTCGGCGTTCCTCGACGGCGAGATCCGCGGCGCGCTCGGCGAGGCCGTGGCGACCCTGCCCGCGGCCGACCTCGACGGCGGGCGGGCTCGCAGCCGCCTGGAGATGGAGCTGCTGGCCCGCTGGCGGGGAACCTTCGAGCGTTGCGGCTTCGTCCTCCAGAGGTTTCGCCTCCTGGGGGTCGAGGTTCCGGCGCTCGAGGCGGGGCATCGAGCGGCGGCGGAAGCGGCGGATCGCAAGCAGAGCGGCGAGGCGCGGCGGGTGGTGGTGGAGTCGGAGCTCGAAGGCTTCGCTCTCGACGCCGAGCTGCTGCGGCGCCGGGGCGAGGGCGAGGCGGCCCGCGACGAGGTGGAGATCGACCTCGAGCTGCGACGTCTGCAGCGCGATCTCGAGCGTCTCGAGGCCCGGGGACCCCTTCTCGAACGGATGCAGGAGAAGAGCCTCACGGAACGGATGGCCAACCTGCGCGGTGAGGAAGAATGGCGCAAGCTGCGCCAGGAGGTCGACCGCGACCGCCTGCTCGCAGCCCGGGAGTGGGAGCTGCTGCAAGAGGAGAGTCAGCGGCACCGGGCGGAGATCGCCACCCGCAAGACCCAGCTCGACGAGTATTTGCGCCGCCAGGCGCGGCAGAACCTGCAGGAGCTCGAGATCAAGCAGAAGTATCGGCTCGAGCTCCTGGAAATGCGGGGAGATACCGAGCTCGCGGCCGAGCAGACCCGCCGCGCCCGCCGGCAGGTCGAAGAGGAGCTGGCGGCCCGGGGGCTGGTGTTCGACCAGGAGCTCGACGAACGGCGCCGCTGGTCGGAGCAGGAGGTGGCCGAGCGTCGCCAGGCGGCCGAGACCCAGGTGAGCGAGGTCGAGCGCCTGGAAGACCTCCGCCAGCGGACCAAGGATCGAGACGCAGCCCGGCGCCTGCAGGAACACGCTACCCGGGTGGATATCGACAAAAAACGAGTGCTCGAGGAAAGCTCCGTCTATGGCGAGATGAGCCCGGAGAAGATCGTCTCCATGGCCGTCGCCCGTCACCCCGAGCGGGCGGTCGAGCTCGGAGCCGCTCTCGAGGCGGCGCGGTCCGCCGGCAGTGAGCGGCGGTTCTACGAGCGCCTGCTGACCGAGGTCAAGGAAGCCACCGGCCAGCGGATGGCCCACGAGCAGGCGGTGGCGGTAGGGCGCACCGGTGGTGGCGGCTGGGCGGCCTCGGCCCCTGCCGGATCCTGGCAGCGCTGCGAGGAGCACGAGATCAAATTTCCGGTCGGCGCTTCCTGCCCACTGTGCGTGCGGCCCGGATGAAGGGAATGGAACCGGTGGTAAGGTTCGAGCACGCGAGCTCGGAGGCGGAAGGAAGAGCGTTCCTCGACGCCTGTGGCGATCCTCTGACGGGAAGGAGTGGCCGGTTGCAGCGGCAGATCGAGCTGATGGTTCCCAAGGGTCTGGCCACCACCGGGGACGGGACGGTTTCGTTCACCGTCGAGGTGGTCGACAACACCTTTGCGGACTGGAATCGCATGTGCCGACTCGGCGGAGACGCGGCGGGCGAGCCCGTACGTTTTCTCTCTTCCGGTGTGGCGGCTCTCGAGGTGCCGGGCGACCGGGTCGGGCGCCTGCCGATCTCCCTGCGTTTCGTCGATCCGGGCACCGGCCGAGTGCTGGTGGGGCATTTCGGGATCCCGATCCGGAAGTACAACGAGACCGGAATCCACGTCGAAACCAGCTCGCGGGGGGTGCGAGAGCACAGCGTCATCTACCAGCCGATCGAGGTCAACGAGGTGCCCTCCGGGGCCCTGGAGATCCACGAGGGGGAGGTTCGCCTGGCGGTGACGATGGTCGAGGAGCAGCTCTTCCCGCCGGTTCCTCTGCAGAGCTGGGCGCGCCAGGAGCGGTTGACCATTCTGCCCGAACGGGGCGACGGCATCGTCCGGGCGGTGGGCCTGCACCTCGGGCCCTCGGCCGTCGTCGGCCGTTGTTACGCCAGCCAGCTGCACGGCGCGGCCCGCCGCCGGCTGCGAGCCGAGGACGAACGGCAGGTGCACTGGGTCACCTGCTGGGACGACCCCAGCCTGAGCCAGCTCCTCGCCCGCCTGCGCTTCGTGCCCGGAAGCGAGGAAGCCCGGCTCGAGATCACCAATCTATCGGACTATTCGAAGAGCCCCACCCCTCTCGAGCTACGGGGCGGCGGCTGGGGCGAGGCGCGTCTCGAGCCCGGTGGCGAACGCACGGCGTGCCTTCCTGCCGATTCCTGCCTGGTGCTGGCGGCGGGAGGAGGGACCTCCGGCCACGAGCTGGTGCGCTTCCGCCTCGACGACCAGCCCCTGGGCGACCTCGCCTGCCCGGTGCTCACGACCGAAGGAACCGCGTTCCCGTTTCCACCGGGAGCGAAGGGGCGAGAGGTGCGCCTGCTGGCGGCGTGGATCCCCATGCGCCGCGAAAATCTCGAACGAGCCCTGGCCGTGACCGGTAGATCTTTGCACCTGCGCTTCGTCGGCGAGGATCTGCATCTGGCCCTACGTTTCGATTCCGGCCGTGGGGGAATCATCCTCGGCGCCAATCATCCCCTGGAGATCTCATGACAGCGATCCAACACCCCGCTCTCGATGCTCTTCTGCATCTCGCCTCGGGTCGGGCCGAGCCGGCCTTGGCCGAGCATCTCGAAGGCTGTCCGAGCTGTCGACAACGTGTCGCCGAGCTCCGGGGAGTCCTGGCCGTGGCCCGCGACGAGCTCCTGGAGGAGCGTCCGTTCTGTCCTTCGCCCGACGAGCTCGCGGCGTCTGGATCCGGCGTTCCGCATCCACACCTCGAGCAGTGTCCGCTCTGCCGAGACGAAGTCCGGATGCGGGAAACACTCGACCGCGAGTCCCTCGGCGGCGAGCCCTTCACTGCGGCACCGTCCTCTGCGGCGCCGTGGATGTCGCCGCAACAGGTCGATCCGGTGTCGGCGGGTGTTGCCTACCTCGACGCCGGAGTCGGCGATCGGCTGCGGCTGGAAGAGGGGCAGAGCTGGAAGAGCCGGGTGGGAGAGATCGCTGTCGCTCTCGCCTGTACGGGCCGGGAGCTGCGAGCCGAGGTCGAAGGAGGAGAGGTCGTGCTGGTGCTGGGCGACGAGCATCTGGAGAAGCGTCTGCCTCTGGCAGCGGGTTTGCATCGTTTCGAGGTCGGAACCTGGCGCTGGGCCCGGATCGAAGCCAGAGAGGGACACTGACCCCTCGCGGATCGGGCCTCGTTTCGCGGGAAAATATCTGATAATCTCTATAATTCCGGAGCATCAGCCCCAGCAGCTCCAGGTGCCCGAGAGGTGCCGGAGCTCTGAACGCGAGAACATTCGGAAACCTGTTTCGCGTCGCCCGGGTGGGTGACGAGGAACCGCCGCAACGGACAGGGAGCGGGGTGAGTTCGGTGGCCGACACAATCGATGGGGGACTTCCTCCCCTCGGACCTTCCGCAGTGAGGACCCGGGCTTCCGATTGGGAAGATCTCGACCTCCAGGCGGGCCGGGTTCTGCTCGGCCGGTTCGAGCTGGTGCGGCGTCTCGGGCAAGGAGGGTACGGAGCGGTCTACGAGGCCCGCGACCTGACCCTGCAGGTCGATCGTGCGGTCAAGATCCTGTACCCCTCCCTGGTCGCCCGAGCCGAAGTGCTCGACCGCTTCCGCCGCGAAGCCCGGGTGATGCAGGGCCTCTCCCATCCCCACATCGGCCGCGTCTACGACTACCAGCAAGACCTCTCCGCCGGCCTGGCGATGATCAGCATGGAGCTGGTTCCCTGCGGCTCCGTGCGCGACCTGGTGGCGCATGCTCGGGAGCGGCGGGAGGAGCTGCCGCTCTCCCTGGTCTGGATGGTGCTGCGACAGGTCGCCGAAGCCCTGGCCGAGGCCCATGCCCAGGGAGTGGTGCACCGCGACGTCACCCCGGGAAACGTGCTCCTGGCCGGGGCGGGTCCGGAGGTTCTGCTGCGAGATCCGGAGGCCGATCCGGGCGTGAAGCTCATGGATTTCGGCATCGCCGGCCTGCTCGAACGGGAGCAGTCGCTGCCCCGGGGGCAGGGCCTCGGCACCGTTGCCTACATGGCTCCCGAGGTGGTCGCCTTCGGCATCGCGTCGCAGGCGGCGGACCTCTACGGTGCCGGCGCGGTGCTCTACGAGCTGGTGACGGACGAGCTCCCCCTGGGGCGGTTCGAGAACCCTTCCACCCTGCGCCCCGAGGTGCCCGAAGAGCTCGACCATCTGCTGATGGCCCTGCTGGAGCGCAAACCCCAGGACCGGCCGACGGCGGCCGAGCTGCTCGAGCATCCGAAGCTCTCGACCCTCGGCAAGGCCACCACGGCTTCGGGCCGGGTCTTGCCCGCTGGAGAGAGCTCTTCGGCCGGGGAAGGGCCAGAATCCAAGACTCCATCGGTGCCCATACCCGCGCCGCCGCCGAAGGTCGCGAAACCCCCGGTGCCCCCGGTCCCCGCAACCGCTGGGGCTCGGGGGCGGTCGACCCGTGCGTCCGCCGCCGGGAGGCGGGAGACCGGCTCGAGGTCGCGAGGCATTCGCTATCTGCTCTCGGCGGCCAGCTTCTCTTCGTTCTTCGTGCTGGTCTGGTTCGGCCTCTCCCACGATGCGGGAGGAGCGCGGACCCCCTCGTCGCAAACGGCAGAGACCCGAGCCCCGCGGGCCCTGATCGGGAGCGAGGCCGGCCCTGCCGGGGAATCTTCGCAGGTTGCCGACGAGCCGGAGACCTCAGCCCGTGGGAACCAGGAACCGGCCCGGACGCGAACCCTGCAGTCCGGTCCTCCGGTCGCGGAAGGCCCCGTGGAACAGGGCGAGCCCGAAGCCGGCTCCCCGGAGATCGGAGGCCGGGGTGGCGGCTTCTCGGGCGCCGACGATCGATTCGCGGATCGCCCGGAGGGTCCCGTGGAGCCGGAAGGGATGGGTCTGCTCGAGGACGAGGCAACGGATGCCGAAGCGGAGCTGGCGGCTCTGGAGCCGGCCGCGGAAGCCGCGGGCTCCCGGGATCCGACCGACACCGACGGAGAGACCCGGGCCGGTGAAGGTGGCGAAACCGTGGTCGCCGCGGCCGAGCCCGGAGCGGCAGGTGGGGTTCCCGTGACCTCGATCCTCGGCCCGTACCTCCGGGAGCGGATCGAAGCTCTGGAAGAGGAGCCCGGGGAGACGCCGAAAGCGGCCGAAGCCCCCACCTCTTCCGACGGATCGGCGACCTCCACGCTTCTGCTGGCGCGAAACTCGGCCCAGCTGCAGATCGTGGCCAATCAGGAAGGGGCTTTTGTCTACCTCGGTCCCAAGTCGATCGGCACCACTCCTCTCGATCCTCTCGAGGTCTCGGCCCGCGGCTACCTGGTCAAGGCGATCAAGGAGGGGTGCGGCGAGGCCGCCGAGTGGGTCGATGTCGAAGCGGGTGGCATCTACGAGATCTACCTGGATCTCGACTGTTTGCCGCCGCCTCGTACCGCCGGCTACGACGTGGCCGACGGCGGCTCCCGGCCTGTCGAGCCGGCTCCGCGCGCTCGGGGCCCCCGGGTCGGAGACCCGCCGACACGGTGGGTGGCCTTTGCCGGCCCGGGAACGATGTGGCTCGCGACCGGGCTCAAGATTCCCTTTCGTTATGTTCCGCCGGGCCATTTCGTCATGGGCAGCCGCAGTGACGAGCTCGGCCGGACCAACGACGAGGTGCGCCACGACGTGACGCTCACCCGAGGGTTCTGGATGTCTCAGACCGAGATCACCCAGGAGACCTGGAAGACCGTGATGGGGTACAACCCGTCGGCCTTCTCGAGCTGCGGTGCCGAGTGCCCGGTCGAAAGTGTGACCTGGTACGAGACGCTGCAGCTGGCGAACAAGCTCTCGGCCCAGGCCGGGTACCCGAGCTGTTATCGCCTCATCGGCTGTGACGGTCGCTACGGGATCCACGGACGCTGCGAGGCGGTGATCTTCGAAGGGCTCGACTGCCCGGGCTTTCGTCTGCCGACCGAGGCGGAGTGGGAGTATGCGGCTCGCTCTCGGGCAGCGGGGCCGCTCGGTGGCGCGGACCTGGAGTCCGTCGCCTGGTCCTACTACGACGCCGAGGGGTGTCCCCAGGAAGTGGGGAGCAAGGCCGCCAACGACTGGGGCCTGCAGGACATGTTCGGGAACGTCTGGGAATGGGTGTGGGACGGCTGGGCCACCCTCGACCACCTCTCGGTCTCCGATCCCCTGGGGCCGAGGCGTGCCGGCGACCATTCCCGGGTCTATCGCGGCGGCGATTTCCTCTGCTCCGAGAGCCTGCTCGGCCGCCGCACCTGCCGCGCGGCCAGCCGCGAGCATGGGCAGCCGGGTGCGAGAATCCGCAACGTGGGGGTGCGCCTGGTGCGTACCGCCGATCCCGAGCCGTCGGCCCGGGGCACCCTCTCCTCCCGTTGAGAGCATGAATCCCTGGCGCGAAGTCCTGAAGGCTCTGCAGATGGAGCTCGACCGCCTGAGCCAGGAGGTCGGCGGGCGCCCGGTGCTGCCCAACGGGGCCACCGTCCGGCTGCCCCGGTCGCGGTTCGAGCCCTACTCACCCCTCCTCTCGTCCATGGCGGCGGAGCTCGGACAGTCGCTGCACACCTGGGCGAACGATACCGGCCGCGACTGGTACGGGTCGAAGGGGCCCTACCTGGTGCTCGAGATCGAGGAGATCGGCGAGCCCGAGATCGTCTGCGATTTTTTCGCCGAGCTCCCCGAGGAATAACCCGCCCGCCGACTCCGGCCGCCCCGCCGGGAAGCTGGCTCGGTAGACCTCTCCCCGGGCTATAATCGGTCGCCCTCACGGCCGAGGCTCGGGCCTCCGGTCCCATGCCGTCGAGCTCGGCTCCGGCCTTCACCATGAATCGCATCGCCCAACGTCCCGCCGCCCAGCTCACCTTCGTCTTCCTGGCGAGCTTCGCCGCCTATGTAAGCACCTTGTCGCGTTATTTCGTCAGCGAGGACTTCACACTCCTGGGATTCTTGTCGCAGCGTGGGCTCTGGGAGAATGCCCGGACTCATTTCACGAGCCCTCTGCTGGACATTGCCTTCGTGCCCTTCTACCGGCCGCTGTCCACCGTTGGGCTCGATCTCGAATGGCGCCTCTGGGGCACCTGGCCCGTCGGCTATCTCGTCACACATTTTCTTCTGCACCTGGGGAATACGGCGGTGCTGTACAGCATCGTCCGGCGGTTGAAGCGGTCTGGCGAGATCGGCTCGGGAAAGGTCGGCTCCGGGGACCCGACGGCCCTCGCAGCAGCCTTGCTCTTCGCGCTCTATCCCCTCCATCCCAACACCGTCGTCTTCATCGGCAGCTTCGCCAACCTCTTTTCGGCCACCGCCGGATTCGCCTCGTTCTGGCTGTTCCTGCGGGGACGGGACGGCGAGGGGCGGTCTGGAGGTCCGCGTTGGCGTTGGACCGCCGCCTCGTGGCTGTGCTTCGGGGTGGCCTTGGGCTGTTACGAGGCGGCCGCCGTCTTGCCAGCGCTCTTTCTCGCTGCGGACGTGCTCGTGCACCGGGGCCGGATCGGTCGGACCCTGATTCTGCGCCACCTGCCCTATTTCGTCCTCCTCGGGGGATACCTGGGTCTCCGCCGGACGGTGCTCGGCTACGCGGTCAGCAGCAGTCCCATGAGGGCCTTCGAAGTCCCGGGGTTCGACTGGGCGCGATTCTTCTACCCGATCTACGAGCCCGCGATGCCGAACTTCCTTCACACCACGGGATGGATCGTCGTGGCCTCGGGGACTCTGTGGAGCGTGGTGCGGTGGCTGTCCCCGGATCGAGACCGTTCGGCCCTGGGGAGGCTCTGGCTCCTGGCGGTCTTCTGGGTCGTCGTGGCGCAGCTCCCGTATCGTGAGCTCGACGTGGTGCCCGGCAACGGTCGGTTCTGGTACATCTCTTCGGCGGCTCTCGGGCTCCTCCTGGCCGCGGCGGTCGGCTTCCTGGTGCCTCGAAGGTGGCGCGGCGTCTGCACCGTGGCCGTGGCGCTGCTCGTCGGCGCGGTCTATTTCCGGCTCCTCCTGAGCTACAACGCTGTCCACGTCGAGGCTGCCCGGACGACCCGGGCGATCCAAGAGCAGCTGGTAGAGGTGTCGGTAGCATCGGCGTCCACCGGACGGCAGCGTATTTTCGTGACCGGGTACCCGACCTACCTGCGCGACGGCGGCGGCTCGTCCATCGCCCAGGTCTACCACTGGGGGCTCGGCGACGCGACCCGTCCTCCGTTTACGGAGCACGATCTCGGGGTCTACCCGTTGCCTCCGCTACCGGCGGAGCGCCTGGCCCCGCTGCTGGAGCGGAAGGATCTCGGCCCGGTTCTGCGGTGGACCGGTTCCGAGCTCGAGGAGCTGCGCCGGGTCTCCGGGCCGGCGCAGAGGATCACGGTCCGATCCCCCGAGGACGGAGAGGTGTCGGACGACTTCCGGGTGGTTTTCGAATCCCCGCTGGCCGCTACCTACCAGTTGGTGGTGCTGGCCAGGGGGAATCCGCTTCCCCGTGTCGTCTCCCCTTCCAGGGCTCCGGACGGTGTCCTGGAAGCGCAGCTTCCTCCACTGTTCCTCCGCTCCATGCTGGGCCTCTACAGAGACGAAATCTTCTGGTGGATCGAAGCGTTGGACACCGAGCGACGGCTCGTCGCCGTCAGCGATCTGCGGACCATCGGTAGCCATGCGGGCGAAGGAAGACGAGAATCCCGGGCTGGGCGGTCGGCGTCCCGGCGGGGACGAGTGACATTCCTGTAGAGCCGAGGCGGTAACGAAATCTTCTCTTCCACGCTCTTGGGGAGTGTATGGAAGAAAGAAACGAACGCCCCTGGGTCACCACCCTCGCCGAAGGCTTGCAGCCGGCGACCTCCGGCTCGCCGCTGGAGGAGTCGTACCGTCGGCGTCATGCCGGGCTGCGGGATGCCGGGTATTTCCGGCGCCTGGTGCAGGAAGGGGGCATGGGGGCGGTTCTCGAGGTGTGGGCGGGCGACGAGCGCAACCCGTGGCGCCTGGCGCTCAAGCTGCTCAAGCCAAGATGGCTCGACCAGCCCTCGGCCGTGGAGCGGTTTCGTCGCGAGCTGGCCAGCCATCGGCGCCTCAGCGAGACCCTGCAGGCGACCCGCCTGGTCCCCTGCCTCGCCTTCTACGACCACGAAGACCCGGCCAACATCTTCGGGCTCTTTCCCTATTATTCGGAAGGAAGCCTGCAGCAGAAGCTCCGCGACGGCATCGCCATGGAGGAGGCGCTCTTCGTGCTCGCCGACGCGGTGGAAGGTTTGCAGAGCCTGCACGGTCACCGCTACCTGCATCGCGACTTTCACCCGCACAATGTGCTCCTCGAACGGGAAGGTGGCCGGTTGCGAGGGGTGCTCGGCGACCTCGGGGTGGGCATGTTCCTCGAGCCCAACACGATTTTTTCGGCCGAGCAGCTGCGCCACGACCGCGACCACCGCGCCGGGCATCCCGGCTTCATCGATCCCTGGTCGGTGGCGTCGCGCCAGGCCGACCTCTACTCGGTCGGCGTCACCCTCTACCGGGTGCTCACCGGTCATCTGCCGCCGGAAGCGGGAGCCCGAGAGGGCCTGCGGCTGCCGGAGGAGGTGGCACACGCCCTCGACCCCGGCGTGCGGGAGTGGGGGGACGAGGTTCTGCTGCGTCTGTCGTCGGCCGACGGAAAGGAGCGGTACGGCTGTGCCCGAGAGGTGCGGCAGGATCTGGTCGCTCTGGCCGAACGGGTGCTCGAAGCGAGACCCGTGGCGGGGGAGGTTCTTGCCGGCCCGGTCCGATCGCCCGCCTTTCTCGGGCCCGAGAAAGCTCTCGACGCACGGGCTCCCGCACCCTCCGCGCCACGAACGCTGACCCCCGCGGCGCCCCCCACGGCCGAGGGAACTCGGAACGTGTCGAGGCGCAGCGCCCCGCCTCGCAGCCTGTCTCGAGTCCTCTCGGGTGGGAGTCGAGCTCCCGGGATCACCGGATCGGCCCCGACTCCGATCTCGACCCCGATCTCGACTTCGATTTCGACTCCGCCGGCCTCGCGCACCTTGCCCGCGCCCGGGCGGCGACGACTGGCGCTCGTCGGCATCGCTCTGGGGTTGGTCTCGGGACTGCCGGTCGCCTGGTGGCTGGCGCCTCACGTGGACGATGCCCGGCTCGAAGCGGACAACAACCGTGCCGAGACC
>CAZMEL010000248.1:0-11851 GCA_964565225.1 uncultured Thermoanaerobaculia bacterium | reverse complement strand
GATCAGGAGCAGCAGGTTGTACAACACGAGGGTCACGAGCAGGACGTCGAGCACGTCTGCCCAACCCGAGAGGGGTTGAATCACCTGGTCCAGTGAGCGCAGCGAGAAGTTCATCGCGTTCATCCTCGATCCGGTCGCTGCGGGAGCGGCGACAAGGGCCGTCCACGAGCATCGTCGACGGAGCTAAATGTATCGCAAGTCGAGAGGTTATGGGGAAACAACCCCGAGCGGAGGCCAAAACGACGAGCGCTCCCGGCCGACGGGCCGGGAGCGCGGAAAGGTTCGGCGAGGAAGCTCAGGGAGTCGCCGGAGAGGGGAGAGAGCTACCCGAGAGATCGGGCTCTTCGGAGCTATCGCCCTCCGCCTCTTCCGGAGAGCCGGAATCGTCCGCTTCCGCTCCGCCGTCTTCGTTCTTGCGACCGGCGAGCTCGAGGCTCTTCTTCAGGGACTCCGGCATCAGATCCTGGCCCGTGACCTCTTGGATCAGGTCATAGACCTCGTACCCTTCCAGAGACTCCTTGTCGAGCAGCACTCGAGAAACCCGCTCCAGCGCATCCCGGTGATCGGTGAGGATCTGCCGAGCCTTGCTCAGTCCCTCGTTGACGATCCGGTCGACCTCGCGATCGATCTCGATGGCGGTGGCCTCGCTGTAGTTGGATTGCTGCGCGTAGTCGCGGCCGAGAAACACCGGTTCGTCCTTCGAGCCGAAGGAGAGCGGGCCGAGCTTCGACATTCCCCAGTCGCAGACCATGGCCCGGGCGATTTCCGTCGCCCGGCGGATGTCGTCGAAGGCTCCGTTGGTGACATCGCCCTGCGACAGCTCCTCGGCCACCCGGCCACCCATGAAGACCGCAATCTTGTTCTCCAGGTACTTCTGCCGGAGGCTGTGTTTGTCTTCGGTGGGCAGCTGCATGGTGAGGCCCAGGGCCCGGCCGCGGGGAATGATGGTGACCTTGTGCAGCGGGTCGGTGTTGGGCAGGAAGGCGGCGACGAGGGCGTGACCGGCCTCGTGGAACGCCGTGTTCTCCTTCTCCTCGTCGTTGAGCATCATGGTCTTGCGCTCGACGCCCATCAACACCTTGTCCTTGGCGTACTCGAAGTCCTCCATCTCGACGGTCCGTTTGTCCCGCCGAGCGGCGATCAAGGCGGCTTCGTTGACGAGGTTCGAGAGGTCGGCCCCGGCGAATCCGGGAGTCCCCCGGGCCAGCACCTCGAGATCGACATCCTCGCTCAAGGGCAGATTCTTGGTGTGGACCCGCAGGATCCCCACCCGGCCTCGAATGTCGGGCCGGTCGACCACCACGCTGCGATCGAAACGCCCGGGCCGCTGGAGCGCGGGGTCGAGCACGTCGGGCCGGTTGGTGGCGGCGATCAGGATCACACCCTCGTTGGTCTCGAAACCGTCCATTTCCACGAGCAGCTGGTTGAGGGTCTGCTCCCGCTCGTCGTGGCCGCCGCCGAGGCCGGCGCCTCGATGCCGGCCCACGGCGTCGATCTCGTCGATGAAGATGATGCAGGGAGCATTCTTCTTTCCCTGCTCGAAGAGATCGCGAACCCGGCTGGCGCCGACGCCGACGAACATCTCGACGAAGTCGGAGCCCGAGATCGAGAAGAAGGGCACGTTGGCCTCGCCGGCAATGGCGCGGGCGAGCAGGGTCTTGCCGGTTCCCGGGGCGCCCATGAGGAGCACACCCTTGGGGATCCGCCCGCCGAGGCGCTGGAATTTCTGCGGCTCGCGAAGGAACTCGACCACCTCGGCCAGCTCGGACTTTGCCTCCTCGATACCGGCGACGTCGTCGAAAGTGACCTTCTTGCCGCTGGCGTTCAGCAGCTTGGCTCGACTCTTGCCGAAGGAGAGGGCCTTGTTGCCGCCGGACTGGAACTGGCGCATGAAGAAGATCCAGAGACCCACGATCAGGAGCACCGGGCCCCAGGTGAGGAAGATGGCCAGCAGAGGACTTTCCTTCTTCTTCTCCGACTTGATGTGGATTCCGGCCGTCCGCAGCTCCTCGACCAGGGCCGGATACTCCGGGTACTGGGCGTAGAAGTCTTCCTTGGTGTCGAGCTGGGTCTCGCTGCGTCCCTTGTACTTACCGGTCAGCTCCCCCTCGCGGAGGGTGACTTCCTCGATCATGTCGTCCTCCACCCGAGCCAGGAACTCGCTGAAGGAGAGCTCTTCGCGGTCTCCGTTGCTGCTCTGGATGACCTGCCAGAGCACGATCACCATGGCGATGATGACGAACCAGAGGAAAAGGGATTTGAAGGAGTTCAAGTCGCAGCTACCTTTCTATCGAGCCGCCCGGGAACAACGAGTTCGCGGACGACGAGTCGTCAGGAGAGAACGGGGCCGGAAGTGGCTCGATCCTTACCGACCACACCGTGGGGGAGCCGGCCGAGAGACGGAAGGATTCGGAAGTCGTAACACCCGGGACCCAGGCGATTTCTCCATCGATCAGGAGAAGAGGTATCGAGTCGCGTCGGGCCCTAGGAATGCGATGGGCGATGAGCAGGTTCTTGAGCCTCTGATCCTGCACGGCGCCCAGAGGGCGTAATCGATCTCCGGGCCTTCGGTTTCGAACCTCGAAACGCTGTGGACGTCGATGGCGGATGGACAGTCCGACCCGATCGTCCTGGCGATGGAACATCCAGTCGGCGACGTTTCCGATCTCGATTCGAACCTTCACGGCCAGCTCCGGAATGTCGATGACACCCGGTGCATTAGAAGTATACGCGAAAGAGGGGGGGATTGGTTCCAACCGTGCCATGCGAATCTTGTCGCGGTCGGCTTCGAGCCGCCATCCTCTGCCGGCATCGCAGCCGACCCGTCGGCCTGGCCTCGCGAGCTGGGCCAGGAGCTCGCGGTGAACGACAGCGGCCGGCGGGTACCGAGCTCCGGCTCGTTTGGCGAGCAGCTCGAGGCCCTGGCGCTGCAGAGCCGGCGGCAGCTCGAGAAAGGCCTGCCGATCCATTTCCGCTCCTGGGGGCCTCGCGCGGGTCGTCAGCCGTTCGAGCAAGAGCCCTTCGATGCGTTTCCGGCCGCGCGACGCGGCCTCCGCGACCCGGACGAGGTGGGGCACGAGCTCGGGATCTTCGGCCTCGAGCCGAGGCAGGAGGAAACGCCGGAGCCGGTTGCGGGGAATCGAGGGATCTCGATTGGTGGGATCCTGGATCGGCAGGATGCCGGCGCCTTGCAGGCCCTTCGCGATCTCCGCGCGGCGAAGGGAGAGGAGGGGACGAAAAACCTTGCCGTACCTGGGCCCGATACCCGCCAAGCCCGAGAGACCGCTGCCGAAGAGCAGCCGGAGGAGCACGGTTTCCGCCTGGTCGTCCGCGTGATGGGCGGTGAGGATCATTTCCGCGCCGACCTCCTCGGCCAGGGAACCGAAGAAGTGGTATCGCTGGTGCCTGGCGAAGCTCTCGAGACTCTCACCGCACGAGGGTGGGCGGGCGATCACGCCGACTCTCGACTCTACGCCGAGAGATTTGGCGAGATGCCGAGCCGCATGGGCCCGGCGCTCGGAGTCCGGATCCAGGCGGTGATCCAGGTGTGCTGCCAGGAGGCGGAGGTCGTGGGACTCGGCGAGGCGGCCGAGGGCCCAGAGCAGAGCCGTCGAGTCCGGGCCTCCGGAGAAACCCACTACGATCGGGCGTGCGCGCCAGAGGGGCTCGTGATCTGCAAGGAACGCTTCGAGAAAAGAAGGGAGAAGCATGGTAGCGGTGAAGGGACTTGAACCCCTGACCTAGCGATTATGAGTCGCTCGCTCTAACCAGCTGAGCTACACCGCCACAGTTCTCTCGGGCCCTCGATGGCCGGGTCGACTCTTTGACAAAGACCGCTTGACAAAGACCGCAGGAACTCGGGCTCGCCCCTCGAGATCTCGTCCTTGGAGACGGCGATTCGAGGACTGGAGACGAAAGAAAGATCTCCGATTGGAGCGGGAGCTCATGGCCATCGGCGACCGGACGGAAGCCGGCAGGAGGCCGCCACAGAGCTGCGCACGATACCTCACTACCAGCCTCCTGTCAAAGGCGGTGCAGAACGGCGGAGAGCTTTGGCCGATACGAGCCCGGAGCCCGTCGAGAGCAGAATCGTTCTCGCTCGATGGGTTTGGCATCGGGAGCTGGGCTTCGAGCGACCGGGAGTGGGCGCCCGACTCTCTACTCGGGTGTCGTGCTCGTCGGGCTCAGCGGAGCACTTCCTGGCAGCTACGGAACTGCCCGAAGAACTGGCGCATGGAGGTCGCGAGAGCGTCGTCGTTGAGACGGTAGATCACATTCTGACCACGCCGCTGGTCGACCACGAGGTCCGCCTCCTTGAGCACCGAGAGGTGCCGGGAAATTGTCGGCTGCGAGAGATCGAACTTGGCGACGATTTCACCCACGGCGAACGGTTGTTCTTCCAGGAGCTGGAGGATCTCCTGGCGGGTGCCGTCGGCCAGGGCCTTGAATACCTTGATCATCTTCCGGTTGGCGGTAGCTCTCGAAGTCTGCATCTCGTCCATGATCTCGTCTCCTTAACCGTCTGCTGCCGATCTGAAACCTTCTGCTGCCGATCTGAAACCTTCTGCTGCCGATCTGTTCGATCCGGGTTGGCCAAGAATTGGGCCAAGCATCGGTAGAGTACGGAGAGTGTATTGAACTATTCTTGAGTTTTCACATCGAGTTGGCGAGTCTTCTGTTCACAAGATGGTCATCTAATTGCAAACTTCTCTATATACGTAATTTAGTGGGCTTCAGGTCGAAGCTGGCGAAAGCTGAGCCGGGAGGCGTGGGAAGGGTTCGGTGAGTCGAGGAAGGCCTTTGGGGATCGGCCGTGCGAGGCGAGGAGGGGCAGAAGGCAGGATCCGGGCAGGTCGGCGGGCTCGCCCGGATCCTTCGAGGCGGAATCAGCGGTTGGCGAAGCGCTCGGCCACTTTGTCCCAACGCACGACGTTCCAGAAGGCATCGAGGTAGTCGGCGCGGCGGTTCTGGTAGTGGAGGTAGTAGGCGTGCTCCCAGACGTCGACACCCAGGAGAGGGGTCTTGCCATCGGTCAAGGGGCTGTCCTGGTTCGGGGTCGAGACGACCTCGAGCTTGCCTCCACTCACGACCAGCCAGCCCCATCCGGAGCCGAAGCGGGTCATCGCTGCGGTCTTGACCTGGCTCTTGAGCTGGTCGAGACCGCCGAGGTCACGGTCGATGGCGGCAGCGAGGTCGCCGCTCGGGGTGCCTCCGCCGTTCGGGCCCAAGATCTCCCAGAAGAGAGAGTGGTTGGCGTGGCCTCCGCCGTTGTTGCGGACCGCGCCGCGGATGGCCTCGGGCACGTCGTTCAGGTTGGCCACGAGGTCGTCGATGCTCTGGCTCTGGAGGTCATCGTGCCCTTCGAGGGCCTTGTTGAGGTTGGCGACGTAGGCCGCGTGGTGTTTGTCGTGGTGGATCTCCATGGTTCGGGCATCGATATGAGGCTCGAGCGCGTCGAACGCGTAGGGAAGATCGGGTAACTGGTACATGGTCAACTCCTGGAAGATCGATTTCCGGTGTGTGAACGGGGAGGCAATTAATGCTTGCCACGCGGGGCTCATTCTGTCACGATTCGCCGCCCCGGGAAGAATGGATTCGGCCGCCGCTCGGCAGCGAATGAAATTCGAAATTCCTCCCTCTGGGGCGTTGACTTCCGACGAGGGGTTACCTAATATTAGCCGCCGCTAGCGGCTGGGGGGTTAGCTCAGCTGGTTAGAGCACCTGCCTTACACGCAGGGGGTCGCGGGTTCAAATCCCACACCTCCCACCATCGGGAGAGCCCGGGCCGGTTTCGAAGGACGAGAGCTCTCGGAATCCGATCGAGACTGCGATAAGCTGAGAACGCCGGAGGTCCGAGAGTCTCGCGGCAACTTTGACAAGCTCGACTCTGATCAAGCAGAGTTCCGGTACTAGAGATTACGCGGGGTCGTAGTTCAGCTGGTTAGAATGCCGGCCTGTCACGCCGGAGGTCGCGGGTTCAAGTCCCGTCGGCCCCGCCACTCACTCTTCCAAGTTACGGCGATTGCCTCGCCCCTCGGAGCACAACAAATGCGCGAAAAGATCAAATTGGTCTCCTCGGCCGGAACCGGCTACTTCTACACCACGACCAAGAACAAGAAGCTCTCGACCGAGAAGCTGCGCATGAAGAAGTACGATCCGAAGGTTCGCAAACACGTGGAGTTCGTCGAGGAAAAGCTTCGCTGAGGCATTCTTCCGACCTCCCACCGGTCTTCCGACCGTCCCCGAAGGCTCCGCGATTTCCGCGGAGCCTTCGTGTTTTGGGGCGGAATCGTAGGGCGCCCCAGCCTCCGAGGCTCGGGCCGGCAGGGTAGCGTCGGTGGTCTTGGCATAATAGAGTGGGGCTCGATTCCGATCAGCACATGGGGATTTCCGTTTTCATGACCGATACTTCTCGTCTCGATATCAGCTTGTTGCGGTCGCAGCCGATTCTGATCTTCGGTGGCACGGTTCTGACGATGGCAGAGGATCTTCCGGTCCTGCGCGATGCGGAGCTGCTGATCGACCAGGGTCGGATCGCGGCTCTCGGGCGAGCTCTCACTGTGCGGCCGGGGACTCGCCTGGTGGACGCGCAGGGGGCCTTGATCCTTCCGGGGCTCGTCCAGGGCCACATTCATCTCGGCCAGACCTTTTTTCGTGGCCTCGCCGAGGAAAGGGCTCTGATGCCCTGGCTGCAGGAGCGCATCTGGCCTCTCGAAGCTGCCCACGACGACGAGACGGCGTATTGGTGTACCTTGCTGGGAGCGGCGGAATGCCTCCTGAGCGGCACCACCACGATCCAGGACATCGGCATCGGGCCGGGTGCTCGTGGATACCTGCAGGCGCTCGTCGATTCCCGAATTCGAGCCCTCGGTGGGCTCTGTCTGATGGACTCGGGCGAAGGACTGCCGGAGGTCATGTGCCAGGAGACCGACGCGGCCCTGGCGGAGACGGAAGCCCTGGGCAATGCCTTCGACGGTGCCGGCGAAGGGCGATTCTCTTACGCCCTGAATCCGCGCTTCATCCTTTCTTGCACCGACGAGCTGTGGCGGGGAATCCGCGGCCTGGCCGAGCGGCGGAGCTGGCCGGTGCACACCCACGCTCTCGAGCACCGCGACGAGACCGAGCTGGTGCGGTCACTCAAGGCCGGCCGGGACGAGATCGAGTATTTCGACGAAGAAGGAATCCTGGCCTCCGACCTGCGGATGGCCCACGGTGTCTGGCTCGACTCGAAACACTACGGTCGCCTGGCGAAGCAACGATTCTCCGTGGTCCACTGCCCGAGCGCCAACCTGAAGCTGGGCTCGGGGATCGCCGACATCGTCGGCATGCGGCGGGCTTCCTTGAGAGTCGGTCTCGGCTGCGACGGCGCCGGCTGCAACAATGGTCTCGACGCCTTCCAGGAAATGCGTCTCGCAGCCCTCTTGCAGAAAATGAAGCATGGCCCCGCGGCTTTTACCGGGCGCGAGGCTCTGCGGCTGGCCACCATCGAAGGGGCCGAGGCCATCGGCATGGCCGAAGAGGTTGGGAGCCTGGAGGTCGGCAAGCAGGCGGATCTCGTGGTTCTCGATGCCGAAGCGCCGGAAATGCTGGTGTCGTCGCGGGCCGATCCCCACGATCTGGTGGCCTTCGGTGCCTCCCGAGCGCGCGTGCGTCATGTTTTCGTCGGCGGCGAGCAGCTGGTCGAGTCGGGAAAGATCCTCCACTTCGATCTCGAGGTTCTGCGCAAGGAGGCAGCCCGGGCCCTGGCGAAGCTGGTGGACCGGGCAACCGTCGACTGGTGACCACTGGTGACCACCGGTGACCACCGGCGCGGAGGCAGCCGACTCGAGCTGCCGTGCGTGCCGAAGGCACCCCTGGCGAGCGACGGAAGAGCGTGGTACCCTGCAGCTGTCTTGGGTTTTCCCCTTCCTGATTCCGGCCGTGCGGCGCCCGGTGGCCCGTATGTCCTCTGCCCTCCCGGGTCGATCCTTCCTTTCCAGACGAGAAAGGAAACTCGACATGACCCGATCGATTGCCCTGCCCCGAGCCCTCGGCCTGCGCGATGAAGACGACTGGCGGACGTTTCTCGAGACCCACCGGCGCAGAGTCCGGACGATCCTGCGCGGTGCGGTGCGGCTCTATGGGTCGTTCCCCTGGATCGACTTCGACGATCTCGAGCAAGATGTCTACTGTCGGCTCCTCGCCGCTCGGGCGTCCTGCCACTCGATCGCGGAGACGTCTGCATACCTGCGCCAGGTGGCCCACTCGGTCGTGCTCGACCACCGGCGGAGCTGCCTGGCAGACAAGCGCAGGCTGGAATGGGCGTCTCCTAGATTCTACGGCAGGGCCGATGAGATCAGCGGAGAGATGGTGTATCGACCCTGGGCGACGACGCCGGACCAGGACTTGCGGCGGCGAGAAGGCTGGCGGCAGATCCGGCGCCACGGGCAACGGATCTGCCGCAGTGGGCGCGGTGGGCGACTCGAGCTGCGGGCCCTTCGCCTGGTGCTCGTCCAGGGTTGCAGCAGCTCCGAGGTCTCGACCCGGCTCGGAGGGCGAGTCAAGCCCCACGAGGTCGACCGCCTGATCGGGCGCCTGCGACAGAGCCTGCGCAGCGAGGGGATTCGTCTCCCTCGCCGCCGCCAGTCGTCGACTCGGGTCGACGTCGATCCTGAACAACGATCGAGGAGAACCGGATGAAGAACGAAGAGGCGCGGACCCGGGTCTTCGTCGCCCCCGACAGCTCACGGCACCTGGCGCCCACCGGGTACCCCGAGCGTCCGGAACGGCTGGCGGGCATCGTCGCCGAGCTCGAGAGACAGGGAAGAGATCTGGTCCAGGTCCCACCTCTTGCTGCCGGCGAGGAGAAGGCCTGCCTGGAAGCGATCGAGAAGGTACACGATCCCGCCTACGTCGACCGCTTCCGCCGGGCCACCGACCGTGGTGACGGATTGTTGGATTCGGCGGACAATCCGCTGTCCGCGGGCACCTGGGACGCGGCCCTGGGAGCCGTGCACACCTCCCTGGAGGCGGCGGCCTGGACCCTGGCGGGTGAGGGCCGCCGGGCCTTCGTCGCCGCCCGCCCGCCGGGGCATCACGCCGAACGAGCGACGGCGATGGGTTTTTGCTTCTTCAACCAGATCGCGGTCACCGCCCAGGCCCTGCTCGAGGTTGCCGGTATCGAGCGGGTCGCGATCTTCGACTTCGACGTCCACCACGGCAACGGCACCCAGCACCTGTTCGAAGAGCGAGCGGAGATCTACTTCGCCAGCACCCATCAGTTTCCCTTCTATCCCGGCACCGGCTCAGGCGAGGAAATCGGAAGGGGAGCGGGAGTCGGCACCACGTGCAACGTGCCGCTGCCCGCCGGAACCGGGGACGAGGGATATGCCGAGGCCTTCGACGCGGAGATTCTCCCCTGGTTGCGCCGGGCGCAGCCCCAGGCTCTACTGATCTCTGCCGGCTTCGATGCCTGGCAAGGCGATCCGCTGGGAGGCATGAGGGTCAGCCGAGACGGCTTCCGCTCCTGGGGGCGTCGCCTGGCCGAGCTCGCCGACGAGCTGACCGCGGGTCGGCTCCTGTCGGTCCTGGAAGGAGGATACGATCTCGAAGCGTTGCCCTCCCTGGTCGGCGAGTACCTCGACGGGCTCGAGGAGCCCCGCACCCGGTGACATCCGGGTGCGGCCGGGCTCGCCGATTCTGGAGCCACGAGAGCCGCCATTCCGGCCTTCGGCTCTTTCGATGTCATCAGCGCATTGACTCCGGCAGTCGCCGATAGATAGAATTCCGTGAATTGTTAAAGAAACACTCTAGGCTTTGGAGCTATCTGAGCATCAATACGGGCGAAAGCAGTCCTGTCGCAGAGTAGAGATCGACCGGGTCCGAGGAACGGCGATCCGAAGGAAACCAACCCGGACCGCCGGACGGTTCCGGAGCCAGCGGCGAGAGCGTCGACACCGAAGTCGACATCTAGAGTGTGCAGGGTTCGAGATCGACTCGGCCCCATACAGAATTCGGCACAGGGAGCAGAGACATGCCGAGAGGATCGCCTCGCGGCGTTGAGCGAGACAGGAGCAGAGCGATGAAACGACGCTGGATGATCCTCGGACTACTCTTGGCCCTGGCGGCGATCCCTGCCGCCGGGCAAGAAGAGATCATCGGATTTCTCGAACCTCCCGTCGTGCCTGCCGCGACACCTTCCGGTGATCCTCCCCTGCATGGGATCGTGAGGGTGTTCGGCTGGGTCGTGGCGGAGAGCCCCGTGCGCCGGGTGACCATCCAGGTGAATGGGGTCGACGTGGGCGAGGCCAACTACCATCAGTTCCGGCCCCTGGTCGAGGACATGTTTCCCGGCTTCCCGGACTCCTCGGGCGCCGGGTTCGGTTACAACCTCAACGCCACCGATTTCCCCAACGGTGTCCATCGGGTCACCGCCAAGGTGCTGACCACCGCCGGCAGCCAGGTGATCCTCGATGGTGTGGATTCCGGTGGCCTGCCGTTCTCGCCGGGTGAGCAAGAGATCTTCTTCACCTTCAACACCAACACCCTGCCGCCCTTCGGCGCCATCGACCGACCCCAGCGCAACGCTGAGCTCTTCGGCAACTGCTGTCGCCGGACCGGGTTCAACACCTGCTGCGATCTCAACGAGCAGGGTTTCTGTGTCGAAGAGGAGTACGACGGGCTGACCGCGATTCCCTACTCGGTGGTCGAAGGTTGGGCGCTCGATCTCGGAGTCGAGATCGGCGACTCCGGTGTGGGCTGGGTCGAGCTCCTGGTCGACGGCGTGATCATCGGCAACACCCGGCTCACCTGTGATTTCGATTTGGCGACCGGGGGGCTGACCGATTGTTACGGTCTGCCGCGACTCGATATCGAGAATCGTTTTCCCTTCGCCATCGACGCGCCGACCTCCGGTTTCCGCTTCGCGATGGACGTCGGTGCCCTCGTCCGCTTCGGTTTCAACCAGGGGAGCCATACCCTGACCATCCGGGCCGGCGATATCGGAAATCTGAACGCCAACATCCACGAGATCCCGGTCAACTTCCTGTGCGTGAACAACCTCGACAACCAGCAGAGCTTCGGCCGGATCGAGTCGCCGCGGATCGGTCGCGCCTATGCCGACGAGATGACCTTCCAGGGCTGGGCTCTCGATCTCGAAGGGATCGACCGGATCGAGCTCTTCGTCGACGGTCTGTTCATCGGCCAGGCCAGCTTCGGTGTCGGAAGCCGCCCGGAGGTGCTCTCCGAGTTTCCCGGCTACCCCGACTCGCTGGCTCCGGTCTGGCGCCTGACTCCCTTCGACACTCGGGATCTGAGCGAAGGCAATCACCAGGTCCAGGCCGTAGCGTTCGATGAAACCGGCGACGCCACGGTGCTCGGCGAGGTGACGTTCTTCGTCAACAACGAGGTCGACTGAGCCTCGCGGTCCCCACATCGGGCGTCGAAGAAGGCCGGCCGGCTCCCTCGGAGCCGCCGGCCTTTTGTTTTCCGCAAACGGCGCCAGAAAATCGAGGAAAGCCGCTTTACAGCAGATTTACAGGCGGCGATCAAGGCTTCGGCTATGCTGAATTGCGAGGGTACTCGGTGATGAAGATTCTACTGGTCGAAGACGATCCGATGTTGCGCGATGGCCTGGCGGACCTGCTCCAGGGAGCGGGCCACGACGTCGAGGAAGTGGCCGATGGCTCGGACGGGGTGAACCGCGGTCGTGAGGAAGCCTTCGATCTGGTGATTCTCGACCTGATGTTGCCCAAGATCGACGGCATCGAGGTGTGTCGCCGCCTGCGAACCGCCCGACCGGCCCTGCCGATCCTGATGCTCACCGCCCGCGGAGCCGAGGAAGACAAGGTCCGCGGGCGGTGAGCATCAGGAT
>CAZMEL010000247.1:0-11905 GCA_964565225.1 uncultured Thermoanaerobaculia bacterium | reverse complement strand
CCCTCTTGATAGATCGCACCTCCCGAGCTGGCACAGTTGCCGACCCAGAGGCTGGTCTGCGCCTCGAGAGCACCCGTTCCCGCGACGTTGGCCAGCGCGCCGCCGAAAGCCGCCGTGTTGCTCTCGAACGTCACGAACTGGAGCAGCACCGTCCCCTGACTCCAGATCGCTCCACCGTAGTCCGCGGACGAATTCGAGCGAAACGTCACCCGGGTGGCGTCGAGGGTCGCGTTCGCGTCGACCCGAAAGGCCCCACCGTGTGACCGGTTTCCTCCTTCGAGCACCAGGAAACGTAGCTTCAAGAAGCCGACTCCCGTGACCTTGGCGAATCTCCTGGAAACAGGAGCGCTGCTGTCGAAAGTGATGATCGCGGGATCGGTAAAGGAACGATCTCCCTCGATCGTGACCGTGGACGTGATGTTGGGAAGCTTTCTCGGAAGCCGGTACGTCTTGCCCTTCTCGAGCTTGACCACCGGGTCTTCGTCCCAGATGCAATTTCCTTCCGACCCCTGTTCGATGGCCGCGGTAACGGCGTCGAGAAGAGTGCACTCCGTCTCATGGGAAGGCTCGGTCGTGGTCACCAGGATGGCGCCCGCAAACGTTGCGGAGGCCAGGGCGTTGGCGCCGAGCCAGAGCAGGAAGCAAGGAAGCAGGGATCGAGAAAGGGTACGAAGTCGAGGCGAGGGGAGCATGGTCGGTCGCATGATGAATCTCCTCGGGTCGCGAGATAGAAAATCGGATGAGTTTCCGGGGGCTCTGCAAGAAGAGCGTCGCCGATCGGGGGACTTGCGTCCTTCCGAGCGGCGACGCTCCGAAGGCTCAATTCACACACTCGGGCGTGGACTGCCGGTCCCAGTACTTGTTGCAGTCGGAGCCGGCGGTATTGACCGAGTAGGAGGCCGAAGGCTGAAAAACAACCGTGCCGGTGGTCGCCGCGCTGGCCCATCCACCGCCTTTGAAGGTGGCATGGTTGAAAGAGAAGGAGCTGGAGCTCACCGACACCGTGCCGCCGAGGTTGCAGAAGCCGCCTCCACGATGGCCGGTATTCGACATGACCGTCGAGCCGTCGATCACCAGTTCGCCGTTGTTGGTGATTCCGCCGCCGAAACCCGTCGAAGCATTGCCGGCGACGACCGAGGCAGCGCCGAGGACCAGAGAGCCCGAAGACTGATTGAGGATGCCGCCGAACGAGGAGGGGTTGCTCGCGCCGTCGCCGAACACATAGACCGACAGGAGCACCGCGGTGCCCATGTTGTCGAGCCGGGCGTCGGTGCCTCCGCGCAGGGTGAGATTCTCGAAGATGACCTCGGCGCCGGAATGCACCTGGAAGACGTATCGGTGGGTGCTGCCGTCGACGGTGGCGCGGCCGGAAGAGGTCCGGATCGTCAGATCCTTGTCGATCCAGATCTTGCCTTCGTCGAAGGTCTGAGGGCTCAGCAGCAGCTGGTCGCCGTTGCTGGCGCTCTGTACCGCGGTCTTGACCGAGCTGTAGTCGCAACCGGCGTCACAGACCGTGAGCTGGGCCGCCGAGAGGCTGGGCACCCCAAGGAAGAGGGCGGCGAGCGCCAGGCCGAGGATCCGAGAAATGGTACGGCCGGCTACGGCTTGGTTCTTGGAAGTCATGATGGGTTCTCCTACGGGTCTGGGGTAGATGTCTGGGTGACCGAAGAGCTGCCTGGGTCGAGCTCTGCGTGTGCCGCCCGCTGTGATGGAGCGATGAGAACCCGGAACCACCCGAAAAGACCTCTGGAGGATCTCTGGAAGACATCTGGAGATTCCCAGAGATCTCGAGAAGATCTCTGATCAACGGATTTGAAATGATTTGTCGAAGCCCATCGAAAATCCGGACGAAGGGACCGGAACCCGAAACGCCGCGCCAGAGTCTGAGGAGGAAAGGAGGTATCGACATGTTTTCCTTCCGACGCCGCTCCCAGAATCAGGTCCGTGACGACATTCCCACGTCTTCGATGGCCGACATCGCCTTCCTGCTGGTCGTCTTCTTCATGATCACCCTGACCTTCGCCACCCAGAAAGGTCTCGACTTCGGCCTGCCACCCGAAAACGACGCCGACAGGATCGACCCGGTGGAGTCGGTGCTGGTCGAGGTGCTCGCCGATGGTCGCCTACGAATCGACCAGCAGCCGACGACCCTGCCGACCCTGCTCGCGGATCTCCATCCCAAGCTCCGCCACAATCCCCGAAAACCGGTGATCGTGAAGACCTCCCCCGAGGCGCCCTACGGCTCGATGGTGAAAGTCTTCGACACCCTGCGCCAGGGTGAAGCCAAGCTCCGCCTGGACGACGAAATCGCCATCGTGCTGCCCACCGAGCGGGAGATCGCAACCCTCTGGTAGAGCTGCCTCCCTCTGGGGTGCTGCCTCTGGGGTGCCACCCAAGTCGGAGCCTCTGGGGTGCAGCCTCTGGGGTGCCACCCAAGTCGGAGCATCCACCGGGGTGCCATCCACTTCGGAAGCGGGGTGCCATCCACCGGGGTGCCACCCACTTCGGAAGCGGGGTGCCATCCACCGGGGTGCCACCCACTTCGGGCTCTTTGTTTTTCAGTGACTTACGACGAATCTTCGCAGCCGGCCGGCGGCGTGGGCTCGTCTCGCAGATCTTCCAGCAAGCGCAGGGTGGCCTTCTGGAGGGGGCGCAGGAGCGGGTTCTTCACCAGCCGGATCAGCAGAGTCACCATTCGGCTGGTGTGCTCGATCAGCTGATCGGTTCGCCGGCAGGCCGGGGAATCGTCGTGGATCCAGAACAGGAGGATTCCCATCAGGTAGAGCCAAAGGAGGCCCGGGAGCTCCCGGGCCAGATCGTCGGGCACTCGAGTATCGGAACCCTCGACGACCTGGGCCATGAGAGCGGTCGCTTCCCGCCGGGTAGGACCCGATTCCGGGCTGAACGGATTCAAGGGACTCTGGGGGTCGGCCGCCGCTCGAAACAGGGTTCCGGCAAATCGATGGTAGGGCTGGCTGGTGGCGATCTTGGCGTCGAGAACACCCCGGAGGCGGGCCTGCAAATCGGTCTCCGAGGCGAGGATCGGTGCACAGGCTTCCAGGTGATCGCGATGGGAACGCGCGTAGTACTCCTGGATCAGGTGTTCCTTGGAGCGGAAGTAGTAGTAGGCGTTGCCGAGGGAAACTCCCGCTTCCGAAGCCACGTCCCGCATGGTGGTCTCGTGGAAACCCCGCTCGCGGATCAGGGCGAGGGCTGTATCGAGAATCCGCGCTCGAGTACGCTCCCCCTTACCGGTCAAGCTGCGGGCCGAGTCCGTCGGCGAGTTGGTCACGGCTCCCGGGCTCCGGCGGTCCGTCCCCCTCGGCGAGCTGGGCGATGTGGCGCAGGACCCGGCGATGGATCCGGTGGATGAGTGCGTCGGACCAAAGGTTCCAATAGGAGTAGGGCGCGAGATCTTGGCGGTACCAGGTGCTGCCCTCGAGCCGAGTCCGCCCGCCCGGTAACGGCTCGAGTCGAAACTCTCCACGCTCCGACCGCAGGCTCGTCTTGAGGTGGGGAGGGTGGATGTCGTACGGGCTCCATTCCTGCATCGTCGGCGGCTGGGACACCACGTCGAACGAAAGACGGTAGGGCTCCTCCCAGCGGGTAATGGGCTCCACAAAGGCCCCGGTCGAGAATTCACAATATCGTACCGCCCCGACCCCGTGCCCAACGATTCGCGCCCGAATCGGGTACGCGATGCCGAGCCGGAAAGCCGCCGCGCTCGGCGGCGGCAGGTCGGGGAAGGCGATCACCCGAGCCCAGACCTGTTCTACCGATGCGTCGACCTCGATCGAAGTCTCGACCTCGCGCAATGGTGGCTCCGGAGATCGTCCGTCGACGGCCAGCATCCACGGAATCCAGAGCAGAACCATCAGCCCGTGGGAAGGCCCGGGGCGATGCATCCCGGCCAGAGCCCGGCCGGCGACGACGCCCAACGCGGCCAGGGGCGCGGTCAGGGGATAGGCCATGCCGAGGCAGAGCACGCCTTCGACTCCGAAGAGCAACATGGCGATCTTGCCCAGCAAGAGCGCCAGCTGGGCCGCTCCGTGCCCATGCCCGGCGCGGGGATGGCCGGTCCGCAGAAGCCACCAGGCCGCGGTCCATCCGGTCGCGAACGGTGCCAGGACAAAGAGACTCAGGCCATAAGGTGACTCGAGGAGGACGAAAGCGGCAGCGAAGATCGATCCACCCGTCAGAGTCGCGGCGAGAGTCGCTGCCCGGAGCCCCGAGGCACCCGGCTCGACGCCTTCCGGCCTTCGGGGACGCGACGAGGTGGTGAACGTGGAATCCGTGGTCATGATTTCCCCTTTTTGAACATGTTCACATTCTAGATCATAAGTTGAACGCGTTCAACTCAGATTTTCGAAGGCCTCTCCGCCGACATCGAGGGCAGGAGAGTCCGCCGCTCTCGAATATAGAAAAATCGTCAATTTAATATGTTTTTTCGTTATGCCCAGCTTAATTTGCGCTTCCCTGGTTCTCTGCAATACTGCATGTGTCGCCCCATGTTTTCTGGGTGGGTGTGGAAAGGAGAAGACCCCCGTGAGATCGCATTGTTTTGGATCGGCCGTACAACTTCTTGCAGGACTCTTGCTATTTACCCTGGCGTCGACTGGGAACGCCGAGGGCCAGGATCTGACCCTGGCGGACCACGCCGACAAACGAGTGCTCCAGCGGCAGCCGTCTGCCGGTGGATTCACCTCGAGCCTGGCGATCGGCGGCTCCATCTCGGGACCGGGAGGTGTCGAGGCGAGAGCGATCGACGCCCAAACCGGGGCTGCGGTGACCGCCTGGACCATCGTCGACCCCACCCCACTCGAAGGGATCTGGACCGGGACCTTGCCCGATGTTCCCGAGGGAGGCTGGTATCGGGTCGAGGTCCGAGCCGAGAGCGATCCGACGTCGATCACCAGCGAGTGGCGCTTCGGAGTCGGTCTGGTGATCGCCGCTCTCGGCCAGAGCAACATGGCGCGCCTGTTCACAGAAGACGAGGCCGACGGCTCCCTCCTCGGCCCCGCGGAGACCCCGCGAGATCTGACCTGGCGCTTCGGCTACGGCGAGCCACCGGGATACGAATACGAACGGCCCCGAGACGAAGAGATTCCGGTGAGCTGGGGGCCCGTGACGGGAAGTGGCGGCATTCGACTGGCGAACCGGATCCAGGCTGCGGTCGGCCTGCCAGTGCTGATTCTCGACTTCGCTCTCGACTGGACCGGTATCGACCGGCACTGGAACGAGATCGAGGAGCCCTTCGTAGGCTGGGCCCGTTTCGTCGCTGCCCTCGAGCAGACCGGAGGCGTGGAGGCAATTCTCTGGCACCAGGGGACCTACGACGCGGTGACCAACCCGAGCCTCACCGCCGAGCAATACGGAGCCGGCCTCGACCGCTTCTACCAGCGGCTGCACGACGCCATCGCCCCGGCGGAAGAGCTTCCCTTCGTGATCGCGCTCCAGAACCGGGGCGACTACACCCGCGATACCACCCTCGACGCCAGCTTCGCCGCCGTACGCCGGGCCCAGGCCCGCTGGATCGCCGAGAACGGCTTCGCCTACTCCGCCAGCACCTCGGTGGATCTCGACATCAGCACCCGCACCGGGACCGGGCAGGGCCATTTCTGGGCCGCCAACTACCAGGAGATGGGCGAGCGCTTCGCCGCCGGAACCCTGCACGCGCTGGGCGTCTCGACCGAAAGTGTCGAGGGCGGCGAGATCGAATCCGCAACGATCGACGGCCAGGTGATCGAAGTGCGGATCCGGCACGATCGCGGATCGCGGCTGAGCTTGCCGATCCCGGAGCAGGACATCGCCGGCTTCGAGGTCACCGACGGCTTCTGGGAATCGGCCGAGCTGCCGATCGAGCGCTCCGTGCTCACCGACTCCGGCGAAGGGAATCGCGTGCTCCTGGTGCTGGGGCGCCAGCCCCAGGGCCCGGTGCGGCTCCGTTATCTCTATGGTCAGAATCCGAACCGCCGCGAGAGCGAGCGCTCCCAGCGCCGAGGCCGCGGCAACTGGCTCTATGACGACGCGACCTACGCACCCGGACGCGCCGGCCTGCCGGTGCGGGCGACCGAGATCGACATCGAGGTCACCGGCGCCGGGCCTCGCGATCTCTCTCCCGCGGCCCTCGACGATCGGGCATTCGTTGCCAGCGGCGGAGAGGTAGGATTGCGGGTGGTCGCCAACGACCTCGATCCGGAAGGCGCCCTCGACCCCGGCTCGGTCACCCTGTTTTCGTCGCCGGCCCACGGCACGATCACCCAGATCGATACCACGACCGGCACCCTGACCTACGTGCACGACGGCTCGGGATCGAACGATTCCTTCACCTACGCCGTGGCCGATGCCGGCGGCAACCTCTCCGCCGTGGCCACCGTACGGATCGAAACCCTCGACCCCACCTTCCCCGCTCTCGGCGGCCGGGTGTTGCATCTCGAATCCGATCGCGGGCTCGAGGTCGCTGTGGGCGGCCGGGTGGCGTGGTGGAACGATCTCTCCGGGCGCGGCAATCACCTCGAGGGCCAGGGAGATCCGCAAGCCGGGACGTCCGGGCCCAACGACCGCCCGGCGGTTCTCTTCGACGGCACCGGCGACCGCTTGGAGCGGGTCTCCGATCTCGCCGCCCTGCCTGCCGGAGTGGCCGACCGCTCCCTCTTCGCCGTCGTCCAGTACCGCGACACCGGATTCGGCGGCATCGCCTACGGAAGCACCACCGAAGGCGCCTCCTGCGCCGTGGCCGGCAACCGCACCTTCGGCCTCGTGGTCGACCCCTCGGGAGACCTGACGATCCAGACCTGGTGCACCGACCTGCGCTCGACCTTTCCGGGCACGAACGCCGGCTGGATCTCCCACTCCGCCGTGGTGCAGGATTCGCTGCTCCACCACTACTCCGACGGCGAGCTCATCGACCTGCGGGCTCATACCTTCGCCACCGACGGCGAGGGATCCCTGGTGATGGGAGCGGAAATCGACAACAACCCCCATCTGCCGATGGATGTGGCGGCCCTGCTGGTGTACGACCGCGCCCTGAGCGAGCCGGAGCGGCTCCGGATCGAGACGTACCTGCAGACGAAGTACCTGGTACCCCCCGGCACCCAGGGACCACCCACCGCGGTCGACGATCTGGTGGTGATCAGCCGCGGCGAAACCGCCGAGATCCTGGTGCTCGCCAACGACCATGCTGATGGCTTTCTCGACCCCACCTCGGTCACCCTGGTCGAGCAGCCGACGGCAGGTTCCGCGAACGTCGATCCGGATTCCGGCCGGGTGACCTATCATCACGGCGGCAGCGAAGAAACCGACGACCAGCTCACCTACACCGTGGCCGACACCCTCGGCCGGATTTCGGAGCCGGCAACGGTCACGATCCGGGTGTTGCCCTTCTCCCTGCCCACCGCGGGTCTGGCCCTGCACCTCGAGAGTGATCGCGGGGTCGGCACCACCGGCAGCACGGTGACCGCCTGGAACGACCAGTCCGGCAACGGCAACCACCTCGGAACCCAGGGCAATCCCAGCCTCGCACCCGGCGGTCCGGGCGGCCTCTCCTATCTCCGACTCGACGGCAACGACGATCGCCTCCTGCGCAGCGGCCTCAGTGGTCTGCCGGGTGGCGCCAGTGATCGCTCCATGTTCGCCGTGCTGCGTTACCGCAGCACCGGATTTGGCGGCGTGTCCTATGGCACCACCAGCTGCGACCAGGTGTTCGGCCTGATCGTCGATCCCTCGGGGCGTCTCGGCACTCAGGGTTGGTGCAACGACTACCCCTCCCCGGCGCCCGGCACCGGCACCGGCTGGCTGGTGCAGAGCTCGGTGCTCGCCGCAGGAGACCTGCTGCAATACCGCGACGGCGCGCGTCTCACCCTCGACTCCGACACCTCGATCACCACCGATGGCGCCGGCACTCTGATGATCGGCGCCGAGATCGACGGCGACCCGGCGGTGGCCCTCGACACCGCCGCGGTGCTGCTCTACGACCGGGTGCTGGCCCCTGCCGAGCGGCTGGCGGTCGAGACCTACCTGCAGCGGAAGTACCTGGGGTCCGACGCTCCGACTCCGCCCCCTGTCGCCATCGCCGACCAGGCCCTGGTCGCGATGGGTGGCGAGGTCCGGATCGATCTGCTCGCCAACGACCTCGACGACGAGGGGCTCGACCGCTCCTCCGTGACCCTCCTCACCCTGCCGGTCCACGGCGAGGTCACCGTGCTGGCCGATGGCATCATCTCGTACCGACATCGCGGCGACTCCCTGGCCGATGACTCCTGGACCTACACCGTGCGCGACGTCCGCGGGCTCACCTCCGAGCCGACAGTGGTGACGGTCCGTCCCCAGCCGCCGGAGCTGATCACCGACGGGCTCGTTCTCCGCCTCGAAGCCACCGCCGGGGTCGAGACCCAGGGCACCGAGGTCACCGCCTGGCGCGATCTCTCCGGATCCACCAACGACCTCTTCCCCGGGGGCGACCCCCGTCTCCTGACCGAACCGCCCGGCCGTACCTTCCTGCGCCTCGACGGCGGCAACGACAAGCTCGAGCGCCTTTCCGGCCTGGTGGGGCTGCCCGGCGGCAACGCCGACCGCACCCTCTTCACCGTCGTGCGTTACCACGGCCCCGGTTTCGGCGGTGTGTCCTTCGGCAGCCCGCAGTGCAACGGCGTGTTCGGCACCATCGTCGACAACCGCGGCGCGCCGGGCATCCAGGGCTGGTGCCAGGGCAACGATTTCCTCGTCGCCTCCGAGACGGTGACCGGCCAGGGCTGGCAGCTACAGGCCGCCCGCCTCGAAAGCGACACCCTCGAGCACTACCTCGGCAGCCGGCAGATCGACTCCGCCGAGCACGTCTTCGATACCGACGGTGGCGGGCGCTTGCGAGTGGGCGCCGAGATCGATGGCCAGCCCTTCGTGGAGATGGACGTCAGCGCCATCCTGCTCTGGGACCGGGCCCTGTCAGAGCCCGAGCGGCTGGCGATCGAGGGCTACTTGCGGCGCGGCTTCGTCGATCTCCCGGTCACCCCTCCCCGCGCCGAGGACGATTTCGCTGCCGTGACACCCGCCGACGAGGTGGTGATCCCGGTGCTGGCCAACGACGCCGACGACCAGGGGATCGACTTCTCGTCCCTGCGGGTGGAAACGCCGCCCAACGCCGGCACCGTCCTGGTAGACCCCAACGCCGGCACCCTGACCTACCGTCACGACGGCTCCCCGTCGCCGCGGATCGACACCTTCACCTACACCGTGGCGAATGTCGCCGGCCTGGTCTCCGATCCCGCCACGGTCACGGTCCAGATCCTCGACGGCGAGGTGATCCTTTCGGGCCTGGTGCTGCACCTCGAGACCGACGACGGCCCGGTGACCTCGGCTGGCTCCGTCATCGCCTGGAACGATCTCTCGGGGCATGGCAACCATCTCCGAGCCGAAGGCACTCCGGTGCTCGTCGAAGCCGCTCTCAACGGCCGCGATGTGGTGCGCTTCGACGGCATCGACGACGTGCTGCTGCGCACCGAAGGCCTCGAGGGTCTGCCCACCGGCTCCGCCGACCGCAGCGTGTTCCTGGTGGTGAGCTACGAGAGCACCGGCTTCGGTGGCTTCGCCTGGGGTCGCCCCACCTGCAACGGCGTCTTTGGTACGGTGGTCGACGGCCGCGGCGATCTCGCGGTCCAGGGCTGGTGCGCCGAGAACGACTTCTCCTCGCCGACGCCGGGCAGCGGAACGGGTTGGTGTCTGCAGGAAGCCGTGCTCCAGGACGACTCCCTCACCCAACATGTCGACGGCGCTCTGGTGGAATCCAGCAACCACGTCTTCGCCACCGGTGAAGGAGGCGAGATCGTTCTCGGCGCCGAGATCGACGGCCGTCCGTTCCTGCGCATGGATGTGGCAGCAGTGTTGGTCTACGACCGCGCGCTCTCCCTCGCCGAACGCCGGGCGGTGGAGCGGTACCTGGGAGAGAAATACCTCGGCGTACCTCCGGTCGGCGGCCCCGGGCCGAGAGCCGTCGACGACCTCGCCTGGGTCGAGCCGGGGTCCACGGACGAGGTGCCGATCGGCGTCCTGGGCAACGACTCGGCCCCCGCCGGCCTCGAGCCCACGACCGTACAGATCGTCGATCTACCCACTGCCGGGTCCGTTCGGATCGACCCGCAGGGCGTCGTGCTCTACTCCCACGGCGGCGGCTCCGCCCTGCGTGACAGCTTCCGCTACACGGTGGCCGATCTCGAAGGCACGATGTCGGAGCCGGCCACCGTCTACCTCACGGTCTCTCCACCCCTGCCGGTGCAGAACGGTCTCGTGTTGCACCTCGAGACCGACTTCGGCACCGCCCCGACCCTTGGCGATCGGGTCATCACCTGGCTCGACCTCTCACCCTTGCGCAACGATCTCGTAGCTTCCGGAAATCCGGCTCTGGTGTCCGCCAACCTCGGCGGCCGCGACACCCTCCGCTTCGACGGTGCGGGCGACCTGCTGCAGAACCTCGAGCCGCTATCAGGTCTTCCGACGGGCAATCAGGACCGCACCCTGCTGGCAGTGGTCCGCTACCGCGGAGACGGCTTCGGCGGAATCACCTGGGGCGCCCCGGCCTGCAACCAGGCTTTCGGTGCGGTGGTCGACAACCGCGGGCAGCTCGCCGTGCAGGGCTGGTGCACGGGCAACGACTTTCTCACCAGCACCGCCGGGGTCGGCGCCGGCTGGAGGATCCAGTCGGTCACCCTGGAAGGCTCCCAGCTCCTCCACCACGCCGACGGAACGCTGATCGACGACACCCGCCACGACTTCGACACCGCTCCCGGCGGGAGCCTGGTCGTCGGAGCCGAGATCGATGGCAGCCCCCAGGTGCCCATGGATCTCGCTGCGATCCTGATCTTCGATCGTGCTCTCTCCGACACCGAGCGCCGGCAGCTGGAAGGCTACCTGCGGGAGAAATATGGTCTGTCCCAACCGGCACCTCCGGCCCCGCTGGACCCGGTCCGGACCGCTCTCGAGAGACCATGAGGCTGCAGGTCCATCGCCGCGACCGCCCGGATCGGTCGCGGTGATGGGCCTGGAGGACCGAGTTTCTACTCACCCGACCAGCTCTGGAGGCGTTCCGCCACATCCTGGCGGTGGTTCCGGATCGCCAGGTCGAGTGGAGTGTTTCCCTCGGCATCATGACGAGTCGGGTCCGAGCCAGCCTGGAGGAGTACCTCGAGACTCTCGACATATCCATACATAGCCGCAAGGTGCAGGGCTGTTCGCCCATGTTCCGAGTCGGAGTCGTTCGGATCCATCCGGGCGTCCAACGCAGACCGGATCTGCCCGGGATCATCACCAGACGGAACGATGTCCGACCACGACACCAGCTCCGGTCGGGCTCCGTTCTCCAGCAACAGGCGACTCAACTCGGGTTGGCCGGACTCGATGGCTACCAGCAGAGGCACCGAAAAAGTAGAAGCGGTCCGGTTCGGATCGGCTCCATTCTCGAGAAGCAACCGGCTCAGCCTCATGTTCTGGCGGCTGAGCGCGTCGTGAAGCGCGGTGTTGCAGCCGCCAGTGCCCCTGGGATCTGCGCCAAGCTCCAGCAGCTGCTCCACTCGCTCGAAGTCCTCGGCGAGACAAGCTTCGCTCAGCTCACACTCCAGGCATCTCGTTTCATCTGTACGCATTCTTGGTTTCCTGTAGCGAGCGCATCTGCAGCGGCAGGTACTACCCGAGGTTCTCCTGGGGTGCCACCCAAATCGAACTCTCTTCCTTTCAGTCGTTTACGGAGACTCACCCTCTCCTCTGAGACCTGATTCCCGAGACTCACCCTCTCCTCTGAGACCTGATTCCGAGCCCACTGACAAACAGCTCCGCAAGATTTCTCGACTTCACCTGTCGATTCAGGACCAATTCTCCGTTGAAGACAGGTGACATGAGACCACTACGCCATGTACCCCCT
>CAZMEL010000246.1:0-11968 GCA_964565225.1 uncultured Thermoanaerobaculia bacterium | reverse complement strand
CCGAGCCGGAGCTGGCGTTGAGGAAGGCGCCGAGGCTTTCGATTTCGCGGGCGAGTTCGGTGGCCGAGCGTGTGGCCGTGCCGCGCGTGGCGACATCGGCGGTCATCGAGGCAAGACCGGCAAGGGCCGCGGGATCGGCGGTGGCGCCGCGCTTGATCGTCAGATTGGCGGAAAAGAGCGGCAGGCCGGGTTTTTCAGCCACGATGACGCGCAGACCGTTGTCGAGCTCGCGGGCGGCCGTACCGAGGCCTCCTTTCATGGCGCGGTCCATCCCCAGGAGCTTCCCCACCGTGGCCCCGGCTCCGGCTCCCACGTCGCCCTCGGCCACGGCCTGGGACCGCGCGGCGGCGGCGGCGCGATACCCCGACTCCGCGCCGGGGCGTATTCCGGGATCTCCACCGACGGTGAGGTCGAAGAGGATCGAAGCGGGAACGATGGGCACCCGCCCGGCGGGTGTCACGAATCCTTCCCCGTGCTCCTCCAGCCAGCGAACCACCCCCGTCACACTCTCGAGGCCGAATGCGCTGCCGCCCGCGAGCACCACACCGTGCACCCGGTCGACGGTCTGCACCGGGTCGAGCAGGGCCAGCTCTCGGCTGCCGGGCGCCCCGCCCCGGACATCGACCCCGGCCACGACCCCGCCTTCGGCGAGGACCACGGTGCAACCGGTGGGGCGGCCGTCGAGCCGGTCGTGTCCGACCCGGAGGCCGGGGATCGCGGTGAGGCCCCAGGAAAGGGGCGGGGAGGGCTCGGGTCGTCTCTTCAAGCGCAGCTCCTTGACCGTTGGTCGTGAAAACCGTAGCGCCGGAGGATGTTATCGATTCCCGGCGCTCCTCGACCAGCGACGGTCGGGAGAGCCTCGCTGGAACCGACCGGACGCGGACCCCGTCAAGCAGCGGATGCTTCTCGTTCCTCGAGCTCGTCCTGGAGTAGCTGTAGATTCCGCTGGTTGGCCTTGAAGAAAAAGTCGAAGAGGTCGCCGATCACCGGCACCGATCCGAGGGTCGCATCGAGGGCGAGGTTGCCGATCATCCGCGAGATGACGGCGCGAGAAGCCCGGATTCGGACGGCGGCGAAGACGACCCCTGCGCCCACCAGCAGCCCTACCAGATCACCGATCCCAGGCACCAGCCCGAGAATCGCGTCGTAGCCGAAGCGGTAGGAGGTACCGGGAACGCGAAAACGGGAGTCCGTGGCCTCGACCAGTCTTTCGATCCAGCTGGGGATCTTCTTCCGTTGCGGGTTGGAGGTGCTGTTCTGG
The DNA here is from genome assembly GCA_964565225.1 of uncultured Thermoanaerobaculia bacterium. Classification (GTDB taxonomy): domain Bacteria; phylum Acidobacteriota; class Thermoanaerobaculia; order Multivoradales; family J023; genus CAZMEL01. The sequence goes on along the minus strand of CAZMEL010000246.1, from coordinate 10,707 downwards.
GTCATCGAGTCGCTCCTGCTGGAGGCGAAGTTGCTGGAGGCGAAGTTGCTGGAGGCGAAGTTTCTACTACTGCCCGCTGCTCGCGTGGTCCTCACTCCGAGGATACGTGTCGCCGATGGTGTAGCCGTCGCGGGCTCGGATCTCGAGATTGGAGCTCAGGGTCTCGACGCTCACCTTGCGGTACTCTCCGGGTTTCGTGTCCCCATTGGGCGTGAAGCTGATCAGGTAATAGCCGCTGGCGTCCTCGGCGATCTCTTCGAGCGGTGTCAAGTAGTTGTTGAAGTTGTAGAAGAACTGGCCGCCGCTCTCCGTCGCGATTCGGGACAAGACGTTGTCGAAGCGGTTGAGCCGGAAGAACGGGCTGAGGTCGGTCGCCAGGAGATCCACCGGATACACCGCTACCCGATTCTCGTTCAGGGTCCGGATCATCTCGGGATAGTAGCGTTTGTCGGGACGATAGAAGCCGAAGCGATCGACCTCTCCGAAACCGATGCTGAAGAGCACCAGGTTGGTTCTGCCTCGAACCTCCTTCGCCGCTTCGGCGGTCACCGACAGGGCGTCATAGATCCGGTCGACGTCGATCTGCGGCAGGTGAGCGGCCAGAGACGGAATTCCCAGGGGCCGTTCGTTCTTCACCAGGGTGAAGTCTTTCCCCTGGACCGCTTCGTCGATGGCCCTCGTCACCAGTTGGGTTTCGTTGGTGAAGTCGAGGAGATTGTATTTGGGGAAGTAGCTCACCACCGCCACGTAGTCGTTGGGATGCAGGGAGCTGCTCACCCACTGCTTGGCCCGGTGGCCGGCATCGAGGAGGTTGGCGCGGAGCCGGGGCAGAAGGGTCTGCTGATGGTGAAAGAAGAGAATGAAGTAGCGGTTGGACAGCTCCGAATCCGACTCTCCCCGATAGATCTCGGACGCCTCCCGGAAGATATCGTTGGTGAAGAAGGAGACATCGCGGATCTCGGCGGGCTCGCCGCCTTCCCGCACGATGAAATCGTCTTCGTCGAGCCCTACGATCGGTTTCCCGTTCCGGTCGGTCACCAGGACATCCAGGAGCACCTCTTCGACCTCGATCTGGTCGCCGAAGCGTGCATCGGCGAGGGCGGGAGCCGAGAACAGGAGGAGGGTCGCGGCCAGCAGGGCGACAGCAGGTCCCCTGCGGCTCGGCAGTGCGGACTGGCTCAGTCGATCTTGATGGGTCATGATCCACCTTTCTGAAGTTGTTGGTCGATGCATTCGCCTCCGGATCGGAGGATCGAGAGCCGGTCGGCTTCCGGGTCTCCGATCCATCGGGTCTCCAGTACCTTTCAGCAGGATCCATGCCAGGGGTGAGGTGCCCTCCGTCGAGGGCTCGAGGAGCCCGGTGGGCCGCAGCCTTGTAAGATTTGCATGACGATTTGAAAGATCGAGCCTCGATGCGTCGACCCCGAAGATTTGTCCCTCGAGAGAGCCGCGACCCGAGAATTGTCGAGAGAGAGGAGGGTCGACGCTGCCACACCCGGGCCGATAAACTGGTATCCGTGGGATGACCCCCGTGGGCCGCCGGGAGCGAGTTTCCCGAGACCGGCCCCTCGAGTCGCCGAGTTGTCGAGGAGCCCGTCCGTGATTCCCAACGAAGAGCAGCTGCGAGCAATTTCCGAGCTCGAAGAGGGAGACCTGGCGAAGGTCCCCTTCGGAGTGCTCCTGCATGCCCTCGCCGCCAGCCGCCGGTCGGTCGTCCTGGAGATCGAGCGGGTGCCGCTGAAGAAGGCGATCATCTTCGAGAACGGCGTGCCGGTGGATTGCCAGTCCAACCTCCTGCACGAGACGCTCGGACGATTCATGTCGTCCCGTGGCGAGCTGACGCCGGAGCAGAGCCAACAATTCCTGGGGAAGAGTGTGGCCTCCGGGCTTCCCTTCGGTGAGCTGTTGATCCAGGAAGGGGTGCTCACCGCTTCGCAGCTCTACAAGCTTTTGCAGCAAAACCTGGCCAAGAAGCTGCTCGACGGGTTTTCCTGGCGGAATGGCAGCTTTCGGATCCACGAGGCGGCGCCGGAAGTCGATTCCCCGCTCAAGGTCAACGCCCCACAGCTGGTGATCACGGGCATCTCCAAGTTCGCTCTGACCGAAGAGGTGAACCAGGCGATCTCCCCGCTGGTCGGGACGAGGCTCTTCCTTCACCCGGCACCGGTGTTTCCACTGCAAGAGATCCGTCTGTCGCAGGGGCAACAGAAGGTTCTCGACCTGGTGGCGAGCGGCAAACGGATCGACGAGCTGGCGGCGGAGACCACGGTACCCTTCGAGCAGATCATGCGTCTTCTGTATTCGCTCGCCGTGATCGGCGTGGTGGTGCCGGAAGAGCGGATGCCCAAGACTCCGGTAACGCCGAAATCCGCGGCCGAGCCCCTGCCCGACACCCGGGTGGCTCCGACCGATCACCCGCCGGTCCAGGACACGGAAAAAGAGAGCGAGCGGGTGATGACAGCCTACCTGCAGTACCGCAAGCAGGATCCCTTCGATCTCCTCCGCGTACCCGAAGACGCATCGATGGAAGAGATCGAGCGACGGTATCTGGCCTTCAGTCGGCGCTACGCTCCGTGGAAATACGAGGCACCGGGACTGACTCACCTGGTGGAGAAGGCGGAAGATCTCTTCTTCGCAGGTGGCCGGGCCTTCGGCGAGCTGTGCGACCCGGAACGGCGCAACACATTACGCATGCGGCGGCAGAACTTGCGCCAGCAGAGCGTGAAGAAAAAACCCGTGCGCGACCGTTTCCTCATTCGCTCGGAGCTGCTCGACCCCGATGTGCAGTTCAGGAAGGGCAAGGTCCTCATGGCCAAGGAGCGATACCAGGAAGCGATCCAGCAGCTGCAGTTCGCCTACGACTGTGATCCCCAGAACAGCACCTACCGAGCCGAGCTGGCCTATTGCCGGTTCCGCAACCACCCCGAGCATGCGGGGGAGGAGACCCTCGGCGAGCTCCGGGAGGTCTTGCGCATCGACCCGCGCAGTGGTCTCGGCCACTACTACCAGGGGGTGGTTCTCGGCGAGCTCGATCGAGTCGAAGAGGCGGAGGTCAGCCTCCGCCATGCCATCAAGCTCCTGAAACCCGATCGACGGCCGATCGAGGCTCTCAAGGCTCTGCAGTCCAGACCCAAGAAACGCAAGCTCCCGTTCCTCTGATCACAGCCCCGGCCCTGCGGGTCGGGTAGCCAGCCGAGAAGCGCAGGGTCGCCGAGAAGCCGTACCTTCCTGAAGATACGGCTTCGCAACCGGAGCCTGGTGAGAAGACCGGGCTTCGATCAGCGGTTGCCGGAAGGCGCGGCAGGGCGCGAACGGAACCGGCGCCGGGGCCGGCGCTTCTTCTGCGGGGTCTCGCCATTGCCTCGGCGGGCATCGCCACCGGCTGTAGCGCCGCTGTCCCGAGGGCCGGCCGTTGCCGGACGCCGGCCCTGCGAGCCTCCCCGCGCCGGGCCCGACGAACGCCGGCCGGGCTTGGGGGCGCTGCCCCGGCCACTGTCCGGCTGGTCCTGGGTGGAGGAACGGCGCTGACCCCGTCCTTGGCCCTGGTCCTTTTTCTGAGCCTTGGCCCGGGCCCGGGCCCGTTCTTCGGAGCGCCGAGCCCGCATGGCGGCGAGGCGCTCGGCGAGGGGAATCTCCAGAGCCTCCCCCTTTTGTGCCTCCGCGTCGAAACCGGACGCCTCGAGCCTCGGCAGGCGATGGCCGAGGGCGCGTTCGATGCCGCGGAGGTCGTTGATCTCTTCCTGTGACACGAAGGTACGGGCCTCTCCGGTCGCCTTCGCGCGGGCGGTTCGGCCTACTCTGTGGATGTAGTCTTCCGGCATGTGGGGTACGTCGAAGTTGATCACGTGCGAGAGAGCTTCGACGTCGATGCCCCGGGCGGCGATGTCGGTGGCCACCAGCACCCGGATGTCGCCCGTCTTGAAGCCGGCGAGGGCTCGGGTACGTTGGGCCTGGCTGCGGTTGCCGTGAATGCGCTCGCTGGCGATCCCGTTGCGGCTCAAGACTCGGTGCAGGCGGTCGGCCCGATGTTTGGTGCGGGTGAAGACCAGGGCGTTGCCGTCGAGCTCGTTTTGCAGGAGCTCGATGATCAAGGCGGTCTTCAGATCGCGTCGCACGGAGTAGACCCCCTGTCGGACTCCGGTCGCCGGTGCCGCCGGACGTTCCACATCGAGGCTCACCGGGTCGTACAACAGCTCTCGGGAGAGCTGAGCGATCTGGGGTGGCATGGTGGCGGAGAAGAAGAGGGTCTGCTCGACCTCGGGAATGTGCCGCAAGACCCGGCGGATGTCGGGCAGGAATCCCATGTCCAGCATACGGTCGGCCTCGTCGAGCACCAGGAACTCCAGGTCGGCGAGCCGAGCGTAGGGCTGGCTGAAGTGATCGAGCAGGCGTCCCGGGCAGGCGACGATCAGATCGACGCCTCGCCGGAAGGCTTTTTCCTGGGGCTGCATGCCCACGCCGCCGTAGACCGCGGCCGCCTGCAGCGGCGTGTGGCGGGCCAGCGCGGCGAAGTGTTCGACGATTTGTGCCGCCAGCTCCCGGGTGGGGCTGATCACCAGGGCTCGGGTCTTGCCCCGTGGTCTGGAGAGCAGCTGTTGCAGAATCGGCAGCAGGAAAGCCGCGGTCTTGCCGCTGCCCGTCATCGCGCAGGCGAGCACGTCGCGGCCTGCCAGAGCCGGGGGAATGGCTTTCAGCTGAATCGGAGTCGGGGCCTCGAAACCGAGGTCACGGATGCCCTTCTGCAGGGACGGATGGAGCTTGGGAAACGAAGGCTTCGGAAGTGAATTCGAATGCAAGAGTACTTCAAGTACTTTCTGAGGACGCGAACCTGCTGGACAGACCTCTTGGGTCGGAAGGAGCAAAGCCGGTCGCTCGGTCCGGCGATTTTTCGAAGGGAAGGCGGTGGCCGTGCCGGGGAGGCTGCCGCTACGGGATGTAATTCTCGAAGGAGAGACCCGTCAGGAATGAGAAAGTCGGGGCTGGGTTTGGGGCCCATGGACGTCCCGACGATCCAGATCGTTGCACATCCGCCCGGAAATAGCAAAGTTGTGCTCTCGGAGCCTCGGTCCCTCGGAGAATTCGTCGAGGCTCCGGCCGCGGAATTCTTTTCCCGTACGATTCTCGAAACTCTCGAGCTCTGAAAGCGTAGTCAGCGTCTAGCCTGGACAATGCACCAGGCTCCTGTTGCTGCGAGACCGTATCTTCATGAATCTACAGCGTTACGCCGACCCTACGCTTCTCGACCGGGCCGCGCAGGCAGGCCGCAAGCATGCCTGCGTCGCTTCGGGCCGCCAAGCCTTGTATCTCCAAGAACCTACGGCCCCTCACGACGAAACCTGGTGAATTTTCCAGGCGAGGGCGCTCGACCCATGACCCCTTCGACCGATCCGGGAGCACCATGATCCGATTTGAGAGTCTCCGCCTTCCCCTCTTCATCGCCTGGAGCCTGCTCGCCTTCTCGACGGCTTGCAGCCGGGAGCCGGCACCCGCGGTCGATCCCGATCACCGCTCGATCATCACCGGGGTCACTCTGCTCTCGGCGGAGAGGGCGGAGCCCCTCGAAGATGCCTGGGTAGGCCTCGAAGGGGAGCGAATCGCCGAGGTGGGTACGGGGACGCCGGGAGAGCGTTGGGCCGAGGCCGAGACGATCGATGGCGCCGGGCGATTTCTGAGCCCGGGATTGATCGACAGCCATGTCCATCTGCTGAGCGTTCCGGGGCTTCCCATTCCCACGCCGTGGGGCCTCCGAGGCATGGCCCGCGACTATCGCCGACAACTACCCCGCAGCTACCTCTATTTCGGTTTCACGACCCTGATCGACCTCAACGTGGTGGATTTCGAAACGCTCGAGAGCTTCTCCTCGGCTCCGGCAGCGCCCGATCTCTTCCACTGCGGCAGCGCGCTGGCCCTGGCGAACGGGTATCCCATGGCCTTCCTACCGGAATCCATGCGCTTCGATGCCTATCCGAATTTTCTCTACGACCCGGACCAGGCCGAGCAGATCCCCGGGAAATACGAGCCTACGGACCACACCCCCGAGGCGGCCGTGGAGCGGGTCGCCGAGAGCGGGGCCATCTGCACCAAGGCCTTCCTCGAAGACGGCTTCGGCCGGGCCAGCATCTGGCCCGTGCCCGGTCCCGAAATGCTGCAACAGGTCTTGACGGAGAGCCGGCGGCGGCAGCTGACCATGTCCCTGCACGCGAACTCCTACGAGAGCCACCGGGTCGCCGCCGAGCTCGGAGTCGACGTGGTGGTGCATGGCCTGTGGAACTGGGATGATCTCGACGGCGAGGACGGAGTGCCGGCACCGATCGCCGAGGTTCTCGATCAGTACGCCGAAAAAGGCGTCGGGGTCATGCCGACCCTGCAGGTTCTGGCCGGACTGCGAGACCTCTTCGATCCCGACTACCTCGACGATCCACTGCTCTCGAGAGCCCTACCGGCGAAGCTGATCGACTACTACCGCTCGGAGAAGGGGAGCTGGTTTGCCGAGCAGATGCGACAGGAGGACTTCGCGGGCATGACCGATCCGCAGATCTGGAATCGTTTCGATTTCGTCTTCCGCCAGGGGGCTCGGGTGACTCGGGCCCTGGCCGATCGCGATGCCGACCTGCTCTTCGGCAGCGATACGCCGTCCGGCCCGACATATGCCAACCCTCCGGGGCTGAACGGGCTCTTCGAGCTTCGGCAGCTGGCCTCCGTGGGAGTGAGCCCGAAGAAGATCTTCGCCATGGCGACCCGCGACAACGCTGAAGCCTTCCACCTGTCCGATCGTTTCGGGACCGTGGAGCCGGGCAAGGTGGCCAATCTGCTACTGCTCGAGGAGAATCCTCTCGAAACTGTCGAAGCCTGGAACCGGATCGACCGTGTGATCTTGCGAGGCAGCGTGCTGGCCAGAGAATCTCTGGCGGCCGACGCCGAGCGTTGATTCACGGAACGGTCATGATTCGGATGCGATTCATTCCATCGAAGGGCCGGGAAAACCGGGCACCTGCTGATTGCGTATATCTCGAAGAGTGACCCATCCTACTCCTTCCTCGAAATCAGGAGAGACTCCGATGAAGAAATTCCTCCTCGTCTTGTTCGCCGCCAGCATCTTGGGCCCGGGATTGGCGCTGGCCTCGGGATCGGTCGGCCTGCCACAGGGAGCACCGACGGCAGAAGTCGATCCGCTCACCGTCACCGAGACCATGAAGTGTCGGATCACCGCGATCGAGGCCGACGGAACCATCCTGGTGCAGGACGAAGGTGCCGAAGAGAGCCACCCCCTGGCCTATGGGGAGAAGACTCGAATCACCGCCCAGCGCAAGAAGGATTTCGATGGCCGACGGAACCTCGAGATCAGCGATCTGACGGTCGGTCAGAACCTGAAGGTCACCCACCGGCCCGCCACCGGCGAGGTGCTCCAGGTCAAGGTGTTGAAGAAGAGCTGATCTTTTCCACCTCGACTCGCGCATCGTTGAAACAAGCGCCCTGGCCGAGATCGGTGTACGTCGCCGGGGCCAGGGCGTTTGCCGTGTTGCCGTTTTCGGTGGAGCGGGCCCAGATTCCTTTCGGCAATACCGCCACCCCCGGGCGTAGATCCTTGCTCACGCGCACCTGGCAGGTCACCTCTCCCAGCTCGTTCCAGATCCGCACCCGATCTCCCGTCTGCAAGGCTCTGGGCTCGGCGTCGGCCGGGTCGAGCTCCAGCTCGGCTCTACCCTTCAGCAGCTGGCCGAAGGTGGAGTTGATGGTGCGGTTGGTGGCGGGGGAGAGCAGGGCCAGGGGAAACTCCGAGGTCGAGGGGTCCGGACGGAAGGCGTAGAGCTCTTCGGGCGCCTCGTCGTCGAGCGCTGCCGGCGCCAGGTGTGCCTTGCCGTCGGCCGTGGCGGGGAAGTGGTCGAGGAACTGGATCGGGGTCTCCCCATGCTCCGCCCTGGCCGTGCCATCGGTGTCGAGCTGCTGGCGAATCTCCTGCGCGCGACGGTCCTGGGCGAGCAGGGCGGAGACGTAACCCGCCTCGTCGTCCAGGTCGCCGGGGCGATCCAGGCCCAGGCGCTTCACCAGGTCCGAGAACACGCGAAAATTCGAACGCGCCTCGCCGTAGGGCTCGAGCACCGGCAGGCTCTCCTGCAGAATCATCGCCCCATATCCCTGCCCGAGCTCCCGATGCTCCAGAAAGGTGGTCGCCGGCAGCACCACGTCGGCCCACCGGGCCGTGTCGGTGAAGACCTGGTCGAAGACCACCGTGAAGAGGTCGTCCCGGGCGAGACCACGCCGTACCGCCATCTGGTCGGGCAAGGTCATCAGCGGATTGGCGTTGTAGACGAAGAGCCCCTGCACCGGCGGCTCGCCGTGTTGGAGCACCTCCCCGAGCCGGTTCATGTTCACTTCTCGTGTCGCGGCTTCCGGCTCGCCGTCCACAGCGGCGGAGTCGAGGCGGAAGGCTTTCGAGTTCGACATGGTGTAGCCGCCGCCGCGCCGGCCGAATTTTCCCCCCACCGCGGGCAGGGCGAGAATCGCTGCGATCGCCGAGCCACCGTTGCGATTGCGCTCGGGCCCCCAGCCGCAGCGGATCGCCGCCGGGTGGGTCTCGGCATAGAGCCTGGCCACGGTCTCGAGATCGGCGACGTCGAGGCCGGAGACCTCGGCGGCCCGCTCCGGGGTCCAGGGTCGAGCCCGGCGCCGCAGCTCGTCGGCTCCGGTGGTGTGCCGGTCGAGGAAGTCGAGGTCGGCCCGGTCGTTCTCGAAGAGCCAGCGGATCAGCGCCAGGGCGACGGGAAGATCGGTGCCGGGGCGCAGGCCCAGGTGCAGGTCGGCCTGCTTGGCCAGAGGGGTGACCCGCGGATCGATGACCACGAGCTTCGCACCCTTCGCCTGCGCCTGCTTCAGGATCGGGACCCAGTGGATGCCCGAAGCCGAAGGGTTCGCACCCCAGACCAGGATCAGGCGGGAATGGAGGTAGTCCCGCGGGGCGATGCCGGGAAACTTGCCGTAGAGCTCGGAGGCGGCCCTGCTCGAAGGTGCGGCGCAAACGGTGCGCGCCAGGCGGGACGCACCGAGCCGGCGGAAGAGCCGGGCATCGGTGGTGTCCTGGGAGAGGTACCCGTTGGAGCCGCCGTAGGAGAGGGGCAGGATCGCCTCTCCCCCGTGAAGGTCGCGGATCTCCCGAAGTTTTTCCGCGATCTGGTCGAGGGCCCGGTCCCAGCTCAGACGTTCCCACTCGTCGCCTCCCTTGGCGCCCTTTCGTCGCATGGGGTGCTCGAGGCGCTCGGGAGAATAGAAGTGTCGGTCGAAACGGCGCACCTTGGAGCAGATGAAACCATCTGTCAGGGCGTTGCGCCGATCTCCGCGGATTCCCACCAGGCGCCCCGCCTCGGTGGTGACCTCGAGACTGCAGGCGTCGGGGCAGTCGAGAGGGCAGGCGCTGCGGTGGATCCGGGTCTCGGCGTCCGACGACCGGGTAGAAGAGAGGCTCTGGGGCTTGGAATCCAAGGTCACGGTGGATGCGTTCGACATGGTCTGCTCCTGGCGGTTTCCGGAAGGCTTCCCGAGTAGAGTACGCTCCGACGGGCTGCGATACCAGATCCAATCCGCCGCGGGTCGGCAGGACCAATCCTGCCGACCCGTGGAACCGTGCCGGTGGTAACATCGCAGCATCATGAACAGCCCAACGCTCGAGATCGAGTATCTGCCCGAGGTGATGGCGGAGACCTCGGTATTGCATCTGCGGGGCGCGGCGACCTTCTCCGAGGCCCCGGAGCTGCGCCAGCGCCTGTTCTCGGCCATCGACCAAAAACCTACGGGGCGCCTGGTGGTAGAGCTGGCGGAGGTCGAACGGATGGATACCTCCGCAATGGCGGTCCTGGTCGAGGGGCTCATCGCCACCCGGGGGAGCTCGGGGCCCAACATCTTCTTCTGCACCCCCAGCTCCTCGGTGCGCGACATCTTCCAGCTGGCCGGGCTGGAAGAAGCCTTGAGCCGCTGCTACGGCTGCCTGGGCGACCTGCCCGAGACCGAGAAGGAAAACGGGCAGGGCGCCGCCGCCGAATGCGGTTGTTGAGCCGGCTCGGGATGAGCTCTTCCGTGGGCGACTCGCTGGCCGACCTGGGCCGCCTGTCGTCCCTGGCCCTACGAGCCGCGGAACGGGCCGTGGTCGGCCCCTGGCGCGGCGAGCGATTTCGCTGGCGCGAAACGGTGGGTCAGGTCTGGCGCGCGGGTATGGAGTCTCTTCCCCTGGTCTCCCTCATCTCTTTTCTCGTCGGCATGATCCTGGCTCTGCAGTCGGCCCATCAACTGGCCGACCTCGGAGTGGTGAGCCTGGTGGCCGATCTGGTCGCGGTTTCCATCACCCGGGAGCTGGCGCCCCTGCTCACCGCCATCCTGGTGGCCGGCCGCGTGGGCTCGGCTCTCTCCGCCGAGATCGGGACGATGAAAGTCTCGCAAGAGATCGACGCGCTCGAGGTCATGGGGATCGACCCGGTGGCCCTCCTGGTCGTGCCCCGGATGATCGGCCTGCTGGTGGCGGTGCCCTGCCTCGCCCTCTACGCCATCCTGGTGGGGATTCTCGGCGGCTGCCTGGTGGGAACCGCCGTGCTCGGCCTCGGCGCCGTGGGATACCTGAGCGACAGCCTGGCGGCTCTCGCCCTCGAGGATCTGCTGGGCGGGATCCTCAAGGCCTGGGTCTTCGGTGGCCTGATCGGCCTGATCGGCTGTCACCAGGGC
>CAZMEL010000245.1:0-11976 GCA_964565225.1 uncultured Thermoanaerobaculia bacterium | reverse complement strand
CCCGCAGCGCTATCCGCGGATCGCGGCCGAGCCCGGTGGGCGTTTCCTGGTGGTCTGGGACAGCGGTCGCGACGGGTTGGACGGCGGCGACGGCGATGCCGCGGCGATTCGCGGAATCCAGCTCGATGCGGCCGGGTCGCCGCTCGGCGACGATCTGGTGATCAATACCACGGCTACCGGCAGCCAGCTGCGTCCGGTGGCGGCTTCGGGGTCCGTCGGTCGTTTCGTGGTGGCCTGGGGGAGCGAGTCCTCCGCCGGCTCCGACTCCGACTACAGCACCCAGGCCCAGCTCTTCGCCGATCCGGCGGTGCTCTTCGTCGACGGCTTCGAGTCGGGCGACACGTCGGTGTGGACCACCACCACCCCATGATCAGGACCCCTTCGAGCAGGACCCTTTCATGAATCGATGGTGGAAGTCGCGGTGAGCCCTCGGCGTCTCCTGCGTCGGCTCGCGTCCCTGGGCCCGGGAGAGCCCTGGCTGCTGGTCCGCATGGCCTGTGTCGCGGCCGTCTTGCCGCTCTTCATCCGCGCGCTCTCGCTCCCACGCCTGGTGCGGCTCTTCGATCCGGGCCGGGGGCCCGCGGTCGATCCACCGCCGGATCCCCAGCCGATCGTCGATCTCGCCGATGGCCTGCTGCGCCGGGAGATCGGCCCGTTCCACACCAACTGTGTCAACCGCTCCTTGCTGCTCTTCTACTTTCTCGGCAAGGCGGGCTATCCTACGGTCATCTATTTCGGAATCTCACGCCGGGACGATGGGCTCGCCGGTCACTGCTGGCTCGAGCACCGAGGCGAGCCGGTGGCCGAGGGAGACGACCCCAAGAAGGCCTTCGAGATCACCTACCGGTATCCCGACCGGAGCCGACAGCCGGCTTCGGCCCTGGCCCTCGAAGAAACATGAGCATCGCGGCGCCGATCGATCGCAGAGCCCTCTACCGCCTCCACGGGAGACCGCTCGAGATCCGTGCCGAGGCGCCCGGGCACCTGGCCGTGGTGGAAGAGATCCTGCGGTACTACGGCGCCGAGCCCACGGCTTCGGACGATCTCGGAGGGCAGTCGATCGCCGCGCGGCTCCGGTTGCGGGCGGCGATCGAAGCACCCGCGGCTCCGCCGGCCGCGCGGCTCGAAGGAGACTTCGGCGGGGTGCGGGTCCGGGAGCTCGAGGGCCGGGTGTGGATCGAGGCTCCGGGGCTGGCCTTCGTGGCCGAGCCCGAGGCCGGGCGGGCCGAAGGTCATATCGCCGATACCGTGTGGGCCAGTGGCCGAGCCCTGGGGCAGGGCGAAATCGTTCCTTTCGTGCTGGCGTCGATGATCCTGCTCCGGCGCCACGGGCTCTTCGCCATGCACGGTGCCGCGGTCGCCCATCACGGAGGAGGATGTTTGTTCCTCGGTGCCGGCGGCAGCGGCAAGTCGACACAGGCCCTGGGCATGGTGGTCGCCGGCTGGAGCCACCTCTCCGACGACTCCCTGCTGCTCGATGCCTCGGTCGGCGAGGTGGAGATCCTGGCCCTGCGTCGCCGGTTCTATCTCACCGCCGAGGCGGCGGCTCCGTTTCCGGAGCAGGCCGCGGCCTGGCAGAGCTGCCGGCTCACCGGCGGGCCGAAGCGGTGTCTCGACATGGAACAGGCCTTCCCCGGCCAGGTGGCCAACCGCTGTCGACCCGAGTGGTTGATCTTTCCCCGCATCGTCGACGCCGAGCGCAGCCACGTGGAGCCGGTCGCGAGATCCGAGGCCTTGCACCGGTTGTTACACCAGAGCGACCTGGTGACGCTGGAGCCGGAGCTCGCACCGGTCCACCTCGAGGCTCTGCGGCGTCTGCTCGACCAGACCCGGGCCTTCGAGCTGCGCGCGGGCCGCGATCTCAGGGACGCCCCCTGGGAGGTGGAGCGCGTGTTGCGGCCGCTGACCGGCGTAGGAGGGAGCTGAGCCGTGGCCAAGATCATCTTCGAGCTCACCAATCTCTGTAACTTCAGCTGCATCCACTGCCTGCGCAGCGAAGACGGCCCCAAGCACTACCTCGCGCCCGATCTGGTCGAGAGGGTGCTCGAGCAGGCTCGGGCCTACGGCGAGTTCGACTTCATCGCCTTCACCGGCGGCGAGCCCACCCTACATCCCGAGTTCGGGCGGATCGTCGGTGCGGTGGCCGGGGCCGGTTTCCCCTACGGATTCGTGACCAACGGCTGGCAGTTCGAGAAGACCCTGGGCCAGATCGAGCCCTACCTCGACCAGCTCCGCAACATCAACTTCAGCCTCGACGGCGCCCGGGAGGAGACCCACGACCACATCCGGCGGCGAGACGGCTCCTTCCGGCGCATCGTGCAGGCCATCAGCCTCTGCCGCTTCCGTGAGCTGCCGGTGCACATCAACATGGTGGTCACCACTGCCAACCGCTCGCAGCTCCAGGAGATGGCGGTGCTCGCCAGCCGCCTGGGTTGCGAGGCCCTGGGCTACGGCCACTGCCAGCCCACCGCCGACGGCCTGGCGGCGGGCCTGGTGCCGACGCTGGAGGAGCGCCGCCGCATCGAGGCCGAGGTGGCCGCGCTCCAGGGCATGTTCCAGCTCGAGATCGCCTTTGCCGGAGACCACTACAGCCCCTCGCTCTTCCACCAATGCCCACAGCTGCGGATGGAAGAGCTGAACATCGACTACCGGGGCTTCCTCACCGCCTGCTGCACGCTCTCGAACTACCGCGGAGGCCTCGAAGACACCGACGTGATCGCCGATCTCGCCGAGGTGAGCCTCTACGAAGCCCACCGGCGGTTGGTGAGCAAGATCGCCGAGATCAACCGCGAGAAGCTGGAGCGGCTGGCCGACGGCAACCGCCGCGAGGCGGACCATTTCATTTGCACCCACTGCCTCGAGCACTACGATAAGGTGAGCGATGTCGAAACCGTGCTGGCGCCCCGGCTCGTGCAGATCGGCGCCGGTAAATGATTCTTCGGTCCGCGGCCCCGAGGTGAGCTTTCCGTGACACGACCATCCCCTCCCAAACCCCATCCCAGCGTGATCTTCACCCGGCTCGATGAATCGCAGGCGGCTCTGCTGCACCTGGAGACGAAGCAGTATTTCTCTCTCAACGAGACCGGGGTCCTGATCTGGCAGAACCTGGAGAGAGGCTCGGACCTGGAAGCCATCGCCAACGACCTGGTAGCGCGCTACGTGATCGAGCTCGACGCGGCCCGCACCAGGGTCGCTGCCTTTGTCGACGAGCTGACGAGGGAAGGCCTGGTCCAGGGGGCATGACGCCGGGGAGCGCGGCGACGGTCGAGAGCGCGGTACGGATCCGCCGGGCCGAGCCTGCCGACGCCCGGGCGGTAGGTCGGCTCTTCCTCCGCGAAGCACGATTCCATCGCGATCTGACACGGACCTTCGAGCTCGCCGAGAGCTTCGACTGGGAAACCTTGGCATCGGGCCTGATCACCGGCCGAGGCTCGCACATCGTGGTGGCCGAAGCCCCGGCCGAGATCGTGGGGTTCGCCTACGGTCGGTTGTTGGTCGGTGGCCCGACCGCCCCCGCGCAGGAAACCTCGGGACTGCGTTCCCTCTGGCGCCGGATTCGAGGAATCGAGGAAGCCCCCTCGCCGGGCCCCCTGCGTGCGAGGCGCCGGGGAGTGGTGGAGGATTGCTGGGTGGAGCCGGAGCACCGGCGCCAGGGCCTGGCGCGGCGGCTCTTCGACGCGCTGGCGGAGTGGATGACGGCGCAGGGTATCTCGCGGGTGGAGCTGAGCGTGGCCGCGGCCAACGAGGGAGCCGTGGCCCTGTGGCAAGACCTGGGATTCGAGCCCTTCCGCCTCGTGTTGCAGAAGTCCCTGGACTGAGAAGGTGTGGGCATGTTGATCCTCTGCCCGGGCCATGCTCCCTTCGTCGACAACTGGGCCGCGCCTCTGTACCGGGCTCTGGCCCGGCGCGTCCGCACGCTCTACGTGCATCCCGACCCGAGCCGATTCTCGCTCTCCGGCCGCTCGCCACAACGGCTGCCTCCTCCGCGCCCGGAACGGGTCGAGGAGGTTCGGCTGCGGCCGCGCCTTCCCGGGAGTCGTTGGACGCCCGTGGCGCGATGCAACCGCTGGCTGGGTCTGCGCTCCCTGGTGGCGAGGGCGAATCGCGAGGCGCCGGGCGGAGTGGTTCTGCTCTCGTTGCATCCGGACCCCGTGGCCGGTCGCTGCGGGGCTGCGCTCCGCGTCTACGGCATTGCCGACAACTACTCGGCCCTGTCGCCCGAGCCCGGAATCCGGCGCCGGGTCGAACGGCGGCACCGGCGGCTCCTGGCGCAGGCCGATCTGGTGTGGACGACGGCGGCTTCTCTGGCCCGCGGGGTCCGGGAGGTCCGGCCCGATGTGCTCGAGAGCAGCAACGGGGTCGACTTCGAGGCCTTTGTCGCCGGCTCACGGGCTCCGACTCCGCCGGCCCTCACCGGTTGCCCGCGGCCTCGCGTAGGGCTCGTGGGACGACTGAACGACCGGATCGACTGGGCCCTCCTCGAAGAGCTCTGTCGGCGTCGTCCGGGGTACAACGTGGTGGTGGTCGGGCCGCTCTACGAGGAGGGGGAAGCGACCCGCAGGGCGCTGCGGCGGCTCGAGTCGGTGGCGAACTTCCGTCGCCTCGAAGGAATTCCGGCCGAGCGGATGCCGGAGTGGGTTGGCGCCTTCGACGTCTGCCTGATTCCCTATGCCCTCACACCGGCCACGCTCGACATCAATCCTCTCAAGCTCTACCAGGCCCTGGCCGCCGGTCGACCGGTGGTCTCGACCCCGCTCCCGGCCACCGAGCCCTTTCGCGACACCATCGAGATCCGGCCGGACGCATCGGGATTCGCCGCCGCGATCGATCGCGCCCTGGCCGCGAGCGGCGAGGAGGCCGAGGCGCGCCGCCGCGAGCGGGTCCGCGGCCACGACTGGCAGGCGATTGCCGATACCCAGCTGGAGTGGATCCGCGACGCCCTCGCCGCCCGCCGAGCCTGATTGGACGGAGTCAGGTCTCGATATTCATGGGCCACTGGAAGATCTGTGGAAACTCGGTGCCCTCGATCTCTTTCATGAGCTCGATCATGGTCCGCCGATAGTCTACGAGCGCACGATTGCGTGGATCTTCGAGGCCTCCCTGGAAGAACAAGCTCGACTCGATGCCACTGATCGGGATGAACGATTCGTAGGGTGGTGAGAACGCGAAGGTGAAGTAGAAGTTCACCATTCCGCCGATCGTGCCCGTTCGTGGCATGAGCTCCAGTAGCTTTCGGGTGTCGAAGCGGCAGCTGGGCTCGGGGATCGAGGCGTCCTGCAAGCACGGTGGATAGTTGGCGACGAAGGTCAGGCCCGGATTCGCCACTGGACTCAGGCGTGAGGCTCCGTGGACTTCGATGCGATACAGAAGGCTCGTCAGCACCCGCGTCAGGGCGGCGCGACTCTTCATCGCGGGGAGGCCCCGGATATTGCCTACGTAGGGATCGGAAGAGTCGGCGATCCAGTCCTGGAGCTTTGAGTCGCCAGCTACCTCTCGATCGTCTTTGTAGGTAGTGTCGACGAAGGTGGTCACATAGTCCGATGTGGCCTTCCAGATCTGATGGTAGCGGCCTACGATCGCGTATCGATCCCATGGTGCGTCGACCGTGAAGTCGCTCTCTTCCACACCGCGCCGGGCCAGCTCCGAGGGATCGTCTTCGAAGAAGTCACGGCCATCGGCGAAGGTATTGCACAGCTCGAGGAGCTTCCAACCAGAGGCGATCGAGGTCGGGGGCGCGACCGCCTTCCAACCCAATAGAAGGACATCGTCGAACGGGATCAGGTACCTGAACTGCGGCGCCAGCAGCTGGTAGATCGCATGGTTTTCGGGAATGTTTGCGAACATCGTCATTTGCATCGCAGCGGTGACGATATGCCACTGGTAGACGTGACCGAGCCATATACCGTAGACGGTGATCGATACCTTCGCCGCTTGCAGCGCATAGAGCCACGCCGAGTCGGTGGCATTTCTTCGAGTGTAGACCTGGGCGCCTTTGCCTCTCGAGCCGGCGACGCGGATCAGCACCGGCAGCAGCCATTTGGATTCGGGATCCAGTTCCAGGAGTGTGATGGTAGCGGGCGTGAAGCGCACTTCACCAGAGGCCTCCTGCGGCTCGATCGTCTCGAAGATCGAGAGATCGATGACGTAGAGACGCCCATCCGCCAACGCGGTTTCGAGCTCTCGGTTCCAGGCATCTCCCAGGATTCTCTGGAGCCGTCGGGAGTTGCCCGAGTCGACCCGGTTGAGCATGGTCAGGTTGTAGGCCAGTCCGTAGTCCGCGAGGTTTGGCCAGAACTGCCGGCTGGCCTCGTCGGCGTCGGTCAAGGTAGCTGCGAAGCGGTCGAGCAGGGGCAGAGACTGCTGGTAGATCGGCGGCCAGGTGGTCCACGACATCGACCACTGCTCGGGATCGTCGAGGGGTAGCTGGGTCAGGGAATCGATCTCGGGAGAGACTGCGGGCTCGAGGGGCTCGTGCAGCGAGCTCAGAAATTGCGAGACATTTTTGTCAATGCTGGTTTTTTCAAAGTTGGTGACGAGCTGTTTCAAGACATTTCTAGCCTCGAGCGATGCCTCGTCTTGCACCCGTCCCGAATCGGGATCTCTCGTCGCCCCCGACTCCAGATTTTGGTCCGAGGACCCAAACAAGAAATCGTAGGCGTAGGCGGTTCGGCCGCCGATCGTATAGCTGTTGTTGAGACCCTTTGTCGCCTGGCTCTTCTGCTCGAGCCGGATCACCAGCCGGGCCAGGGTTGGAATCATGCGCAGTGGCTGCACAGGAATCGCCGGAATGTGTTCGAGGCCAGCGAGCCAGAGCGGCAAGTGGAAGCTCTCGAGGGCGCGCAACAATTCCTGCCAACCGACCTCCTCCCAACCCTGGACCAGCAGCTCGATGCCCTTTGCGAGCATCGCCTCCTTCAGCGCTTCCGGGCTCTTCTGCTTGCCGACGTCGGCGTGTGCCGGTGTCATGCCATCTGGGATCAGAAAAGACGGCAGCTGCTCCGACTTCTTCAAGAGTCCGGCCTTTGCGGTGAGCCTGCCATTGCCTCGAATCGTGACCGTGACGGTCGTCCAGAATACGAGTTTGACCTTGCCGGTGAGAGTGATCTCGACCTGGGAAACATCGCTCGCTGCGGCCATGGTGGTCGGCGGGGCCGCCTCGACCATTTCTGCTTCGCTCGCCGCGGTCACGGCGGCCGGCGGGGCCGCCTCGACCCTCTCTACTTTGCTCGACGTGTCCACTCGGTCGAGGAACTGGGTCAGCATCCCGGTGGCCAGCCCTTCGGAGAAACCCTCGAAGGGTTCGCTGGGTTCGCTGGGTTCGGTGGCGGTGGGTTCTTGCGACTCATCTGTCATGGCGGTCTCCTCTCCCTCAGCGCTGGCAAACCGTCTCCAGCTTCTCGGTTTTCATTCGGTGGGTCCCGTCTGGCACCCGAACCTGATGAAAACGCGTGATCTCGGCCCCGAATGGGCCATCGGATTCTTGCTGGAACGCCGACGAGCCGGTTCGAGCCGCCGGTTCAGGCTTCAATCGCGGTAGTGCCGGGCCTGGGAGGAGAAGAGCCGGGCGTAGACACCGCCGGGCCGGGCCATGAGCTGTTCGTGGTTGCCGTCTTCCACCACCCGGCCGCCGTCGAGCACGATGATGCGATCGGCCATCTTGACGGTCGACAGGCGGTGGCTCACCAAAATGGCGGTGCGGCCGCGGGTCAGCTCGCGGAAGCGCTCGATCACCTCGAGCTCGGTCTGGGCGTCGAGGGCGCTGGTGGGCTCGTCGAGGATGGTGACCTGGGCCCGGCGGAGAAAGGCCCGGGCGAGGGCGATCTTCTGCCACTGGCCCACCGAGAGCTCGTCGCCGTCTTCGAACCATTTGCCGAGCAGGTTGTCGTAGCCCTGGGCGAGCCGTTGCAGGGTTCCCTCCACCCCGGCGGCACGGGCGGCGGCCTCGATCTCGGGACCGTCCTCGGGTTTCTCGATGTCGCCGAGCCAGATGTTCTCCCGGGCCGTCAAATGGTACTGCGAGTAATCCTGCAGCACCACGCCGATCTGGCGGCGCCAGTCGTCGACCGAGAGCTGCCGGAGGTCCACCCCGTCGACGGTGATCCGCCCCGCCGTGGGGTCGTAGAGGCGGCAGAGCAGCTTCACCAGGGTCGTCTTGCCGGCGCCGTTTTCGCCCACCAGGGCCACGGTCTCTCCCGAGCGCAGGGTGAGGTCGATCCCGCGGAGGGTCTCGCGCTCGCTGCCGGGGTAGTCGAAGTCCACCCCCTCGAGGGCAATCCCCTGCCGGATCGGTCGCGGCACGGGCTCGGGATCCTTCGGGCCGACCACCGTCGGTTCGAGGTCGAGGAACTCCTGGAACGAGCGCAGAAAGAGATTGTTGCCGTAGAGGTCGGCCAGGCTCTGCATCATCGCCCGCAGGAAACCTTGCCCGCGCTGGAAGGCCTGGAAATACATCACCAGGTCGCCGAGGGTGATCGCCCCCTGCACGGTGCGCCAGGCGATAAAGGCGAGGGAGCCGAAGATCGCCACCGTGCCGCCACCCTGGGCCAGCAGCTCCGACAGAGAACGCCGCCGGGCGATCTTGATCAGCTGCTCGCGCAACGTTCCCTTGAGGGCGTCGAAACGTTCCATGAAGAGCTGTGCGAGGCCGAAGAGACGGAGCTCCTTGGCGTAGGAGGCGTGGGTGAGCACCCAGGTGAAATAGCGGGCCCGGCGCTCTTCGGGGGCCTGCTGCAGGTGCCAGCGGTAGATGGTGCTGGCGTAGCGGAGACGCACGTAGAGCCCGGGCACCGCGGCCAGCACCAGCACCAGGGGAATCGCCCAGTGGAAGAGAAAGAGCAGCCCTCCCATGGCCGCCAGGGAGAGCCCGTTCTGGAGAATCTGGGTGAGGGCGTCGAGAATCTGCTTGGGGCGGTGTGGGGCCTGCTGCTGCGCGAGATAGAGCGTGTCGTGGTATCGAGGATCTTCGTAGAACGCCTGGTCGACCTGCGCCGATTTGCAGTGCAGGCGCGACATCATGTGGTCGGACACCAGGAACCCCTGGGCCTCGCTCACATACGACGACGCCGACTGCAGGAAGTTTCCGAGCAGTGCCACTCCTCCGGCCAGGGCCACGAGCGTCAGGACATCGCCGAAGCCTTGCCCTCCGCCCGCCCCTTCCGCACCCGAGCGAGCACCGATCTCGACCGCGTCGACGATCAGCTTGAGCAGGTAGAGCGAGGCCAGGGGCAACAATCCCTGGAGAATCAACAGGGCGCCGGTGGCGATCGCCAGCCCGGGGCTGCTCTGCCAGATGATCTTCAGGGCCGGGCGCACGTCGAGCGACGTGAGCACCTTGGCCCGTAGCGAGCTAGCCAACGTCTTGTCCCTCCCGGCTCACGGCCGCTACGAAACTGCTCTCCATGCCCCGACTCTATCGGCTACCGCCGCCCGATGCGACGCCAGGTCTTCAGGCGGCGGAAGCCGAGCTTCCGCGCAGGCTCTCCACGGCTTCCAGGAAGCTGTTCAGCTCCCGAAGCATCGCGTTGTAGCGGTTGTAGGCGTCGAGCCCATCCGCTCGCAGCGCAGCATAGAGAGTGCCCTCGGCTGAGGTCTCGTCGTGGGCGAGCTCAGTGCGGTCGATCCCGAAACCAAGACTCTTCAGCCGGATCGAATACACCCGGAGAGCCAGAGCCTCCAGGCTCCTGTTTCCTTCTTCCAGGTCTCCGAGGCCTTTTCGAACCCAGGTCCCGCCGGGTAGGTCATCGAAGGTGATCCCCTCAGGCTCCATCTTCTTGATCCTTCTTGACTCCGAGAGTAGGGCAGAAGCCCCTCCCGTGAGGTAGATCTTGCCTGGGCCTGCTGCCGCCTGCCCGATGCCTCGAAGCAGAGCAAGTATCTTGGAGGTATCGACGGGCTCGCGCATGAATCCAATTCTAGTCTATCTACCTCTTCCGAACTTTTTCCACCCGGAGTCGTATCCTGCTTGCAATGCGATCTGATCGTGACCAACTGGGAGAGCTACCATGCCGAGAGCCCTGCAGATTCTCGTTCTCACCCTCTGCTTCGTGGTGCCGGTGGGAGCCGCGACGGACGAGGAGCCCGCCACGGAGGACACGACCATGACCACCCCTTCCGCCGTGCGCGGCGCCCATCTACGCATCGCCCGGCCCAGCGACGATCTCGAGCCGCTGGTGGCCTTCTACCGTGACGGCCTCGGTTTCGAGGTGATCGGCAGCTTCGAAGACCACGAAGGATTCGACGGCGTGATGCTCGGGCATCCCGGGGCCGGTTACCACCTGGAGCTCACCCGCCCGCAGGGCCACCGGGTGGGCAAGGCTCCGAACCCGGAGCACCTGCTGGTGTTCTATCTGCCCGACCGCGAGGAATGGCAGGTGGCGATCGACCGATTGAAGCGGCTGGGGCACGAGCCGGTGGCGTCGAACAACCCGTATTGGGACCGCCGGGGCAAGACCTTCGAAGATCCCGATGGCTACCGGATCGTGTTGCAGAACGCGGCCTGGGATTGAACGACGGCTCTGGAGTCGACGGTGTGGGTCAGGGCTCGAGAGGCTCGGGATCGGGCACCAGGAACGAGAACCTGCCGAAATCGTACTCCCGAAGCCCGTCGGTGAGGACGTACGGGGTCTCGGCGCGGTGCATGGCGGCAAAGGCATCTCGAAAGGCGAGGAGCTCGCTGCTCGGCAGGGTGGGCTCGTTGTGGCCGGGCAGCAGGAGGTCGACCTCGTCGACCAGGGTGGCGAGTCGTTTCGCCGTCTGCTCGTAGTAGCGCAGGCTCGCTCCCGGAAGGTGAGCGTAGAGGGTCGCGGGGTAGAAAGTATCGCCGGTGAAGAGGAGGCGGCGGTCGCGGTCGAGGAGGCAGATGGCATCGGGAGCGTGGCCCGGGGTCAAGAGCACCTCGACGGTAGTGCCTCCGAGATCGATGAGCTGGCCGTCCTGTACGATATCTGTCACCGTGAAGGGGCGTGACTCGAAGCTCTCGGCGGAGAACCCCGGCGGAGTTTCTTTCCAGATCCAACCCTTGCCGACGGATTCGGCCACCTCCCCGTGGCTCCGCCCCGCAGCGTTCTGCCGGGTGAACTCGAGGTCGGTGCCGTAGATGGTGTCGAAGGCGAAGTTGCCGCCCACGTGGTCGTAGTGGGTGTGGGAGTTGAGCACCGCGACCTCGAGCGGGGTGAGCTCACCCACCAGCTTCGCGATATCGCCGATGCCGAGACCGGTGTCGAAGAGCAGGGCCCTCTCCTCGCCGGTGACGAGGTAGGAGATCACCTCTTCGAACTGCCCCGGCTCGTAGATGGCGAACACACCCTCGCGGATCTCGTAGACCTCGAACCAGGGTTGGCTCTGCTCGATCCGAGGAAAACGAGACCATTCGGGCCGGGGTAGGGCGCTCCACCACTCGTCTTTCCCCTCACCGCGATTGCGTACATCCTCGTTGTCGGAGATGCTCACCGTAGGGTCGGCCGGGGATCCCGGCTCGGTCTCGGCAGGGGCCAGAGCCTCTTCGGATCGGCATCCCAGGCCCATCAGCAACGGAGCCATCAGCAACAGTCCTACGGTCCACGGTCTCACCTCGGCGGCGGCTCTGGATTTCATCAATCGTCCGGCTCCTCGGTTGAATGCGGTAATTCTCTCACATTCACCTTCGGCCCCGGGCGTTTTCGAGGCCCTCTGCGGGGGACGAGAGGGTCTCGATGCCGGCGTCTTGGCGGGTCGTGATGGTTCCGGCACCCGAGACAGATGCCGGGACCACCACGAGAAACCTCCTGAGAGCTCCGTCGCAGACCGGTCTCAACAGGAGCCGCTGCTCCAGGCGGAGCAGTCGCCGCTCTCGAAGCCATCGGCGAAGAAGGACACCGGCCCGGCGACCTGGGAGGCGCAAGTGCTGGCGGGACCCATGCAGCTGTCGCTGGCGCCTAAGGCTGAGACGACGAACGACTGCTGGCGGCCGCGCTGCAGCTCCGAGACCAGCATCTCGGT
>CAZMEL010000244.1:0-12001 GCA_964565225.1 uncultured Thermoanaerobaculia bacterium | reverse complement strand
ACCGGCCGGCGCGACCCTTCGAGGCCTGGCGGAGGGAACGCCGACTCGACCCCGCCAGGGAATCTGACAGAGTAGAACTAACGAGATGCCGCCCGGCTCGCCGGAACCGCCCGGACTTCTTCGTCGCCGCGGGCGGTTTCCGCGGCTTTTCGAATGCCTCCCAACATGCCGCGAAAGACGATGCCGTGCAGGGGCAACACGAGGAACCAGTAGGCGAGGCCGGCCAGGCCTCGGGGCAGGAAACGAGCGGTCTGGATCAGGCGGGTCCGGCCGGGTTCCAGAGGCTCGAGGTCGAAGGCGAGCAGGGCCTGTCCGGGCAGCTTCATCTCCGCCCGCAGGGCCAGGTGGCGATCCTGCTCGATGCCGGTCACCCGCCAGAAGTCGAGGGCGTCGCCATAGCCGAGGCGCTCCGGATCGCGCCTTCCGCGCCGCAGGCCCGGGCCGCCGACCAGCTGGTCCATCAGGCCGCGAATCCGCCACAGGGTGTCGGCGGCGTACCAGCCGTTGCCCCCACCGATGCGGCAGACCGCCCAGAACACGGTTTCGGCTCCGGCCTCGACGATCCTCTCCCTACGGTCGACGAAGCTCGTGCCACCCGCCCAGTCGGGGTCGCCGGGAATGGGACCGGCATCGCTCCAGGAGGTCTCCACTGCACGACTCCGCGTGTTTCCCAGGGCCCGCTCGATGGCCTCACGCACTCCCAGGAGAGGTAGAGGGATCAGCTCCCGGATCGAGCTGTCTCGGGCCACGACCCGGTTGCGCAACCCTTCCGCCAGGGGCCGGGCGATTTCTTTCGACAGAGGAGTGACCAGGTCGATCCAGCGAGAGCTGAGGCCGGGAGTGAGCACCGGCACCGGCACGATGAGCCGGCGTCGCAGGCCGAGGGCTTCGGCCATGATGTGCATCATTTCGAGATAGGTCAGCACGTCGCGCCCGCCGATGTCGAGAGTTCTACCGGTGGTTTCGCTCACCTCGACACAGGCCACCAGGTAATCCAGCACATCGCTGATCCCGATCGGCTGGCACTCGGTCTCGACCCAGCGGGGAGTGATCATCGCCGGCAGCCGTTCGACCAGGTAGCGGAGGATCTCGAAGGAAGCCGAGCCCGAGCCGATGATGATCGCCGCGCGCAGCACGGTCACCGGAACCTCGGTGGAGGCCAGGGCCCGCTCCACCTCTCGCCGGGAGCTCAAATGCTCGGAGAGGTCGTCCCCCGTCTCCCCGAGGCCGCCGAGATAGATGATTCTCCGGACCCCGGCTCGGCGACAGGCTCGGGCGAAGGTTTCGGCGAGCCTTCGATCCCGGTCGGCGTACTCACGCCCGGCGGCGACCATGGAGTGGATGAGGTAGAAGGCCACCTCGCAGCCTCGCAGAGCCTCCGCCATGCGATCTTCTTCGGCCGCGTCGGCCCGAGCGATCTCGACCCCGGGGTGTTGCACCCACGGTCGATCCTGCAGCTTGCGGGGAGAGCGGGCGATGCAGCGGACGGCGTATCCCCGGTCCAGGAGCCTCGGCGCCAGTCGCCCGCCGACGTAGCCGGTGGCTCCGGTGACACAAATGGGGGCAGGAGAGGGCTGGGTAGATGACATCGATGATTCTCGAGTGGAGGGATGACTCTGGAGGGCGTGCAGGTGCAACTGGGCCTGCGAGAAAGCTCGACGTCAGGAGCTTTCGTTCCGTAGGGGCATTTGGACGTGGTGTCGGGAGACCTGGGGCCGGTTCGGCCAAAGTGTCTGCATCCGCGCCTTCTCGTTCACGGGCTCTTCTTCGGCAGCTTGGAATTCGTCGCGCTCGGCTCGATCAGATCTGCCTGGATGAAGAGCTGCGCGACGTAGTCGTTTCTGGCCTGTGAGATGCCTTGACGTTTCGATTCGCTGGCGGCCTTCTTCCATTCCCGAGCTTTTACATGACGGATCATCGTCGGGAAGCCCGGCTCCTTGCCGCCCGGAAAGAGTCGATCGTGTCCGAGATTGAAGATCATGTCGATCAATGCCCTTCGGGCAGGGTCGGGATAGCTGAGGAAGCTGGGAAGGCTTCGCGACAGCTCACCGATGAAGCCATAGACATCTTTCTCGAGAAGGCGCCGGATTTCCTTCTCTGGAAGACGAATGCTCGTAAACTGGGCGTAGTACCTGGCGAGGTAGTTGCCGCATTTCTGCGCGGCAACGGTCTGGTATGCCTTGCGGATCGACTTCGGGTCGGAAGCAGAGGTCTTGCTCTTGCTCGGGCCCGATGGTTTGTTGACGAATCCGAGGGCGGCTGCTCTGCCTTCGTTGGGCAGCATATGCCCGACTCCAACGGTTACCAGGCACGCAGAGTCCAGATACATATAGTCGAATTTTCCTTCCCAATGGCTGAGGTCGGCAAAGATCCTGTTCATGCTCAAGGGTTTGGGTGAGCTGACCTTGGGCCCTCTCGGTTTTGCCGTGACACTGGGTAAGCCCTTGATGGCTTTCGACATATCGTTGACTCCCTGAGGCGATCGAAAGAAACACTCGATATTTCTGAATCAAATCTCCGCGTAGTCTATCGATTCTCGAGGGCGTAAGAGGATTCGAAGAATTCCGGGTCTCAGCGTGTGCTGCTCACCGGCTCTTCCTCGCCCAGCAGCTCCTCGATCCGGGCCTCGACCTCGGAAAGGTCGATCTTGCCCGACCATTGAGCGACGATCTGGCCCTCGGCGTCGATCAGGAACTGGGTCGGCACCACCCGCACCTCGTAGGTTCCCCACGCGGGGGAGTCGAGGGAGTCGAGGAATACGGGGTGCTCGGCGTTGCGGCGTTTGATCATTCGCCGCACCTTGCGGGCCGCGTCGCTACCTTCGTCGATCGACACGCTGAGCACGGCGAAGCCGGCGTCGGAGTATTGCTCGTGCAGTCGAGTGAGCTCGGGCAGGTCGTCGATGCAGGGTGGGCACCAGGTGGCCCAGAAATCGAGCAGCAGAGTCTGACCCCGGTAGGCTTCGGAAGAGATCTCGGTGCCGTCGAGATCGCGCATGGAGAAGGCCGGAGCGGGCCGCGGGAAGACCGGCGGCAGGTAACCCTCGGGGGATTCCACGAAGGTGTCGCGGCATTTCTTGGAGCAGAAGCCGTAGGTCCGGCCGCCGAAGTCGGCCGTCGCGATCACCCGCTCGGGCTCGGTCTCGCCTTCGTGGACCCGACAGACCTGGCAGATGGCCTGCGCACCGGTCGCCGGGGCGTCGGTCGACGTTTCTTCGGCGACGACGGAGCCGGCGACGAGGACGAGGGTCAGGATCGGGGGAAGGATGGTCTTCATGTCGAAACCTCGTGTCAGAATCTGGTGGAGATCGCAAGACCGATGCGCTCGAGCCAGACCCAGATCAGGGAGGTGGCGTAGCGCTGGTGCTGGTAGTTGAGCATCAGGTGGGTACGCTGGCCGTCGTACATCGGACGCACGGAGAAGTGCTCTCCGAGCTCGACCTCCACCCCGAAGGGCACATTGAAGCCGTCGTCCCATTCCGAATAGTTGAGACTCACGTAGGCCGAGATCGGCAGGCTCGGATGCCGTTTGGCCGCGGTCAGGAAGTAGGACTGCTCTCCGGCGGGGGAGCCGATACGGTCGGAGCTGGTGCCGAAGAAGAGGGCGGGCCGCTCTTCGTTCTCCGTGAGCAGGAACCAGGTGAGGAGCGGTCCGATCTCGTCGGCCTCCGGATTGAGCTCCACGCCGAGCTGCAGCCGCGGATGTACCCGGTAATTCAGGGTCGAACGCCACCTCGGGCGGTCGAGCTCGGTGTCGACGTAGCGCAATGAGAAGTTGAATTTGTAGTCCAAGCCGCTCCCCCGGAGCGGCGCCCCTTCGCCGGGTCACCCGCTTCACGTGGGAGCGAGAGAGGGGCGCGACGGCGGCGTTTCTTCGCCAAAGGCCCCGCTCGTCGAAGCGAGGCCGAGGAGAAGCAGCAGCAGGAGAGGGAAGCGCGGAAGGATGGCTCGAGACTCGACCATCACTGGATCCTACTATGGATTCCAGGAGATCCACGGCGGCCCGTCTCCCTTCGAGCGCGTGAGAATTGACAAACCAGACCAAGCTGGTCCAGAATTGCATCATGTTGTTGAGAACATGTCTCAATAAACGAGTCTCTGCGGATCGAGCCGTGTGGCCGGCGATCCTGGTCGCTTCCCTCGGGCTCGCCTGGAACACGCACCCGGCTCCTGCTGCGAGACCGTATCTCCAGGAAGATACAGCGTTACACCGACCCTGCGATCCTCGACCTACGGCAAGTGTGTCGCCGTCGCTCGGGGCCGCCGAGCCTCGTATCTCCCAGAGCCTCCGGCCTCTCGCGACGAAAACGGATGCATTTTCCACGCGAGCACCAGGAGTGGGGGCCGAATCGAAGGACGCGCCGCCAGCAAGCCTCGGACCTCCGGCATTCTTCGGGCACACGGTGGAGCGACGACCGATCCTGATGGGGACCATGGCGCGGCTGGTCGTCGCCGGCCCGTCGCGCGCCGAATCTCTGGAGGCGACCCGGGAGATCGAGCGAATCCTGCGCTCCGCGGAGGCCGAGCTCTCGACCTGGAAACCGGGAACCGAGCTCGATCGTCTCAACCGTGCGTCTCCCGACCGGCCGGTCGAGCTCGTAGAAACCGTGGCTTCCGAGCTGTCGCGGGCGCTCCGCTGCGCTGCCGCGACCCACGGCGCTTTCGACCCGACCCTCGGCGCCCTGGTCGCCGCCTGGGATCTGCGCGGTGAGGGACGGGCTCCGGCCGAGGAAGAGCTGCAGGAAGCGCTCCGCCGGTCGGGCTGGCGCCAGCTCCAGGAACACGGCGGCGCCTGGCACCGCGCCAGTGGTGTGACCGTCGACGAGGGAGGCTTCGGCAAGGGCGCGGCTCTCGACCGGGTCGGTCGCTGGCTGAGCGACACGGCTCCGGGTCGTGTGCTGGTCGATCTCGGCGGCCAGATCCTCCTCTTCGATCCCCGCGGCGACGGCCCTCCCTGGCCGGTGTCGGTTGCCCATCCCGACGACCGCCAGCGGCCGGTCCTGCGCCTGGCACTTCCCCACGGATCGGTGGCGACGTCCGGAAACGGTGAGCGGGCGCGAGCCTCGACGGGCGGCGCGATCGGCCATCTGCTCGATCCCCGCACCGGGCGACCCGCGGCCGATTTCGGCTCGGTCACCGTCTGGGCGCCCACCGCCCTCGAGGCCGATTGCCTTGCCACCGGCCTCTTCGTTGCCGGGCCCGACACCGCCCTGGCGCTCGCCGAGAGCCACCCCGGAATCGAGGTGCTGGTGATCGAGCGGCGGGAGCCGGGGCTCTCGGCGCGTGCCAGCGCCGGCCTCCGCGAGCGGATCGAGTGGGTGGCTGCGGAGCTCTCGCTCCAAGGGGGGCCCTTCGGCGCGCCGCAGACAGACCTTCCCGAAGCCGGCCGGTCCGAATCGATGAATCGATCTTTCGCTGAACAACCTGCCGGTGGTCACCTCCCGTGCTCCGAGCCCGAGGCTCGGAAGCGAGGGGGCCATCTGCTTCTTTCGCAACACCGAGGGGAACCAAGAGGAGGAGTAACCCCATGAACCGTTCCCGGTACCTGCGCCGTGGGCGCTGGCCGATGAGGTGCCTGGCCGTCGCGGTCGTCCTGCTGTGTCTGGGGCTGCCGCTGGAGGCCCAGACCGAAGAAGATTTCAAACGCCTGGAAGGCGAGGTCGAGAAGCTGCGGGCGGTGATCGAGCAGCTCCAGGCCGCACAGAGGAAGATGGAGAAGGCCGAGGCCGAAGCGGAGGCAGCCGAGAGCCCGGCCGAGCCGATCCAGGTCGCGGAGCTCGCCCGCCGGCTCGACGTCCTCGCCGCCGAGCTAGAAAACATCCAGCTGGGCAATGCCGCAGTGGAGGAGCCGGCGACCCTCGAAGACGCCCGCTACGGCCTGGGAATCGCCGCGTCCAAGGTCTACCGGGTCGACCAGGGGCTCTCGATCGGAGGTTACGGCGAGGCCCTGTACGAGAATTTCGACAGCACCCGCGAAGACGGTGCGGATTCCGGCCGGACCGACCAGTTCGATTTCTTGCGTGCGATTCTCTACTTCGGCTACAAGTTCAATGACAAATGGGTGCTCAACACCGAGATCGAGATCGAGCATGCCGACGAGATCTTCCTCGAGTTCGCCACCATCGACTACCTGTGGAAACCCTCGCTCAACCTGCGCGCCGGCCTCGTCCTGGTACCGATGGGGCTGCTGAACGAGCTGCACGAGCCGACCCTCTTCCTCAGCGCCGAGCGACCCAGGGTGGAGAGCACCATCATTCCCAGCACCTGGCGAGAGAACGGCATCGGAATTTTTGGCGACAACGGCAAATTCGCCTATCGGAGCTACATCGTCAACGGCCTCGACGGTGGCGAGTTCTCGTCCTCGGGCCTGCGCGGCGGCCGGCAGAAGGGTTCGCGGGCGAAAGCCGAGAGCCTGGCCTGGGTGGGCCGCTTCGACTACGTCGGCACCCCGGGCCTCCTGGTCGGTGCCTCCCTGTATGTCGGCGATTCCGGTCAGGGGATCGAAGACGCGCTGGGCAGCGAGATCGGAGCGCAGACCACGATTTTCGACGCCCACTTCGACTGGAAGCTTCGCGGCTGGAGCCTGCGGGCCCTCTACGCCCGGGCCGAGCTGGACGACGTGACGCGGCTCAACCAGGCCCTCGGGCTCTCGGGCAGCGCCTCGATCGGCGAAGAGCTCGACGGCTTCTACGTCGAGGCCGGGTACGACCTCTTCTCCCGGCGCGACGACCGCGGTGCCCTGGTCCCGTTCTTGCGGTACGAAACCCTCGATACCCAGGCCGAGGTTCCGGCCGGGTTCTCGCGCAATCCGTCGCGAGACTCGGAGATCCTGACCTTCGGATTCGCCTACCAGCCGATCGACCAGCTGATCTTCAAGGTCGACTACCAGGACGTGTCGAACGAGGGAGATACCGGGGTCGATCAGTGGAACTTCGCCATCGGGTATCTTTTCTGAGAACTTATTGAGACTTTGTCTTAAGATACGCGCCATGTGTGGAAAGGCCAACGAGCTCTCCCAACGGCCCCTGGCCTTTGTATGCCTGGTATGGCTGGCCGGGCTCTGCGCTTCCGCCGAAGCCAAGGTGTTCCTCACCCGGGCGGAGGCGCTGGAGCTGGCGTTCCCGGGCTGTACCTTCAGCCGCGAAACGCACTTCCTGACCGAAGAGCAGCGGACCCGGGCACAGGAGCTCGCGGGAGTCGAGGTCGACTCGGCTCTCGCCTACTCCTACCGGGCGACCTGTGCCGGTGAATTCGCCGGCACCGCCTACTTCGACAGCCACCGGGTCCGGACGTTGCCGGAGACGATCCTGGTCGTCGTCGATCCCGACTCCGCGCTGGTTCGGATCGAGGTCGTCGAGTTCAGCGAGCCCGAAGACTACATTCCCAGCGAGCGCTGGTATGCCCAGTTCGAAGAGCGTTCGCTCGACCACGAGCTGCAGCTCAAGCGCGGCATCCGCGGCGTCACCGGCGCTACCCTCACCGCGCGCGCCACCACCGATGCCGCTCGCCGGGTTCTCGCGATCCACCAGGTTCTGCAACCGAGCCCGGCCGCGGAGCCCGACCGGGAGATCGAAACCGCCACCGAGGACGAGCCATGAGCCGATTCGAGCTCTGGTTGGTGCACACATCGAACCTGGCGGTCGGCGGCACGGGTTTGATCTACGCCCTCATGCTCTATGTCCTCGAGTCCGAGGACGAGTTCTCGGTGGTCAACCATCCGCTCCAGCCGCAGACCCAACATCTCCACGTCCTGCTGGCTCCACTCTTCGTGTTCTCGGTCGGCCTCATCTGGCGCCGGCACATCTGGTCGCACTGGAAGAAAGGGGTCCGCAGCGGACGGCGCTCGGGAACCAGCCTCCTGTTCCTGCTCCTGCCGATGGTGCTCTCCGGCTACCTGCTCCAGGTGTCCGTCGACCCCCAGTGGCGGCAAGCCTGGGGAATCCTCCACCTGGCGACCTCCGGAATCTGGATCCTGGCGTTCCTCGGGCACTTCGTCGCCGGCCGGCGCTTCCGGCGCGATGCCAGAGCCGGGTAGATCCTCGCACCCCGAATCGAGGTGTGATTCCGCAGGCTCCAGATCGGATCTCACTCGTAGACGTAGATCGCTCCTTCGTCCGCCCCGTCTCCCGGTGATCCGACGGCGATTCGGCGGCTGTCGATCGCGATCGCCGATCCCAATCTCGAGGCGGCGCCTCCGTTGCTCGGGACGAGCTTGTGGGCTTCGCGCCAGAAGCCGCGGAAGCGGTTCGCCGAACCGGAGGAGAAGCCGTCGTGGATGTCGAACATGGCACCGACAGCGACCTCGGGAAGGCCGCTGAGGGTCTCGACGGCGACCGCCGATCCCAGGAGGTCGAAGTCCGCGGGGTCCTGGGCGATCAGCCGGCCGATTTGATACCAGAAGCCCCCGGGGAATCCGGCAAAGGGGTAGGCGCTACCCGAGAGCAGGGTTCCGGGGTGGCTGTGGAAATACGCACCGACCACCGCCCACGGTCCGTCGATGTCGACGGCGTTGCCGAAGTTGTCGCCGACGGCGGGGTCGCCAGCGAATTGTTGCAGGCCCAGTCTCCAGGTGTCGGCCGCCGAGTCGTATTCGAAGAAGTAGGCCGAGCCGGCGTCCTGCCCCCTGGAATCCTGGAAGGGAGCTCCCACCACGATGGTGGGTGCGAGCCCCGCATCGGTGACCGCCACGCTGGCGCCGAAGGAATCTTCGGGTTGGCCGTTGGCCGCCAGGAGCTTGGAGTGTAGGCCCCAGCCGGCTCCGGCGTCTCGACGATAGACATAGGCGGCGCCGGCTTCGGCCGCGGTGTCGTCGTCTCCCGGTGCACCGACCACCGCCCAGTCGCCCGCGATCCCGACACTGGTGCCGAATCGATCTTCGGTCTCGAGCTCGGGAGGTGCCAGCCGGGCGACCTCGACCCAGCCGCCGAGGGTGTTCGTAGCCGCAAGGAGCGTAGGCTCGAAGACATAGGCCTGGCCCGTCTCCGTGGCGGTGTCGATCGCCGAGGCCACCAGGCCCCGGTCGCTCAGGGCGACGGCGATCCCGAGGTGGTCTCCCGGCGCGGCATTGGCGGCGAAGAGCTCGAAGGCCTGGCCCCACGAGCCGTCGCCGGGATCTCGAACGAAACCGATCACCGCTCCGGCATCGTTGGCGGCTCCGTCGTCGCCGGGAGCTCCGGCCACGAGCAGATCTCCCTCCAGGGCCACGGAAGTCCCGAGGAGGTCTCCTGCCTGGGCCCCGGTCCCTTCGATCCTGACATCTTCTGTGCGCCGGACCTGCGGCCGCAGCGGATCGCGATCCACACCGTCGAGCAGGCCGTCGCCATCGGTGTCGTCGCGCTCGGGATGGGTGCCGCCGAGGAACTCCTCGAGGTTGGTCAATCCGTCACCGTCGAGATCCCCCTCCGCGTCGGGGGTGTCGACATCGAGACCGGGGTGTTGATTCTCGTAACCGTCGGGCAGGCCGTCGCCATCCGTATCGGGCGCCAGGGCCGTCAGATCGATCTGAGTGATGTTGCCCTGGTGGAGCGCCAGAACCGCGGTCTCGAGATCTCGCAGCCCGGTGTTCTCGTTGGTCACCCGGCCGTTGTCGTCGACGGAGATCTGGAGCGCGGAGGGCACATAGGTAGTGCCTTCGGCGGCATCGGTCAGGTCGCGGGTGGTGCCGTCGGCATAGTGGCCGGTCACGGTGAGCTGGAGGGTGGCGCCCGCGGTGATCTCGGCGCTCGGAGCGCTGATCGAGATCCTCTCGGGAATCGGGTCCAGCTCCATGGCGAAGATCGGGGTGGCCGAGACATCCGCGCCCGGTGAGAACTCGAGGAAATCCGACTGGCCGGTTTCTCCGTTCGGGCAGCGGGCCTGGATGCGATGTTTCTCCGTCAGCGGGGCTCGGCCTGCCCGCAGGAGGGTCGAGACTTCTTCGATGAGGAAATTGCCGAAGAGGTCGGCGAGGGTCGATCGATTGGCGACCCGGATCTCGCAGCCGCGGATGTCGAGCGTGCCGTCGGGCCGTACGCGGCTGCGAGGAGCAGTCTGGAAGGGGAAGGTCGTGCAATGGGCCGGATCGACCGACAGGGGAAAGGCGGCGTCGCAGGTCAGGCCCGAGGCGAAGGTGTGCTCCGGCGAGGTGACGGTTGCGGCACCGTCGGCATCGGCCGTCCAGACGACGTCGCAACCCTGCATCTGGCCGATTCCGATCACACCCTGCGGGGTCGAGCCCCAGGTCCCCATGACGCCCGTGGGCAAGTCGCTGGCGCAGGTTCGAAAGCGGGTACGAACACAAACGGTATCTCCGACACACAGCTCGGGAAGATCGTCGAAGGCGATGTTCGTTCTGTTGCCTCGCCGATGGATGGTGCTCAAACGCACCGTGCAGCCGCCCTTCCGGCATTTGGCGTTCTGCCCCGGGGTCGTCACCAGGCAATGCCAGCCCGATTGCGTGAGACCGAATCCCGGATCACTCGTCACCCGGTCTCCGTCGGCCGAAACCGTCGCCGGCCCGGCATTGACGAATTGACCGAGGTCGGAATGGAAGAAGAACGTATCGGCCTCGTCGCCGGGGGCGAGCCCGGTGGTGTTGGGGTAGCCGACCCGTGCCGGGGGATCGAAGCGGATGCCACCGGGCTGCAGGGTTCCCACCGCCCGAGGAGCGGAGCCGAAGGGCGCCAGCATGGGGAGCTTGTCGAATTTCACGGCGGAGCTCGACATGGAGATTTCCCCTCGCGTGCCGTCGGGCAGGATCACGCTGTTGGCGAAAATCGTGATCTCGAAGCCCGGCATTCCCTGCATCGGCAAGGTCACGTCTTCGGGGCCACCCACGAGCTGGGCGTTGGCCAGATCCAGGAACGGTAGCGTGACGCTCGAATCGAGCGGGTTGTCGACACCGCTCAGAACCTCGATGTCGAAGAAGATATCGGCATAGTAGAGGTCGTTTTTCGGGTCGTTGGCGGCGGACCCCTGCAGGCCGAGCTTGCGGAACCCCGGGGCGACACCGGAGATGGAGAACCGCCCGGCGGCATCGGTGAAGGCCTCGAGGGCCGTACCCCGGACCACGGCCCTGACCCCTGCGATCGGTGCCCCGAGACTGTCGAATACCTGGCCGCTGAGGGTCGAGGGTCCGCTGGTCTCCACATAGCCGCGGGCCTCGAAACGAATGGGGGTAGTGGACGCGGGAGAGCGGACGAGGGCCGAATGGAGAAAGGCGTCGTCCGCATCCCCGAGGGTCCAGGCCGCGGTGGCGATGCCGTCGAGGTCGGTGGCGACCTCCCGGCTCGTGGCCCCGCCGAAGCTCCCGTTCCCCGACTCGATGGTGAAGGTCACCGGCACACCGCTCACGGGATTTCCCCCTTCATCGGTCACCACCACCGACAGGGGATCCGAAAGGGCCCGGCCGGCCACGCCGCGGGTCGGTGGATCGTGGGTGATGCTCATCTTCACCGGCTCGCCCGCGGTTGCCGACTCGCAGAAATCGATGAAAGTAGAGCTCGCGGGTGCGTTCGCCCGCACCCGATGCACACCCTCGCCACTGCGCCGGCCGAGCCGAAAGCTCACCGCTGCCTCGCCGCTCGCATCGGTGGTCTTGGTGACCCGCTGCAGCCGGTCGTCCGGATCTTCCAGCAGACCATCGCCGTTGACCACGGTGAAAACTACGTCGAAGTCGGGAATCGGCAGACCCTCGGCATCGAGAGCCCGGACGGCCAGCGGCATCGGCAGGATCGTCTCCATGGAACCGGTCTGGGCGTTCCCGCTCACGATCTCGAAGTGGATACCGGTGGAGCCTTCCTCGCGGATGATCTCGAGGCTCGTGGTCGACTCGTTGCCGGCCACGTCGGTGGCCACGGCGGTGACGAGGTTGGATCCGAGGGCCAGGGGCACATCGGTGAGCAGGAACGAACGGTTGGCGACCGGCACCGCCACGCCGTCGATGGTCAGAGAAACGTCGTCGGCGTTGATCGTGGCCCCGGGGATGATGTCGTGGATCGTCCCGGCGACCGTGAGGGTCGGCG
>CAZMEL010000243.1:0-12083 GCA_964565225.1 uncultured Thermoanaerobaculia bacterium | reverse complement strand
GCGGGCTACCCGTCCTCTTCAAGGTGCTGGCGGCAGAGCAGCCGCTGTCGCTCCAGGCACACCCCGATGGAGCCCGGGCGCGTGCCGGCTATCTCGACGAGCAGGCCAGGGGCATCGCTCTCGAATCGGCGTTGAGGAACTACAAAGATCCCAACCCGAAGCCGGAGATTCTCTACCCGCTCGAGCCCTTCTGGGTGATGCGTGGCTTTCGCCCGGTGGCGGAGATCCGGCAATTCTTGCGGCTCCTGGGCATCGACGGGGAGCCGGTGGTCCGGGCGCTCGCGGGCGGCTCCGAGGCCCAGGCGATCGAGTCGTTCTTCACCGCCTACATGGGGCTCGGTGCCGGCGCGGTTTCGGATCTGCTCTCGCGGGCTCGAGTGCGGGCTGCCGAGCGCCGGGGCGAGGACGAAGTCTTCCGCTGGATTCTCGAGCTGGAGAGCCACTACCCCGGAGATCGTGGCATCCTGGCGCCGGCTTTTCTCCACCTGCGTCGCCTCGAGCCCGGCGAGGCGATCTATACCGCACCGGGAACCCTGCACGCCTATCTCGGCGGGTTGGGAATCGAGCTGATGCTGAATTCCGACAACGTCCTGCGTGGGGGACTGACCCCCAAACAGGTCGACGTGCCGGAGCTCCTGTCGATCCTGTGCTTCGAGCCGAACGCGATCGAGCCCCTGGTTGCGGATTCCGGGACGCCGGAAGGGGAGACCCGCTTTTCCTGCCCCGAGTTTACCCTGCGGGTGATCGAGCCGAAGCCGGGGCGACCTTGGCGAGGCGCTCGGTCGGGGTCGGTGGAGGTGCTTCTCTGTACCGAAGGAGAGGCCAGGCTGTGCCGCCCCTCGGGTGGTGCCGGACAGACCCTCTCCCGGGGAGAGTCCGTCCTGGTGCCGGTGCGGTTCGGAGAGTACTGGCTCGAAGGAGATGCGAGGTTGTTTCAGGCCTCGGCACCGCCGCGGTAGGCGTATTCGCTGTAAGCACTCCACGGGCCGCGATGCCGAGACTTCGGGTGGCTTCGGAGGACGTTTCAGACGTCGCCCCGGACCCTCTGGGTCAGACGCACGGTGACGTCGACTTCTTCGCCGGACCGGACGGTGAACCGTTTTTCTTCGCTCAGCAAACCGGGCCGGACGACTTCCAGAACGTGCTCCCCCGCGGCCAGATCCAGGGCCTGATCGGTCGGCAGGTTGCTCGCCTGGCCGAGGAGCTCGCCGTCGAGGTAGACCGTCGCATCGGCAGGCTCGACTTGCAGCCGTGCCTGGCCAGGTGCCTGGCGAGCGTCGAACACGACTTTTCCGGGTGTTACCCCGGCCTGCTCGTGGGTCGGAGCCTTTTTCGGGCGGTAATACTTCCGGGCCGGCTTCGCCTTCTTCTTTTTCTCGGCCTTCGGCTCGGGAAAAGCGGTGAGTTCCTTGGGATCCACGGCGTCGCCGGGTGTCATCTCGAATTTTTCCTTGATCACCACCCCGGGTAGCAGCCGATAGTTACGAACCACGGTCTCGTATCCGTCGCGGTAGAGAATCACCTCGTAGCTGTCTTCCGGGAGCCAGAGATAACCCGGAAAGCCGTCGAAGCTCCCGGTCTGACCCACCAGTCCACCGTTGACGAAGACCTGGGTGTCCTTGGGTTTGACCTTCAGCTTGAGAGCGCCGGGATTCTTGCCCGGGCCGTAGCCGTAGCCGCCGTGGTAGCCATAGCCGGGGTAATACCCGTAGTGGCCGTAGTGCCGATAGTGGCCGTAGCTGTAATACGGAGCATGACCATAGAAATAGGGCGAGACGTGAAAGATGCGGTGGCTATGATGCCGGTGGTGTCCTCTTCCGCCGGCGAGGGCCGGAGATACGGTGGCCAGCATCAGCGCGGTGGCCAGGCCGAAGATCACGGGCCGGCCCGCGGAGCGAAACACCTGGTGAAAAGAGTTGGACATCGTCGGGTTCTCCTTGTCTTGACGGCTTGCCGGTGAGACACGCCTGGTCCGCGTCGCGACGCCAGAAGATCAAGCAAGTTTCACGCCAGGCCCTTGGCAGGATCTTACCGCTGCCTCCCGAACCCTTTCGAAGGATCCATCCCATGGGGTGACATGGAGAGAGGACACGCTGTCGTCCACAGGGGTCTTTCGCCAGGAGCTCCCAGGCAGCCTTCGGCGGATAGGATGTGTGGGCCGAGCCCGATCAGCTGCTGGTCGTCACCCGGGGGCCGCGAGGGCCGAAGAGCCGGCGGGCCAGCTCGCCGAGCCACCGATCGGCCGGAGTATCCCCCAGGCGGAGCTCACCTCGCCGGGCGCCTTCGAGCAATCGCCCGGTCTCGGGGCCGGGGTCGTCCATGGCCTCGAGGGTTCGGAAGATCACCGCGTGAGCCTCCGTCGCGCCGGTCGATGCACGCCAGGTCTCGACCTTCGCTCCGAACGAGGGATCGGGCTCGGTGGTCACCTCGTCTTCGGCCGGGGTGGCGAGCTGGTTGATGGCGTCGATCACGTGCTGGCGTCGGTCTCGGTACTTGAGCTGCAGCAGATCATCGGGTAGGAGGGGCGCGCCGAACCAATACTCCTGTTGGCCGTAGCCCAGGGGGAAGTCGATCCGTTCCGACAGGGGCTCCGCCGGCAGGCCGGCGACGAAACGGACCGGTACGATGGCCGCCCCGTTCTTGATCGCCATATCGATGAACGAGCCGCTCAGAGCCTCGACCTCCTGCCGCGAGCTCAGGGAGCGGGTGCCCTCGCAGTGCACCATCACCGACCGCTCGCCAGCCGCCATGCGCCGGCCGAGCCCGCGGATGATCCCCGGCAGGGAGCGAATGTTCTCCCGCTCGAAGAAGCTGATCACTTCGGGATCGGTGATCTCGGGATAGCTGAAGCAGTGGGCGATCAGCTGTCCGAGCCAGCTGTCGCGATGCTCGTCCTTGGCCAGGGTGATCGTCGGCAGGCCCCAGAGCCCGGAGGCCACGGTGGAGAAGAGCAGCGATTCCACCATCACCTGGTGGTTGGCGAGATAGAGGATCGGGCGTCCGGCGAGGGGTGCCATCGCGGCCGGGTCGGCCACGACCACCCGTTGCACGAAGCGTTTGATCAGGCTGTAATAGAGATCCTCCACCGGCCGTGGGCTGAAGGACATGTAATCGCGCCAGTAGCGGCGCAGGGGCTCGACGAAGAGCCGCGGAGCCCCGTCGTCCTCGACCTCGATCTCGTTTCCGCTCGTCCGAATCTGCAGCGGCAGGGCGGTCAGAGGCGCCTCTCGGGTCGTTGCCAGAACCGAGGCTCCCTGGTCGTGCACGATCCGGACCGAGGCGGGGTGAGAGCCGGTGCGGCGTCCGGCGTGGTCGCGAATGGCGACCTCCCGGGTCAGCGACTCGCGGTCGGAGGCTTCCGCGCCGTAGGCGAGGGCGACGGTGCCGGCGAGCCAGTCGCTGGCGGCCACCTCGGTCTGCGTCAGGCGGGTGGTGCCGTCGTCGCCGAAGCGTGACAGGCCCATTCCTTCGAAGGCTCGGCGGTCGCGCAGGAAGGCCCGCCGCTGCTCGGGAGGGGCCGTTCCCAAGCGTCCCTTGGGCAGCAACACCTCTTCCAGCTCGAGCTCGGCCCACACCCGATCGCCGGTCGAGAGCTGCAGTCGGGTCCGTGGGGAGCTCGGGTCGCCGAGGTAACGAGCCTCACATCGCACGTCGCCTTCGCGCGGGGCCGGGCCGAAGAAGCGAGCCCTCGGCAGGGCCCTGGGGTAGGCGGCGACTCCCTGCGGGATCTCGTCCGACCATCGGTGCAGGGCGTCGTGGGGAATCGCATGGGTCGCCGCATCGAGCAGACCCTGGTTCAGCAGTCCCTGTGGCACCGTGCCGGCTCCGGCGTCGAGAATCGCCGAGGCCCCACCTTCCCCCGCTTCGAGCCGCTGGAGTAGCTGGAATGCGGGGCCGTGGAAGAGCGTGCCGGCGGCATAGGGATCGTCCTGGAGCCGGCTCGGGGCCAGGGGCTCCATGGGAGCTTCGGGCTCTGGGAAGCCGTCTGCCAGCAGCACCGTTCCGGTGGCGGCGACCTCGAAACGAGAGAGCTCGGACCGAGCCGCCTCCCGCCACACCTCGAGATGGACCTCCACCGCCACTTCCTCGCCTCGGCGGGTCCCTGCCGCGGTTTCGGTGGTCAGCCGCACCGGGCCCCCCGGAAAGGGAATCCAGCGCAGCACCCGGACATCCTCGAGGCCCACGACCACCAGATCGGGAAGCTCCCGCGCCGCCGCGGCCGCGAGGCGATCCACCATCGACATCATCGGCAGGGCGGGCAGAGTCCAGGTCGGGCAGTGGTCGCCCAGCCAGAGATCCTGCGCCGGGTCGAGTCGCTCTTCGCGAGGATCCGCGGGCGTCTCGGAAATGCCTGCTTCTT
Organism: uncultured Thermoanaerobaculia bacterium; assembly: GCA_964565225.1. GTDB lineage: Bacteria > Acidobacteriota > Thermoanaerobaculia > Multivoradales > J023 > CAZMEL01. The sequence continues at coordinate 7,723 of CAZMEL010000243.1, read as the reverse complement.
CAACCGTTTCCGTGGTGCCAGCCTTTTTGTCGGGCGGGTCGCCGGGGATGATTCGCATGCCGAGGTCGGTGGTGGAGTAGATCCGTTTGCCGTCGACCCAGAGCCAGGCGTTGGCGAGGGCGAAGGCGCCGCGTTCGTCGGTACCGGTTTCGAGAACCTCCAGCTCGGTGGAGATGACACGGTTGGTGGGGACGACCTGGCCGCGGTACTTCCAGGTGAGGGGGCAGCCGGTGGAAATGGGCTCGAAGCGTGGATTTTCGATACCGGCTCCGAGATCTTCGTGCAGCATGTAGAACTGGAGCAGCTGGAGCATGGCCTCGAGACCGAGCGAGCCCGGCTGCACCGGATCCTGGAAGAAGTGGGCGCGGAAGAACCATTCGCCGGGATCGACGTCCTTCTCCGCCCGCAGATAACCCTTGCCGGCACTACCTCCGGTGGGATCCCAGGTGGTGACCCGGTCGAGCATCAGCAGCTTGGGCCCGGCCAGGCGCGGCAGGCCACCACAGTAGCGCTCGGGGCGCGAGGTGAGGTCGATCGACACATTCCCCGGGGCTTCGAGCCGCCGCCGTTCGTCTTCCGACGGCGGCAGACCGACCTGGTTGGCCATGGCCGCCTTGGGGAAGAAGCCGAAAGCGGTCTCCATGTCGAAGATCAGCTGCTCGCCCTGGTACATGGCGACCTCGAAGCGCACGATGATCACGCCGCTGGAGCTCGAGGTAGCCACCAGCTTCGTCCGGTTGCGCAGGATGCCGGCAGCGGGCAGAACCTCGGCGTGCACGGTGCCGGTGCCGTCGAGATTGCGGAACTGCAGGTCGATCTCGGCGGTGAGGGCGCTGCCGACGAAGGAGGCCAGCCAGCCGCAAGGCTGCAGACCGGCTTCGGTCAGCACCGCATAGGGCATGGTCGCAGCGCCGTTCTCGTGGAAGTACCAGTCTTCGGGCGGTACGTCGTATTCGCTCTCGATCACCGCTCCGGGCTGGAATCGCCCCATCTCGCCCTCGATCGACGCGATCCGCGACATGAAGTGGTACGGAGGCCCGGGCAGGCGGGCCACCGTCCGTGGACCGTCGAAAGGAGCGTACATCTCGCCGAAAGCGGCCGTGGGACGACCCCAGGCGCAGGCGAGGAGCGAAGGGTAGTCGAAGGCAAAGCGGCTGCCGTCCGTCTGGGGCACCGAGGCGACCCCGCGATCCACCGGACGGGAACCGCCGGGGAAGGGTTGGTCCATCAGGGCCGGCCGGGTCGACAGGGGCCAGTCGGGCACCAGGCGAAGGCCGACCCGCTGGGCGTGGAAGGCTTTCAGACCATCGACGGTGCAGAGCAGATCGGCCCACAGGGTGGGCACCGGGCCGGCGACCACCTCGTGTACGAAGACCTCGTAGACCAGCCGTTCGGACGATGGGGTCAGCTGGCCCCGGCAGCGCATCTTGTAGGTCGACTCGGGCACCGGCTCGAAACGCCAGCCATCGCGCTCGAGGGTAAAACCCATGGCCGTGAGGTAGACGGCCATGGTCTGCAGGCAGCCTTCGAACATCACCGTACCCGGCATGCAGGGATCGTTCTTGAAGTGGCCCTCGAAGAGCCAGTCCTCGGCGGTGAACGGGGTTTCGGCGCGCAGGTAGCCTCGGCCCCAGGGGCCGCCGTCGAGGGTCAGCTCCGAGATCTCTCCGAGCAACATCATGCGGCCGCCCTGGATGCTCGGCGTGGAGGTGTGGGAGGCCGCGAGCTCGTAGCCGGCACCGAAACACTCGTAGGCCCGGCCCTCGGAAAAGGCCATGAGCTGCTCGCGAGAGAAGGTGCGGGCGACCTCGGGAACGATCGGTGGATCGAGTCGCTCACCCCGGGGGCTGTCCTCCGTCGGGTCCCAGAGCAGACCGCCGGAGCTCGCCAGCTCCTCGTCGGTAAAGAAGCCGGCCTGGCCATGGCGGACCTGGAGCCGCAGCTCGCCGTTCACCCGGCAGTCGTAGTGGAAGAAGAACAGCCGGACGTCGCCCTGCCGGGCGTGGCCGTCGATGTGGATGTCGTAGCAGAGGGTGTCGCCCGGGCCGGGGAGCTCGCCGCGGTAGGTGAGCTCACAGCCGAGCAGCCGGTAGACCCGCTCGCCGCGGTTGAGGAAGTCGACACCCAACCAGGAGATGAGCAGCAGGTCGGCCTGGCCGGCCTCGATCATCAGACCGCCGGGAATCCGGCCCTGGTGCAGGTACCAGGAGTCCTCGGTGATGTCGGTTTCCGTCCAGATGGTGCCGGTGCCCATCGATCCCGGCTCGGCGTCGATCCCGGTGACCCGGTCGGCGAGCAGGAAGGGCGGCTCCGGCATACGCACCTGGCGAGGGTAGTGGTCCTGGCGCTCGAAGAGCGGACCGAAGACCTCCGAGATCTTGCCCGACGCGAGAATCTCCAGCTGCTGGCGGTCGAGCTTGGGTCCGGGGAGAGGCCCGGACGGCTCGGTGCGTTCGGCCTCGGGCGCGCGCTCGGGAGCCTCGGGCTCGGCGACGGCTCCGAGCATGGGGCCCGAGCCGTTGGTCGGGCTCGGTGGGGTCGGGAGCGGTGGCTGCGCCCGGCTCGTCGGGTCGGCCCCAGGACGTGGCGAGGAAAGAGTCGGCTCGGGAGCTGTTGGAGGGGTGACGAACGGCAGCGGTTCCGGGGCCGCGTTGGACGAACCGACAGCAGGCATCTCGGCGGCCGCTGCTTCGAGCGCCGGGGCTGCGACCGGTGCTGGTGGCGCCGAGGAGAGAGGCGCCGTGGACGGGGAGCCGAGAGGGGCATGGAGCAGCTGTCCCAGAGTTTCTTGCTGCAGATCGAGAAAACGAGCGTGCAGCTGGGTCTGGATCTCGAGGTATTGCTTCTGGGCTCCGGCCACCTGGGCCTGCAGCTGCGAGAGGCCTTCGAGAGCCTGACCGAGAGGTCCCTGGGCGGCGGATGACGCCATCCTGTGGGCCGCCGGTGCTGGCTCGGAGGACGCAGCCACCGTGGCTCGCGGCGCAACGACCGGCTCCGGCGGAGTGGCTGCGGAGGGAGGCGCGGCGCCGGGAGCCGGAGTCGAAGGCAGGTCCGAGGCCTCGGACTCGATCTTCCGCGCGCCGCCTGGCGGCGGAGTGGAAGCCATGGGCTCCATGGAGACCGGTGGCAGAGCAGGCGCAGGAGCCATCAGCTGGGTTTCGCCCGGGTCGGTGGTCACGGGGGATGTCCTCGGGATCGTAGTTTGTGGTTGTGCCTCGGGAGCCTTCCGGGTGGGAAGGGGAGGCAGCTCGACGGCCGGCCAGTGGGCGGCGAAGGTCAGAGAGGGTTTGGGCGCAGCCGGTGCTTCGGGGCGTGCCGCGGCATTCCAGGCGTCGAGATCGAGCTCGACGCCCGCGACTGCCAGCTGGGCGATCGCCTCCGCGGCCTGCACGGTGGAGGGGCTGCCCTGGCGATCGAAGCTCACGGCGAGGTATTCGTCGTCGGAGATCCCTTCCGCGCGCAGGGTGGCGGTGATCCAGCGCCCGAGCAGGCCGCGGGGGCCGTGCTCGACGAAGACCCGGATCCCGTCGTCCCAGGCGGTGCGGACCAGCGCCGGGAAGTCGACGGTCGTCAGGGCCTGCCCGAGGATGGCCTGGGCGGCCCGCTCTCGGGTCGGCTGGTAGAAACGCCCGCCGTCCGCCGCGGTGTAGAAACGCACGCCCGGAACCTCGTGGGTCGTCCGCCGATGCAGGTCGAGCCATTCCTCCGCCACCTGGCCGACCTCGGGGCAGTGCACCGCCATGGGGTACCCCAGCGGATGGGGCGTGGCCCCGACGGCTTCGGCGACCGCGCGGCAGGCCTCGCGCTCGCCGCCGATCACCGCTTCGGACGGGCTGTTGATCAGGGTGATGTACACGCGCTCGTGGCGGTCCACGGCGGCCCGGATCCGGTCGACCGGAGCGGCCAGCACGAAGCTCGACCAGTCCACCTCGAGAGTTTTCCAGGCACGCTGGACGGCGGTCAGGTCGCCGACCAGCTGGCTGTGGAACAGATCCCCCTCGAGGGTGTCTCGGCGCAGGCCGTCGAGATCCTTCCAGGCGCCGAGGGCCATCAGGGCGTTGGACTCGCCCGAGGAATAGCCCAGAGTGGCGTGGGGCCGCAGGCCGAGGACCCGCAGGCTGAGCTCGGCGTGGATCTGGCAGAGGAACGAGCAGCCCCAGAGCTGCTGCAGCACCGAAGCCTCGGCTTCGTGGGGACCCGAGTAGACCCAGTCGGCAAACGCCGCGGGAGCTTCGACCCGCTGGCCGAGCCGGGCCAGGAGGTCGGGACGCGCCAGCAGGAGATCGCGGCCCATCTCCGGATAGGCGGCCGCGGCGCCGGTGAAGGCGAGGGCCAGCTCGCCGCCGACGGGCCGGTCGCGAAAGGCGATGCCCCGTGGCGGAGGGCCTTCCGCGGGAAGCCACTGGCGGGCCGCTTCGATCTTCTGCGTCAGCTCTTCGTCCGAAGAAGCCACCAGCGCCAGGCGAGCGCCGGAATCTGCCGGAGGGACCGTCTCCCCACCGGGAAACCGGGCCAGGCGATCTCGAAGCTCCTCTCGGGACTCTCCACACCAGGCGAACACCCGCGGAAAGGCCGCGTGGCCAGGCGGCGCGAGGGCCTCGGGATCGGCCCTCAGGTGCAGGCGGTGGGACTCCCCGCTGAAGGTCTCGACCTCTACGTCGGCTCCCTGCCGGGCACCGAGCCAGGGGACCGCGCCCTCGGGTGTGGGCAGGGCACGATGCCGGCAAGAGACGGCTGCCGCCGCTGCATGCAGCAGGCCGGACGCGGCATGGGCGTGGCCGAATCTGGGTGTCAACGCATGGGTCGCGGAGCCGGAATCGGAGTCGTCTCCTGTTTCCAGGCGGAACGTCGCGTCGGCTGGCGTGCCCGACGAGTGAGTCTCGACCAGGCCCAGCACCTCGGCGCCTCGGCGCCGTGCCGCCTCGAGTCGTTCGACGACCAGGACCACCGCCGCGTCGCCCGGCGTCTGCCGGCTGCTCGGCAGCAGGGCGCGAGCCGCCGCCTCGTGCACCGGCTCACAGCTCAGGTCGCAGGCGGCGACCACCGCCGCGTCGAGCTCTCCCGCCGCGATGGCCCGGGCCGCCAGCTCGAGGGCGACGGTGCCCGACGCCTCTTCCGCCGAGATCGAAGAGCTGGCGCCGCCGAAGTCGAACTGGCTGTTGAGCCGGTTGGCGGGCATGTTGGGCATGGTGCCGATGACCCCCGCGGCCAGCAGGCTCGGGACGGCGGCATCTTTGGCTTCGGCCGTCCAGGCGTCGTCACCTCCGAAGGTCTCGGCCCAGCCGCCGAGGCGCCAGCGCAGGCCCCAGCGGCCGATCTCGGGGTCACAGCCCATGCCCACCAGCACACCGGTGCGCTGTGGATCGAGAAACTCGGCCACGGAGTCGACCGCCTGCCGGGCCGCGGCCAGGAGGAGGATCTGTTGCGGGAGTGTCTGCTCGAGATCCTTGGGCGGAAAACGCAGGCCGGCCAGTGGCAGGTGGATCGACTCGGCCGCACCGGCCGTGGAGCCGTCGTCCCGCTGGTGGAGGGCCGAGCCACCGCCGAGGTACGTGGCGGTGAAGTCTTCGAGATCGTGACCTTCGGCGGCGACGACCGACAGCGCGGTGATCGCCAGCGGCTCGGAGGGCAAGCTGGGAACCGAGACGACGGGGCGGTGCCGGCTGTCCCAGGCCTCGACCAGGAGATGGCCGTTGTTGCCGCCGAAGCCGAAGGCCGAGATGGCAGCCCGGAGGGGGCCGGAGCCCTCGACCGTCCAGGGCTCGGCCGCTTGCAGCAGCCGGAAGGGGGAGCCCGAGAGGGCGGGATTGACTTCGTCGATGTGCAGCGTCGGGGGGCGGATGCCGGCTTCCATCGCCCCGAGCACCTTCAGCAGGCCGGCCATGCCGGCGGCGGTGACGAGGTGCCCGAGATTGGATTTCAGAGAGCCGATGGGAATGCCTTCGAGCCCGTGGTAGAGAGCCCCCAGGCTGTGGATCTCGGTGGCGTCGCCCACCGGGGTTCCGGTGGCGTGGCACTCGACCAGGGAGATGTCGGAGGGCTCGAGACCCGAAGCTCGGTAGGCGGCCTCCATGGCCCGCTGCTGGCCACTCTGGGACGGCGCGAGCAGGCCGCGCCCGCGGCCGTCGTTGGACAGGCCGATGCCGCGGATCACGCCGAGAACCTGGTCGCCCGCGGCCTCGGCGTCGGCGAGGCGTTTGAGGGTCACGAACGCGGCCCCCTCGGCGGGTAGCAGGCCATCGGCCTCGCGATGAAAGGGGCGGCTGCGCCCGCTCGGGCTCAGGGCTTCGAGGGCGCAGAACCCGATGTGGATGAAGAGGTCGTCGGCACAGCTCACCGCTCCGGCGAGCATGGCGTCGGCCCGGCGGTCGTGCAGCCGATCACAAGCCATCTTCAGGGCGTAGATCGAGGAAGCACAGGCGGAATCGAGGGCGAAAGAGCCACCGTCGAGACCGAGGGAACGGGCCAGCAGGTGGGCCGGCAGGCCGGAGAGGAAACGGTTGCGCGGGTCGACCGGATCTTCGCCGCCGGGGCGGTCGAGACCGGCTCGGCGCAACCACAGAGACTCGGCGAAACGGTTGGTGGCGTGGGCCGGGAACGAGAGGTTGCCGAGAATGACCCCCGTTCGTTCACCCGCGGTAGGAGTCGCCTGGCTCCAGGCTTCCCGACCACAGTGCAAGACCCACTGGAAGAGAGGGTCGAGGGCGAGGATCTCGGAGACGGGTAGATGGAAGCCGGAAGGGTCGAAGATTTCCGAAAAACCGCTGACATAGCCGCCGCGGTCGGACCATGCATGTTCCTGGCCGGCCGTTCCGCCGCTCTTGCCGTGGGGGCCCGTGGCGAGGCTCTTGGCCAGCTCCCAGCGCCCGGAAGGGGCGGAGGAGACCAGGTCGCGACCGGCGGCGACCGCCTCCCACAGCTGGGCCGGGTCGAGGACGCCGGGCAGAATGCAGGAACGGCCGACAATGGCGATGGGCTCGAACGTTGCTGACATGTTGTTCCGGGCTCCCGGCCTGGAGACGTCGGTGACGGGGGGAAACCTCTCGGCGAGCCGCCCTTCGCCGCGCCATCTCGTCGCAGGCTCTGTGAATCGTTACCTCTGCAGCGGAATCGGAACCGGGAGGGCCGGAGCGGCGACTCCCGGTTCGTTTCGCCTCGTCTCAGGCCCCGGCGCCTTCGCCGGCCGCCGGGTCGCCGGCCGCCGGGTCGCCGGCCGCCGGGTCGCCGACGCTGGCGTTGGGCCGCCGGAAGATCTCCACTCCCGACAGCTCGAGCACCACGGTGCCGTTCTCGTCGGCGAAGGTGAGGTCCGAGACGGTCTGATGCTCTCCCTTGGGCCGGCTGCGCAGCACCGCGTGCAGGGTCTCCGTTGGCGCGGCCAGGGGGAAGGTGTTCAGCGAGCCGACCGACAGGGGAAGCGAGGCCCCTCCGAGGTGGCGTTTGAACCACAACACGGCGAGCTGCAGGCCGCCGTCGAGCGCCGCCGGATCGAGAATCCATGGCTCTTCCTGCCAGCCCATGGCGTGGGTGGTGCGCAGGCTGCCCGACATGAATAACAGAAGTATGAGCCATTAGAATACAAACTATTTGCATCTGATGACCCACAATTGTTACAAGGCTCATGTCTTACAAATTCGCCTTTATCTAACATTATATTAACCAATCTAATGGCATTGAGTGGAATGCACACCAAGGGATGTCATGCTTATCACACCACTTAGCA
>CAZMEL010000242.1:0-12189 GCA_964565225.1 uncultured Thermoanaerobaculia bacterium | reverse complement strand
AGCCGAAGCCGCCGCTGGTGACGAGGGGGAGAGCTCGGCTGCCGACGACGAGTCCGGAGGCGCCGAGAAGGCGATGGACGGCAAGGTCGTGGTCGCGTCCGATGACGACGACGAGCAGCCGGGCGAGACCATGGCCCAGCTCGAGGAGGCGCTGGCCAAGAAGCAGCCGGTCAAGGGCAAGGTGATCGGCTGGAACAAGGGTGGTTACCACGTGGCGATCGGCAAGGTCGCTGCTTTTTGCCCGGTTTCCCAGATCGAGATCGGCAATCCGCGGTCGCCGAAACGCTACCTCGACAAGACCTTCAACTTCCTGGTGATCGAGATCCAGAAGGGTGGCCGCCGGGTGGTGCTCTCCCGTGCCGAGGCTCTGAAGGCCGAGCGGGAAGCTCGGGCGGCTCTGGTGCGGGAGCGCCTGAAGGCCGGCGAGATTCTCGAGGGCCGGGTCAGCTCGCTGACCAACTTCGGAGCTTTCGTCGATCTCGGAGGCGGGATCGAGGGTCTGGTTCACGTCTCAGAGCTCAGCCGCCGTCGCGTCGAGCATCCCAAAGAAATGCTCAGCTCGGGGCAGACCGTCAAGGTCCAGGTTCTCAAGATCGAGAAGGGTGGAGAGCGGATCTCGCTGTCGATGAAGCGGCTCGAGGCCGATCCCTGGGAAAACCTGAGCGAACGCTTCCCTCTGGGTGACGAATTCACCGGCAAGATCCTGCGCAAGACGGAGTTCGGCCTCTTCGTCGAGGTCGAGCCCGGCCTTGAAGGGCTCGTCCATCTCTCCAGGCTGCCCTTGGGCAGCTCCCTGGAGAGCGAAGAGTTCGAGGCTGGCAACGAGGTCCAGGGTTGGGTGCACGAGATCGACTCCCGCCGCCGTCGGCTCTCCCTCTCGCTGCGTCAGGTCTCGTCCGACAACCCGTGGCGGGGGATCGGCGAGAGGTTTCCCGTTGGCGACGTGGTGCAGGGAAAGGTGGAGCGTCTCACGAATTTCGGGGTCTTCATCGAGCTCGAGCCCGGTCTGACCGGCCTTCTGCCCTTCTCGGCTCTCGGTGGGGGAGGGACCGCCAATCCTCGGCGTCAGTACCATCCCGGCAAAGAGGTCTCCGTTCGGATCCTGGGAATCGACAAGGACCGCAAGCGGATCTCACTCGGCACCGAGTCTTCGAAGGCCGAAGGGAATCAGCAGGATTACCGCGAGTACCTGAAGAGCCAGAGAAAGGAAAGTGGGGAAGGCCTCAGCGCCATGGCCGCCGCTTTTGCCAAGCTCCAGAATCAGAAGAAGGAAGGCCAGCAGAAGGAATCCTGATTCGCTGGCTCGCCAGCGGGCGATTCGGACGAACGGCAGCCGGTTCTCGGCTGCCGTTTTTCGCTTCTGGAAGGAGAAGCCGGCGCCCGCAGCAGTGGGGCTCGGGCCCGGGCTCAGAGGTCGAGAGATTCGGCCGAGATCCGCAGCCGTTTCATCATCTCGTGCAAGGTGGTGGGCTTGACCTTGAGGCGCTCGGCAGCCCGCTTCTGAATTCCGTTCTCGGAGCGCAGGGCTCGAATGATCAGCTGCCTCTCGTACGAAGCGACCGCTTCCTTGAAGGAGAAGCCGTTGGCCGGGAGCTCGACCGAGGCACGGAACTCGTGGGTCTTCGGCTCTCGTACCGAAGGAGGCAGAAGACCGACGTCGAGAATCGGGGTGGTCGACAACACCACCGCTCTCTCGATCACGTTCTCCAGCTCTCGTACATTGCCCGGCCAGCTGTAGTCCATGAGGAGCTGCAGAGCCTGCGAGTCGATCGTCATGAGCTCTTTCTCGTTTTCGGTCGAGTACATCTCGAGGAAGCGGCGAACGAGGAGGGGAATATCCTCGGCCCGCTCGCGCAGGGGAGGAAGCTCCAGAGTGATGACGTTGAGCCGATAGTAGAGATCTTCGCGGAACTTCTGCTCCTGGACCATCTTCTCCAGGTCGGCGTTGGTCGCGGCGATCACCCGGGAGTCGGAACGCAGAGTCTCGATCCCACCCAGGCGCATGAACTCCTTCTCCTGGATGACCCGCAACAGCTTGGCCTGGGTCTCCAGGGGGATGTTCCCGATTTCATCGAAGAAAATCGAGCCCCCGGCCGCCAGCTCGAAGAGCCCCTTCTTGGTGGAGATGGCTCCGGTGAATGCGCCTTTCTCGTGTCCGAAGAGGTTGCTCTCCAGCAGGTCGTGAGGCATCGACCCGGAGTTCATGGTGATGAACGGACCGGTGGCGCGACGGGAATGGTGATGGATCGCCTTGGCCACCAGCTCCTTGCCGGTGCCGCTCTCTCCGAGAACGAGGATGTTGCTCTTGGCCGGCGCAGCGAGGCTGATGAGGTCGAAGACCTTCTTCATCGGCTTGCTCTTGCCGATGATGTTGTCGAAGGCGTAGCGTTTCTGGAGCTGCTCGCGGAGCTCCTGGTTTTCTCTCGCCAGGCGACGGCGCTCGAGGCCCTTGCGCAGCGTCATCAGGACTTCTTCGTTCTTGAACGGCTTCGGGATGTAGTGGAAGGCGCCGTCGCGCATGGCCTGGATTGCACCTTCGATCGAAGAGAAGGCCGTGATGATGACCACCACCTGGTCCGGCTGCTGATCGAGGATCTGGCGCATGACCTCCATGCCCGACATCCCCGGGAGCATCAGGTCGAGGAGAACGAGATCGACCTCTTCCTCTTCCAGCAGTCGGAGGGCCTCCTCACCGGTTCGCGCCGTGAGCGGATTCCAACCCTCACGCTGGATCAACGAGGTCAGGACGTCTTGGAGGACCTCTTCATCATCGACAATCAGGATGTTCATGAACTGATCTTGTACCGCCCGTACCGCGCGCTCGATCGCGCCCCGTGTGCTCTCACTCTGCTGCGCTCCTCGGCAGGCGTACCGAAAAAGTACAGCCCGGCTTCCCTTCGTGATTCTTCACCTGCAGCTCACCACCGTGCCGCCGCACGATATTGTACGTGATGGCCAGGCCCAAGCCGGTTCCGCCCTTGCCGAGCTTGGTCGAGAAGAAGGGGTGGAAGATGGTCTCTAGCCGCTCCGGTGGAATACCCGGACCGGTATCGGAGATGGCGACCGTCACGTGGCGCTCGGTCTGTTGGCAGCGAACCTCGACTCTCCCTGTCCCCATTGCCGACATGGCATCGAGACTGTTGACCATGAGGTTGGTGAAGACCTGGTGCAGCTCTCCTTCGTTGCCCCGGACCTCCAGCGCCTCTCCGGGCGTTTCCCAGACGAGCTCGACTCCCGCCGAGGCGGCTCGGTCCTCGAGCAGACTCAGGCTTTCGGCGAGGATCGAGCGGAGGGAGACCGTGATGGGCTGGTCGCGCCGATTGCGGGCGAATTCGAGCAGATTGTTGACGATCTGTGCCGCGCGAAAGGTCTGGCGCTCCATCTTTTTCAAGATCGGGTAGCTCGGATCGTCATTGGCGGTATCGGAGAGGAGCATCTGGGCGTAGCTGGAAATACCGGTCAACGGCGTATTGACCTCGTGGGCCACTCCCGCGGCCAACATGCCGAGCGACGCCAGCCGTTCCTTCTCTTTCAGCTCGAGCTCGAGGGCAACCCGGCCGCTCTGGTCCTGGATCACCAGTACCTTGTGCGAGTCGAGGCCGCGATGCCCGGCCACACTGAGCTGGAAATAGTGCTCGGCGCCCGAGAGATCGCAGTAGCTCACCTCGATCAGGCCGTCCTGCGGCTCCGGCAGGGGATGAATCGGCAGGAGATCTTCCAGCTGCTGCCCGATCAGGTTCGTAGCCTCCTGGCCAGATCTCGTGCCCGACTTGGCGACCAGCATCTCGAACGCCTGGTTGCTCGAGATCACCCGGTCGTCTTCGTCGAGCACTGCGATTCCCGCGGGAGACGACTCGAGGATGTCCTTGTTGTGCTCTTCCAGGCGGCTCACTTCTCGCAGCCTGTGGACCACCTCTGAGAGGAGCTGAGCATTTTCGATGGAGAGCGAGGCCTGGTTCAGCACGCTGCGGACCAGGTCGAGATCTTCGCTGTCGAGCGGCTCCTGGTCGAGCTTGTAGGCGAGCAGCGCGAATCCGATCCGATGCCCACGCACCGTCAACGGGAAGGCATAGCGGAAACCGGCGGCGAAGAGTGCCTGTGCCTCCGAGGGCTGGTCGCGCGGGAGGGTTACGGCGGAGATGCCCACGACCTCGCGACCCCAGACATCTTCTCCCAGGGCTTCGAGACTCAGCCGGGCCGGAATCTTGTCGTCGGGCCGTGCCGGGATCATGTGGTCACCCTGAACGAGATAGAGATTCGTCCGGGTGAGGAGCGTGTCGTCGAGTTGATCGATCAGGAGCTCACAGAGCTTGTCCAGATCTCGTTCGTAGAGTAGCTGGCGTCCGAGATCCCCGAGGATCTGCCGCTGGGCCGGGTGCCCGCGAAAACGAAAGCGGTCGAGCCCCGCGGCGATGGCGCTGCGGGTCGGGGACATCACACCCGCGATGGCGATCCCGGCTGCAAAGGTCAGGAGGTTGCGGGCCAGCGAGAGCTCGGCGGTGATGCCGCTGCGGACGGCGAGATTGACGAGGGCAAAGCCGAAGAGACCCACCAGGCCGGTCAGGCCGATCGCCAGGGTGTCACGGAGAATCAGGCCCAGATCGAGCAGCTTGTACTTCAGAATGGCCCAGGCGAAGGCCAGTGGGACCAGGCTCAGAGGTAACACGGCGAGGCTGGTGACCCAGTTGGGCCAGTCGAGATCGAGCGCTCTCGGGGTCGCGTAGAGGGCGAGAAACGGCAGGTAGCCGCCCAGCAGGCCGAAGAGGATCCACTGGGTCTGGCGCCGCTGCTCCCAGCCGGGGCGCTGGCTGAAACGCGCCACGACCACGGCGCAGGCGGCCAGGGCGCCCAAAATGATCAGGAAGAGCTCGAGCTGGTCCAGCCAGGCAATCTTCTGGGTGCCGAACCGGCCGAACAGGGGCTGGCGCGAAAACATCTGATCGGCGTGCACGCCGATCAGAGCAGCTGCCGGTAGGTAGACGAACGGCAGAGCCTGTTGCAGGCGGCGGGAGTCCAAGATCTTCCACGGAAAGATCAGGAACAGGTGGACGGTCAGCGCCGGGAGCAGGATCCTCGCCAGCTGGTCGAGCAGGAAGACCGCCTGGTCGAGCCGGTCCGCTGGAAAGCTGGGAGGGCTCAGGACGTACAGAGCGGCGGAGGTCCAGCACCAGAGGAAGAAGAGCTGGGCCTGGGCTCGGGAGTCCTTGAACGCCGTATAGAGACCGATGAGCAGATACCCGATCCCGATAGCGGTCAGGATCAGGTAGGGGACCTCGATCTTCGGGGCTGGCCGCTGGTAGGTGGTCGAGACCATCTCGGGGCCGCGCATCACGAACACTTCGCTCATGGGCTGCTCGGTGAGCAGGTCGGCGAGGTGGCCTCCATTCGCGGCGACCTGGCCACGAACGGTCGCAATGATGTCGCCGACCTCGAAACCGATCCTCGGGTCCGAAACGGCTCGGACTCGCCAGCTGCTACCCGCGACGAGCTCGCCTTCGAAGCCCAGGGGCTGGAATGATTCGACTTTCCTCTGAAAGCTGATTCCGCCCAGCACGATCAGCAGACCGGCGAGAGGCAGGACCAAGAACAAGAAGGCACGTTGAAAGGTAATCGATTTGCCCATGATTCCACCTGAGGGCTTAGCAGAATCCATGCCACCCATCAGAAATTTGAATCGCCGCTCAAAGGCCTGAAAAATCGAAGGTTCCTCCTGAAGCGTCCAAGCCATTGAACGCAAACCATTGAAGTGAATTCAAATATCTGGTCCGTCTGGCGGTCGTGGCCAGAGAGGGGCCGCGTCGGGCAGAACGCTCGACAGAGCGAAGGGCTGCAGCCCTTCGATTCCGTTCGTGCCTCGAGAGTGTCTGTTCGAAAAGGGAAGGGAAGGAGACGGGAGCAGCGGACTGAGAAAATCAGAAGCTGACGGAGATTCCGCCGGTCAGCTTCTTGCGTAGCTCGTCGTCCTCGGTCAGGGTGTACGGCGAGGACCCGCGGCTCAGCTCGACATTGAAGCGAACCGCCCAATTGGCCGCGAAGTCTGCAAGAGCGCTCAGATCCTGCGTCAACATCACCTGCAGCCTCTGCATCTCGACCTCCGAAGCCGGCTTCCTCTCGGCCACCGGATTCAACGCCTGCTCCAGGTGGTGGAAAGCGACGAATATGCCGGTTGCCGTGCTCTGGAAACGAGTGTCGAGCGAGGTCACCAGGTAGCGCACCTCGTTTTCGTAGGCGAGATCGTCGGTCGCGTAGAAGATCCCCCCGCCACCGGACGCGAAGTTCGACTCCAGCTTGGCCAGCACCCGCGGTGCGATGCGGCGGACGAGGCTGAACTGAACCTCCGGGACGGTGTCTCCTTCGACCACGAACACACTCTCGAGACGGTGAAAGAAGTCGGGGCTGAAGTAGAGACGCAGGGTCTCGGCGAATTTGCGGTGAACCGCGCCGATCGAGAAAGAATCTCCGGCGGTCCCCTTCTTGGCGAACTTCACCTCGTAGCAGGATTCGCCCGAACGTTGGCAGGACGAAGAGTCACCGAAGAAAGCCGTCTCGAAGCCGTCGTAGGTATTCTGGATGTCGGAGTCCCGCTCGATCCGATGCGAGAGACCGGTCTCGGCCCGCCAGGCGTTGCCGAGCTCCACGACCATGCCTCCGTGGGGCATCAGGGACAGGCTGCCGTCGCGAACCGAGGAGAACAGGCCGTACTCGACCAGAATCCTGGGCTGGATCTTCGATCCCGCGATTCCGTACGCGTCGATCGCCTGGTCTTCGTTCACCGTAGTGCCCGGGAGCAGGCTCGGATCGAGGAGGCTCTTGTCGCCGAAGCCATGGGTCGAGAACGGATCTTCGGCGAGCTCGCGGGATCTCTGGCGGTAGGAAACGCCAGCCCGCAGAGTCGTGTTCTCGTTCAATTCTCCATCGTAGGCACCTTCGAGGTTCCAGAGCTGAGAGGCGCCCGAGAAATTGATCGGGTCGAGCCAGCCGGCTTGGTGGAAGTTGGTCTCTTCCATGTATTGCGCGCTGATCTCCGTCCGGCCCTTGTCGCCGGCCTGGCCCGACCAGCGCAGCTGGTACGTCTCGAGATCTACGGGCAGCAACTCTTCGCCTCGTAGGCTGGCGAGCTGGCCGTTGGCCGTGGTGACGCTGAGCTTGGAGTCGTCATTGCCCTGGACCTTCAGCGCCATGCTCCGAGCTTCACCATCGGGCACGAAGGTCGTACCGGCGTCGGGCCGCTGAGCCAGCTGCTGGAGGGTTCCGTTGAGACTGACCTTGACGTCGCCCACGGCACCGAGAAGATCGACCTGGGCCGTGGTCAGCTGAGCATCCCCGTGGCCACCTCCCAGCTGCTCGAGGCCGCTGTTCGCAAGCATCTGGCCGGCGAACTGTGAATCGTCGCGGAGCAGCAGCCCGGGGCCAAAGGCCGAGTCCAGGTCGTGTGCCGAGCTGTTGATGTCCCGCAGCACATCGGCCGGCACCCGGCTACGGACACTCCAATAGTCTTCGGCCTGGCGCATGTCGTCGGGCGATTCTTCCTGCAGCCGAATCT
The DNA here is from genome assembly GCA_964565225.1 of uncultured Thermoanaerobaculia bacterium. Taxonomy (GTDB): domain Bacteria; phylum Acidobacteriota; class Thermoanaerobaculia; order Multivoradales; family J023; genus CAZMEL01. Next base: position 4,646 of record CAZMEL010000242.1, on the reverse strand, counting down.
CCACGAACTGGTGGGTATCCGGGCTCTTGCGCAGGAGTAGCTCCACACTCGGGGCGAAGCCGTCTTTATGGGCCACGATCTGGTACATGCCCGCTGGCAGAGACTTGAACGAAAAATGGCCAGCCTCGTCGCTCAGAACCTTGCGCAGCGCAAAGGAGGCGACCTCATACGCGTAGACCTTGACCGCTTCGATGGGTTTGGCGCCTTCGAAGACCCGGCCTTTGACGGCTGCCGTCGTCAGCTTCACCGTCTGTGCTCTGGGGGCTTCCCTGGCTGGTTCGCCACCATCCGCAACCGACGCGGCTTTCGCCTCGAGACCGGCCACCAGACTCAATGTGAGCAGTGCCAGGAAGGCGGTGCCTTTGGGTGTGCGTGTGGTTTCGTTCATGCGAAGTTCGATTTCTTGAGACCTGGGAAGAGAACTATACATGGCCAGGCGGTAAACCGCCATGCCATGGGTCACCAGTGGCAGGTTTCGCGGGACCAGCCGCTCGTGAGGAAACGCAGGAGCCAAAACTCGATCGATGGATCATTGAACGCAGAGCTCTGCAAGTTCGGGGCCAAACGCGAGGCAAATGCGAGTGTGCTCGGGCCTCCCGGGATTTCCTCGACCTTTACCATTCGAGCCGATGTTGGACGTCCCACGGTTTTTCGGGTTGCACCGAAAAATGTGTCTTTTTTGCCACTTTGTGTGGCTCTGAAGGGACAGTTCTACTGCTTCGAGGGCCTCCGGAGATCGATCGGAGTCTTGGCGGCCAGCAGAGCCGTGACCCGAGTCGCACCGGCCGACTTGAGAGCCGTCGCTGCCGCTTCCAGGGTGGCTCCGGTCGTCACCACATCGTCGACGAGCAGCAAGCTCTTGCCACGCACCCGTTCCGAGCCACAGCGAAACGCATTGGCGAGGTTCTTCTGGCGTTCCGAGCGCGACAGCCGGCTCTGCGGTGGCGTGGCTCGGAGACGGCGGAGGGCCGAGATTCTCGGGACACCGCTCTTCCTGGCCACCGCCCGGGCGATGATCTTGCCCTGGTCATACCCTCTGCGAATTCGGCGAGTCCAGTGGAGAGGCACCTCGGTGATCAGGTCGCAGGTGGCAATGGCTGGAGCAAATCGTTGTGCGAGGTAGTTGCCGACTTGTGAGCCCAGGTACTCCAGGCGCCGAAACTTCAAACTCGTGATCACATGGGTCAGGGGATCGTCATACGACCACGCACAGAGAAGAGAGTCGAAGGCCGGTGGTCTTTTGCGGCACCGGCCGCAGAGATAGCCGGGCGGGAGCATCGTGGCTTCCAGGGGCCGGCGACAGCAGGAGCAAGAGGCTTCGGTCCAGGTTCGAAGACGCCCGCGGCAAGCGACGCACAAACCCAATCCGTCGCGTACCCGGTCGACCCGCTTCTCGCAGGCGAGGCAGGTGGCCGGCACGAAGAAATGCAGCAGATCGGCGAGCCAGCGGCTTGTGACACTCGGGGGTGGAGAAGCGTACACCTTAGGGGTTTCTCTTGCAGTGCCTCGAGTCGACCATCATCGGTCTCGGATTGTCGGGCTCCTGGCACTGCAAGAAGCCGCAAACTCTGCGAAGATACCGTGCCTCTACCGCCGGTACGAGATCGGCGAGACGATTCCGGCAGGTGGTACCGTCGACCGCCGCCGTCAGCGACAAGGAGACTGTTTTGCCTTCCAGAAGCCTACTGACGTATTCCCTCGCCGTCCTCGTGCTCGCGGGCCTGCCTTCGGTCGCCCAGGCACAAGACTACTTCAACTTCAGCCTGGGGCTGATGGCGACACTCGGGGGAACCACCGACGCCGAGCCCGATCCGGGAATCGACAACTTCGGGTTCCAGGCCGTCTTCGGTTATCAGATCGATCGCCACACCCTGTTCAAGGCCCGCCTCGGGCAGCTCGACCTCGAGACCGATGAAGGAAACGGTCTCTACGATACCGAGCTCTCCTACGTCACTCTCGGCGGCGAGTACCTCATCAACTCCGGTTCCTATGAATCCGGCCTTTTCATCGGGCTCGGTTTCTACGACCTCGACGCCGCACCTCTGATCGAGGACGAAAGCTCCCTGGGGCTCGCCCTGGGTACCAGCGGCGCCTTCCGGCTGCAAGATCGGCTCGACCTGGTCGTCGAGTTCTCCATCCACTACGCCGACCTCGACTACGCCCAGTTCTTCCTCATGGGCCACGCCGGCCTCGCCTATCGTTTCTGACAGCAGCAAAGGAACCGAGGGCCGGAGCGAAGTCTCCGGTCCTCACCGTTCGATCCGTAATACGCAGCGAGCGAAAGGTGTCCCGGCCAGACCCTCAGAGGCTCGCCAGGGCATCGGAGATCATCTGCCGGGGCGTTGGGTCATCCCAATTCGTGGCCCCGATAAAGCTCTCCACCACCTCCCCCTGCACCACCAGATGAGTCTCCGGTAGCTTCCGCGTGCCAAACCGGCGCGCGATCGTCCAGTCGGGATCGAAGAGATTGTCCGGAAACCGATCGCCGAGAAACGTCTTCACCTTCTCCGGATCATCGTTCACCGCCACCATCACCAGCGAGAAATTGTGGTCGGTCGAGTGTCTCTCGGCCAAACGCTGAATCGCCGGCACCTCGTCGAGGCAGGGCGGGCACCAAGTCGCCCAGAAGTGCACCAGCGTCACAGGTGCCATCTGCGTGGCCAGAGTCACCACCTGCCCGGAAGAGTCCACCAGATTCCCCGCCGGCGCCGTGCCCTCCGACTTCTCCCAGAACAAAGCCAGCAGAGCAAAGATCACAGCAAACACCACCCCGAAACGAGAAACCCCTCGCACCACCCAAGGCGCCGCCACCGGCTCCCCACCGCCCTGCACCTCGGCGTACGCATCGTCGATTTCCACTGCTTCTTCGGTCAGAACGTCACGATCGTCCATGCTCTCTTCCCCGGTCGTTTCGAAGGCCTCGGCAAGCGGACTATAACGAACCAACATCTTCCCCGTGAAACAGTTGACACCCAAGATTGGCCCCGTATACACTCCGCCCTCCCAAGAAGTGGGGCCGTAGCTCAGTTGGGAGAGCGCTTGAATGGCATTCAAGAGGTCGAGGGTTCGATTCCCTTCGGCTCCACCAGTCTAAAGTCAATCAGCTCAGTTAGTTATAGCGCCGGCAGCCTGGCTGCCGGTTTTGCGTTTTTGGGCGTTTAGGTTCCATATAGGTACCAGAGCACCCGATCGGGTCCGGCTCGTCTGCTCCTGAGATTCTACTCCGGAGCCGTGCAGAAGTCGGCCGAAGGCGCCCCGTTTTCCTGCGCGGCGCGGCGCTGGGTCCAGCGCTCGATATCTTCCCTCAGCCAGCCCTTGATGGAGTCCGTGACGTTGGGCTTCCTCGAAGCAACCACCACGACCCCTTCCGCCGCTTGCCACCCGGAGTCGAGATCGTGGTCTCTTCGAACGCGAAGTTGTCGTCGGGCCATTGATCGGGGCCGTTCCTTCCGTCGTCACCGATCGACGCCGCGGTGGTGAGTGACGGTCGGCACGGCCGCCGGGTCCGGGTCGGGATCGGTGGCGGCGAGGCCGTCGTCGGCCACGGCAGCGGTGTTGACGATCTGGTCGACCCCGGCGGGAATCGTCGCTTCGAGCGTGGCGGCGAAAAGCACCTCGGCGAGGTCGCCGACCTCGACGGTACCGAGCTCGAAAGTGCAGACGGCACCGGCCGTGGGTGCCTGGCACGACCACCCGGCATCGGACGCCGTGGCGTCGAAGGTGGTGTGCTCGGTCTCGGGCACGGTCAAAACGGTCCCTGTGGCGCCGCGGTTGCCGCGGTTGCTCGACGCCGGGTCCTTCGCCAGCTCGAAAACGTGGATCGAGGCCGCCTCTCAGGATGGTGCGATCAGGTCTACGGAAGGGAAATTGGTCCGATACCGGGCAGCATCACGGGTCAGTAACTGCAGACGCGCGACGGCGGCGTGGGCGCCGATATAGAAGTCTGGGAGAGGTGAGCGGCGCGAGCCTCCCCGCTTGCGGTACTCGAGGAAGGCCTTCCCGGCGAGAAATCCAGCCTCGTAGGGCAGAGGATCTCTGCGAAACACGGCTCTGGGGAGGACTCGATCGAGATCTTCGATTCGCTGAAACGAAACCGAGATCTCGGCAAAGATCAGGGGATTGACCACCAGGGGAGCGTGCTCGGCCGCCGACTCCAGGGCTTGCTCCGACCAGGAGAGCCATTCCGGATCCTGGGTGACGATGTCGAGAATCACGTTGCTGTCGACGAGGACGGCAGGCATCGGCTTCAGTCGTCGCCCCGAGTCAGGGCAAGGATCTCGTCGGTGGTCATGCTCACATCGGCAGAGCCCCGGAGGGTCTCGACGATCCGGGCGCCGCGGCCGGTCGGGTTGCTGGCCTTGACCAGCTGCACGGTATTGCCTTCGACCCGGAACTCGACCTCTGAATCGGGTAAGAAACCGAACCGCTCCCGGATCTCGATCGGGATGGTGACCTGTCCTTTGGAGGTGATCTTCATGGTAATACTCCTTGAAGTAATACTACGGGCTGTGCCCGGGCTCGGCAAGCGGTGCCGAGCCCGGGCGAGCCCATCGACGGCTCAAACGTCCCACCGATCCCGGAATCGGAGCTTGCGACGCAAGAGCCGGAAGTCGGTGATCTCGATCGGATCGATCCTCCTCCCATCC
>CAZMEL010000241.1:0-12306 GCA_964565225.1 uncultured Thermoanaerobaculia bacterium | reverse complement strand
CTGACCAAATCGTTAACTTAAGAGGTGGTCCGAAAACTGGGGTCCATTACACCTCCCTGAACGCCTTTGTACCTACCCGTAACATCTAAGATGCATCGACCGCTAGACCGACCACGTCTCCTGGGGAATTGCCCCAGGTCTTGGCGAGCTGGAGCCGCCGTCGTCCGAAGGCGCACGATGCGCTTGGCGTCCGTGACAACCAGCTCGACAGCTGGACGGACGGCCTGGCGTCGGGCCATCCGCTCTCGCCCTCGTGGCCGACTTCACCGGTTGGGAGAAGGACAGCGCCAAATTCGAGGTGCAGTTCGAGCGGGTGGCCTGGGCCCTCAGCCCACCTTCGCCCGTTTGAGCTCCTTGCGCCGAGCGTGCTGGCGTCGAGATTGACGCGCTCCAACTCTCTCGTATAGCCTCGAACTTGTCTCAAGGAGGGATCGATTTGCTGGCATCAGTTTCACTCACACCCTATCCGACAGCACTTGCGTCTAAGTGCTGCGAAGAATTCTCTCGGCATCGGACATCCGACAGCGACTGGAAGGGGCGATCGCCCAAATCTCCGCTGGAAATCCGAACTCCTGGTGCCAGGTTGGCGCCGTCTATGCAGCTTCCGAGGAGCGAGTTGGCGTCGGATAATCTGGGTTCGGCGGCAGCTGATTTCGACCTTATGTGGGCTGGTTAGAGTGACCAAGCAGTGAGTAGCCAAGTTCACAAAGGTGAAGCTTTCGAGAGAAGAGTTGGCAGGCTCTTCGAGCTACTTGGCTACCAGGTCGAACGTGACCGGCTCCTAGCAGGCCGCCAAGTAGATCTAGTCTTGAGAGACTCTTCAGGCCCATTGAAGCGCGACTACATAGTGGAATGTAAAGACCAGGCGCGTCCGGTCTCAACTTCTCAGTTCGATGCCTTCGTCGGCCGTCTGATTGCTGCCAGAAAAGCTGGCCATGCCCGGATTCGTGGAGTTATGGTTAGTAGCGTTGGTTTTGTAAAAGAGGTCGTAGCGCAAAGCGAGTATCACGACATCGAGGTTGTTTCGATCACTGACCTCGAAAAGTCATTGATTGATTTCGGCCCCTATGTCTCAACGTTGAAGGCCTCTCTGTCGACTGACGACACTCTGAAGTTTTTCGTGCAGCCAAGTCTCGTGCGGGAGCACAGACAAGTTGAGGAACCGGCTCGGCCTTTGCTCGAAGAATGGATGGTTGACTCTCAGGCGAATCAGTTGACTCTTCTTGGCGATTACGGGACAGGTAAGACAACTCTGCTCAAGAGTGTTGCACTTGAAGCTGCCAGGTCTTGGGAACTAAATGTCGGGAAACTTGGGGCCAGAAGTCGACTTCCTGTATTCATTGACCTTCGAGAATACGGCCAAGCCGCCTCGATCAAGCAAGTTGTGCTAGACATGCTGGATCGGCACGGGATTCGGGCGTCCTATGCTGCTTTCGAGTTCGTGCTTTCGTCCGGACAAGTACTTCTGATCCTGGACGGCTTCGATGAGATGGCAAGCAAAGCGAGCTACCATCTCACTCTTGCTTCCTTCAAAGAAATCACTCGCCTCTCGGCCGGAAGAGCCAAAGTGATCTTGTCCTGCCGTACTCACTACTTCACGAACTCGCTGGAAGTCCAGAGCCTCCACAATGGTCGCCAACTGCCAAGCAGCCGAAGCAAGCTCTATACGGATCTCTATCGGGAGATCGCAGCAAAGAGAAATTTCTGGCTTGTGTTTCTACAGGACTTCGCTCCCGATCAAGTAAAAGAGTATCTAAACTGCCGCTGCGGAACTCATGCTTCCGAAGTAGCCAGATTCATCAGAGGCACCTACAATTTGGCCGAGTTAAGTAGGCGACCAGTTCTCCTAGATATGATCGTAACCTCAGAAGGAGCCATTCGGCGAAAGAATACGGCGATCAGTGCTGGCCTATTGTATCAGATCTATACTGACATATGGCTGTCAACTAACGACTGGACCTGCGCGTTCCAAATGGAGCAGAAGTCAGAACTCCTTGAGAGTTTTGCTCTGCGCGTATCTACTGAGTCGAGGTATAGACTGCATTTTGAAGAAATCCCGAAACTGGTTCGCGACCTTGATGGCAACTTGGATCGAGCCATGCAGGCAATGGTTGAGACTGAGCTTAGGAGAGCGAGTTTCCTAGTTCGGGACGCAGAGGGACACTATAGATTTTCTCACAGATCTTTTTGGGAGTTTTTCTACGCGAAATTTCTGCTGAGGTCTGCTTCCTCACGAGAAGTCCGGCACTGGGAGACCGGCTTTTTTACCAAGGAGGTATATCGGTTTCTCTTTGACTTGCTTCCGGAGGATGAGAAGGCTCATGGAAGTTTGATAGCGTGGGTCTCAGATGAGTCCGTCCCTTGGCAATCAAGAGCGAATGCCACAAAGTGTCTCGGAGCAATCGACTCGGCTCTGGCGAGAACTAGCCTAAGGAGACTTGCGCAAGGAAATGATGGCACTCTTCGGAGATATGCGGTTACTGCTCTCGGCAGAATCGGTAACGCCGAAGATGTTGACTTGATGGTTGAGATTGCGGAGGAGACATTTAGTTCAGAGCTCCGAAGCAACGCATTGATCGCACTTTCGAGGATTGATTCCCCTGGAGCTGTTGAAGCTTTCGCTGGCGCGCTCAAAACCGTTTTGAGTGAGTCAGATGGGACAGGGTCGCTCTTATGGCCTCTGCTTTTCAGTGCTCATCACCTTTCAAAAGGTGCAGTGGAGGCGTGCGTTCCTCTTTTGGACACCTTTCTGTCACCTCAAAGAGCAAGGCTCGTTCGAGCATGTCTGTCTATCTGCGAGAGGGGATGGGGGGCGGATGCGGAACGGTTTTGCAGTAATGTGCTGAGGTCAACACAGAGTCCAGCAGTAGCCATTCATGCCCTGACTTTGCTTGGACCATCAGCCGAAACTAATCTTGTGGCCCATGCCGTCAAACTTCTTGAATGGAATATACGGAGCAAGGGCGCGGGCGACTGGATTAGAAAACTGAAAGGGTTCGATCACCCGCTAGTCCTGAACTGTTTAAAAAACCTCGCCCAGAATGAGAGGCGGCACACTGAAGCTGTCATTGAGGTTCTAGCGAGTGATTATCCAGGCGTTGTCGCAGAGAATGCCCCCCAATGGTCTGCAAAAGGACGTCCGCATACGTTCCGAATTGCCGTTGCGTCTGTAGTGGCCGAGTATTCCCCTTCGTCGGCGCTTCCGCTCTTGCTTGATCTGCTGGCACCTAGAGAAAAGGTGTCAGCCAAGCTCAAGGCCCTCAAGATCATCTTTCGAAGATTCCCAGACCTCTATCCAGGGATTGTTCTAGAGTTCTGGAAGGGGGAGAGCGTTCCTATTACCAAGAGGATCGCGCTTGAGCTTCTTTTCCAGATCGATAGAGAGGCAGCCGTAGGGCTTGCTTTGAAGAGCCTCTCTGATCCAAGGAACGGAACTCGTGTCTACATGTGCGCGCTGCTGGCATCCGTTTTTTCGCTAGAGGCCACAGTCGGTCTATTGCAGGTCTTAGAGTCTGACGAATCGCGCTGGGCGCGGCTCCAAGCGATCCGAAGCCTAGTCGTTCCTGGGCGGACTCTGACGCATGAGGATTTGAATCACGCTTTGAAATCCGAAAAGGACGAAGAGATTATGAGTGAAGCAAGGCAGTTCTTGAATGTATGAGGCCATTCCGCCGAACCCAAGCGATCGGGCGCACGGCTGCGCCCGGCGCTCATCGCCGGGCCGTTAAAGAGGCAAGCCTGATCGATGAGTCGAAAGAGAGCTAGCCCGGAAGTGCAGGCTGAAATCCTAGCAGCCAGTCGGAGGCGATGCTCGATATGAGATCCGAGCGTGGACGATGAAACCTGACACAGATGAGCCTGGCGCATGCCAACTAACCCGCGCTGCGAGCCGGACGGTGCAGTCCGTCGTTTGCTGAAAGGCCTGGCAGTATATAGAATCGTGAGAAGGTACCAAGAATTCAAACACTTCATGATCGACGTAATTGATGAGTCCGATCGGAAGTCTCGCGTCCGATACTCGAAGAGTCTTGAGGATCTTTGTCAGCTTACAGATTCCATTCTGGACGGATTGAAAATCATCCTGAAAGTAGCAGGTTGGCCCGGCTTTATTGCAGTAGCGACTTTGCTGGCCCTTGGCCCTGCCGCTTTTGGCGTCTCATTGACCAGCTTCACGATCACCCCGATGGGCTGGGTCATAATTGGAGCATTGACTGCAGTAGGTGGCGCCTACTTCGTCAAAGTCTTGTACAGGAATAGGCTCTTGTCGCTAGCGATCAAGGAGGTCGGAAGCCGGTACAAGGAAAGATACTCAGCGGCAGCAAGGGCAAGCGCCGGTGAAAAGATTCTCTTGATAGACAGCTTATTAGACGAAGCGAGTGATGAGCTCATCAGACTTGCGATGTGTAAGCTGGGGTTGGAGCCATGAACAGCCTCGGCTGCTTCGAGAGCGGGACCATCACTCTCAAGCGCTCTATCCAGCAAACCCAGACGATCGAGCGAACGGCTGGCGCTTTCGCTCTTCGCTGAAACGCTTAACCGTTTAAACCGTCCGTTTGGCTCCGATTGAAACAGATGAACCTAAGTCATTTTCTTGCCGATCCAGCCTTCCAAGTACTCGGAATTCCTACGCTGTTTGTGGTCGTGGGAGTTTACGCAAATCGACTTGCATCCGGGATGGCGACAACAAGTCTTGGGTCGAGAGCTGCGTAATCTGCACGTCAACTTTGCTGATGACAATTGGAACGGTAGTTGCAGATATGCAGCAACCCGATGCGAAGCTGAACGAACTGATCTCTTGGTTGGTTGGTGTGCTTTTTCTGGTGTTTGTTTCGGTTGAACATGAGAGGTTCCGCTCTTGGAAGACTGATGATAGTGGAATCCCTGTCCGGCGTCCCGTCATTGGTGTTTTGATTCCTGCTCTTGTGAGCATTGTCGTCTTCGTGGCTTATCAGTCAACGAAGGTAAGGGGGCTCTTTTGATGCGTAGACTTGAGCCTGAGTCTCCTGCCGAGGTGGCAGTTCTCGCGGCTACGGCAGCCCTAGCGAGATCGAATATACTGAGCGGAATCGTGAGTGCGTCGGGTTTGACGGCATCCGGAATTGCTGCCACGGCCGTTGGGCTGGCGCCAGCCATTGCTGCTGTACTCATTCCACTGTTTCCTATAGTGGCCGGTGCAGCGGTCGGCGCCGTATTTGCGAACAGGTCCCGGCAGAAAGAGAAGCGAAGGGCGCTTGAAGAGGCGATGGAGATAAATCGCAATCAGGTCCGGCAAGAAGTACTCGACTTAGCAACACAAGTGCTTAGGGAATCAAGTGGGGATCTGAGGCCAACAGCTAGGAAACAGGCTGATTCCACATCTGATGTTACGAAAGCGGGCGGCTGAACCTGGCGATTGAGCGAATGGCTGAAGCTATCGCTCATCGCCGAGCCGTTATAAAAACGGGGGCTTAAGATTCGTAATGCAAAGGCTACGAGAGGATACCTCCAAGCAGGCATCTCGACCGCGAATTCCTCGTGAGGTTGAGAGACAGGTACTGACAGAAGCCGGACATCGTTGTGCAGTTTGTGGAGAGAGTTGCCCTGTTGAGCGAGCTCATATCGTGCCGTGGCGAAGAGTCAAGGAACATACGGCAGAGAACTTGATATGCTTGTGCGCAAACTGTCATCGGCGAGCTGACGCTGAGAAATGGGGGGCAAAGACACTGCAAGTCTACAAGTTAAAGCCTTGGGTATTGCGGAAGGGAATCGATAGGGCCAAGATTTGTTCAAGATCGAAGGTTGAGATAAAACTTGCATTAGACCTAGATGAGTTCGACGAGAACTACCGCAGACTGCTTGTTCACGGTTTGGCGGGTTTTCTTGGAATCTCACCAGACGACGTTCAAATAGTGTCAGTGGGCCACGGAAGTGTGAAAGTGGTTCTGGAGCTGCCCTCGGTCGACGCTCTGATTCTGGAGAGAGCTTTTCGCGGACAGAATGAGACGTTTGACTTGTTTTTAGGAACGCTTCCTGTTTCTGAGGTTCGCCTTGAGGAGTACGGTGAGGGCGAGGAGTCGAAGGCTTCGGGAGAAGAGGGTGGTCTACCAGTTCTTGAGTCACCTTCGACGGAGCTGGAGAGTGGGATCGCGATTATCTTCGAGGAACTGCTTGGGGTAGACGAAGTAGGGGTGAATGATAATTTTTTTGAACTCGGTGGTGATTCGCTCATGGGCGTTCAGTTCGTGAATAGGCTTCGCGAGAAGCTCGATGGAAGCATTTCGTTGAGAGAGCTCTTTAGTAACCCAACCGTAGGCGCCCTGGCTCGCGAGCTATCTCTCACTGAGCCGCCTGAAGAGCGGCGTGCCGCTGAAGAGTCGGTAGACGAGGTCGAAAACGCTCCGAAGAAGGTCGAAAACGATCCGAAAAATAGGGAGATTCGCCGGCCTGATGAAGAGATGTTAGAGAATCGATGAACACCGCTTGACCATCACGCACCGCGGCTCCGCTGAGGAACTCGGCCAAGCTTGCCGCGATCTTGATGCGGTTCGCAACTCCGTTCCTTCGAGTTTCCTTGTCGGCCGCCAACTCCGAAGCCTGATTCCGGGGAAGATCGTAACGTCTGCCGAGCACATGGAGGTTGTCCGGTGCTCATGGTGCCAGATGACAGCACGGGGGGCTGCGAACCCCTACAGCAGCGGCCCCGGCGATCCCGCTCCCATTCCTTCAGTCTTCAATCCCCAGGTACTCACGCACAGCAGTGCGGATGATGTCGGATTCCGATCTCCGTTGCTCGAACGCCGCCACGCGCAGGGCTTCTGCTTCGTCGATATGGAACCAGACGGTCTTCTTCTTCCCGGACTTGGTGATGGCTCCGGAGGCAGGCGGTGGAGTTGGTTTGTTGCTGGCCATTGACCAGACATTAGCAATCCCAGCATTACAGCTATACATACTTCCGTAAGTATGGCATGCTCCAGCCGGCTTGTCTCTGCCCAACCCAACACGAGGAGGCTGGAAGATGCCCGAACAGGAGAAGTCTACCCACGAGATCCAGGATGACTGCGCGCAGATCGCGGCTCGAATCGATGGTCTGGCGCAAGAGCTGCACCGGGCAAGAATCGCTCTTCGGCTTCCTCCTGACGCAGGCGACGCCTATGAGGGCCGAGTCCCTTGGTCGGTCGAGCTGGAGATCGACGCTGCTATCGGCCTCGTGATCGACGAGCACTTGGCCGCAGCCTCCGATCGGCTCCGATACTCGGCCAGGGCTACAGCGGAGCAACTCCGGCAGCGGCACCTATCTGAGAAGGCATGAGAGCCGTGGGTCCTCGGGAAAGACTGCTCTGCTGTGGACCCGGTGCATTGACGGACGTGGAGCTCTTGGCGGTGCTGTTCGGTGCGCCGACTGCAACTCTGGCAGCTGAACGTTTGCTGAAACGAGCTGGGGGGCTCATGGGCCTACGATGCGCCGACTGGCCCACCCTTCGAGCCTTCGGCATGCGCGACGCCCGAGCCTCTCGTCTCCTGGCCCACGTCGAGCTGTCGAAGCGCGTGACCAGAGAAGCGATGCCGGACGGCCAGCTCATGAGTCAGCCCGAAAGGGTCGCTGCCTACATCGCTGCCCGGTACGCTGCCGAGGATCAGGAAATCGTAGGCGCGCTCTACCTAAACGTTCGAGATCGATTGATTGGCGATCGAGTTCTTTTTCGAGGAACCCTTTTCGGCGCGGCTGTCGAGCCTCGGCGGATTCTTCGGGAAGCTCTGCAGCTTCGGGCGGCTCACTTCATCCTTTGGCATACCCACCCTTCGGGCTTGCCGATTCCGAGCGACGAGGATCTGGCCTTTACACGTCGGGTTGCTTCGGCCGCCCGCATCGTCGGCATCCGATTGGCGGGTCACATCATCGTCGGGAACGGCGGGCGGTACACGGCTCTCAATGAGCCTCGATGAGCCGGCGGCGGGGCCAAGCCCTACAACGCGAGGCCGCATACCACGCGGGCCGGAGGTTTTTTCGGATCTCTGGCCCTCCGCACAGGTGCAGAGTACATACTCGACTCCGCGAGTACGGCGAGCCGACGCCTCCGGCATTCCGTTGGATGGGCGCGGCCTGCCCATACAGTGGAGGTCTTGAAGATGGACGGAGGCGTCGAACGGCGGAGCCTGCCCGAAGGTAGTGGACCGGTCGAGTTCTGGTGGATTCTGGGGATCGTGTTCCCCGCTCCGCGCGAAGGTGACGGTGATCCGGAAGGGTTCGGCCCGTATTGGGATCCGAGTGGTTAGGGCTTCTGGGCGGGCGCTGTCTCGGCGCCCGCCATTTGCAGAATCGCTGACTGGACAAAAGCCAACGAGAGGGATTTCGCCTCCGCTTGCTTCCAGATGGCGGCCAAGATCGGAACCGCGGCGTTGCGCTCTGGCAGGTGCACGAGGAACCTCCTGCAGGCGATGCCCTCCGCTTCTGCTTCCTTGATCTTGTTCTGCGCGAGGAGAACCTTGATCAGGGACACAGACGATAGGGCCGCATCGAATGCCTCCCCGGTCTCCCAGAGCATCTCTCGAACCCTACGGAGCGCTACCTCCGCCAGGTCGTAGCGGCCGGTCCGCTCGCACAGCGTCGCCTTGGTCCACAAGAAGCGAGAGTTTGCGGCGGAGCCCAGATCTTCGGCTAGGGGAGCTGCCAGCTCGAGGTGGGACAGGCAGGCCTTTGTGTCGCCGACCTCGACGAATGCGAGGGCGGAGCCTTGATGGCAAGTGAACCGAAAAGCGATGTTCCGGCTGGACAACATTCGCAGTGCGAGGTCGTTCGCCCTGAGGCATTTGGCGTAGGACTCGAGGTGGTACCACCACTTCCCCTGGTCCACGAGCACTCGCCCCATGTAGTCGAAATCGTCAGCATGTAGATAGCCGAGAAATGCCTGGTCCGACTGAGCAAAGGCCCTTTCGAAGTCGCCAGTCGCACTGATGGCCATCGACCGCCTCTGCAGGATGTGGGCGCGATCCCACTCATCCGAAGCCAGGTCCAGGGCGCGGCCGAGCACCTCGATCGCCTCGTCGACCATTCCCAGGTGGCGTTTGCACGATCCGTAGATCCCAAGCGCCAAGGCGAGCTCTCGAGTGTCCGAGAGATCCTCGATGAGCGCGAGCAGCTGCTCGGCGGCCTCGGTGGGATTCTGGAGCCGCAGCTGATCCAGCTTCTCAAGATTGTTGGGAAGAGCCATCCTCCTCTGCCTCCCTGAGCTCCCGCAGACGCTTCTCGACCTTGCGGATTACCTCTCGGTGATCACCACCCGGTGGCCGCACGTAGTCGGGATCGGACGGATCGAGATTCGTCCCTTGTTCTGGCTCTGATGGATCTGGCGGAGCCGCGCTCGCAGCAACGCCGGTCGCCCCGTCGCCTTTCGGCTTCGGGGACCCTCTCTTCTTTCCGTAGGAATCGAAATCAAAAGCGTCCCAAACTAGATCTTCGAAGGTGAGCCCCAGCTCGTCAAGAACCTGAGAGAGAAAGGCCACCTCGATGTTGCCACGCTGAAACGCCTTGTCGATGTAGGACTGATCGACACCAATGCTCTTCAACGCACGGAATCTGCTTCCGCGGTCCCGGGCAAAGTATCTGGATAGCTGGGCTTTCAGCTTCCGGACGACCTCCCGGTCGGAATCTTTCAGTGGTCTCCTCGCCATGACAGAGGGATTATACGGGACAGGGTGTCAGGTAAAGGGTCATTTTGTGAAACTGCAACACAAAAAGCGCAGGACCATTTACCCTCTTTCCCGCGCCCCGAGTGCAACGCAGGTTTCCCGAGAGGGGAGCGCAACGGGGTATCAGCTCCGGTGGCCTGTCGGCCACCGTCAACCGTTGGAGGGCGCATGGCCGCCGTAGCGATAGTCGACCCACCCCGAGACGCCGTTTCTGGATCTTGTTCGGGACGCTCCGTAGCTGCTCAATGCACCGAGGGCCTGATCGGTTGGTCCCGCGGAGAGGGTGGCGGGCAGCCGCACTGTGGCTGTGGAGCGGCCCAGGATCAGGGCCTGGACATGAAGGTAGGGTCGGCCTGATCGAGGCCAGATGATCGATGCCTTTCCATCCTCAGACCTGCCAGCGCGTCCCGGGAGAGGGCGCCACACCAGCCGGCTCGCCGTACTCGCAAGGCGCGATCCAGCTACGTGGTGCGGCGAACCCTCCCGGAGCGCACCGGCGCTCCACGACGCATGAGACCCCCGGGGGAGCGATCTCCCGGGGCCATTTTCCCGTCTCCGATCTTTGCTCCGGCCGGTCTCTCCCCCCGAGTGACACGAAGGGGCCCCGCCTACCCAGGTACAAGCAAGCCCGCAAGCTTTGGACGGCAACGGGCTTTCTGGGCAGGCGGGGCCCTGGGAGTCTACCAGCTGGCTCGAAGATCTCCTTTTCCGTACAAGCAAAGGAGCCCTGATGCCAGGCCATCCATCCAGACCCTCCAGCGAATCCGTCTGAACCCTGACCACTCTCCCGGGGAGCCTGCCGGCTCCCCCGATCCAGAGGGAGCAGGAGGCGACCCTTGGGCCGAGGTGGGCTCGGCCGCTCGATCTCCAAGTTGGAGTGCGTCCGGCTGATGTCTCCTGTCTCCTCTGGATCGCAAACGACCCAGGAGGACGACACCATGGCCCACGAGATCATGCTCGACGACTGGTTGAGCCGGACCACCTGCCGCTGCCGTGTACGCGAGGACCTGATCCTCGAGCTCGGGGAGATCCAGGACCGTTACCTGCTGCTCGAGCCGCTGGCCGATGGTGTTCTCGCCCGGTGGCACCCCAAGGAGGGCGAAGGCCTCGAGGTCGACCTGCACAAGGCCCGGCTCTTCGGCCGGGAAGAGGTCGGCGAAGACGTCGCTGCCGGCGCCGTGGCGGTGAGTGCCGACGAGGCGGCCTGCCTGGCTGTGGAGGTCGACGGGGCGTTGTGGATACCCCGGGCGCGGTTGGAGGCCGGATCCTACCTGGCCGGGGTATGGCCATGAGGTCACCAGCGGCGTCGATCTGGTGGCGCCTCTGCCGCTGGAGCCCGGCGGTCGCCGGCAGGTGGTGTCCTGCGGTTCTCGACCCTCGGGCCTGGGTCTGGTTCCTCGCCCAGGATCTCGGCGTCCGGCCCCCGAGCACCGGCGGCGGATGGAGCAGATTCCGCCACCGGCTGGCGCTCATCTGCGCCGGAGACGTCCGCCGGCTGCGCCGCCTCGCGCGCGATTTCTACGGTGAAACCGCCCGATTCGACCGCTCCGCGGCACAGATGGACACAGAAGAGCACAGAAAAGACAAGCGTTTCTAAAGTGTGGTAGTAAAAGGGTTTATGAGCACCAAAGAAATTCAATCGGCGGTGATCCAGGGCCTCCTGGCCTACCGCAAAGTTACCGGAGCAGACGACGCCTACCTCAACTCCCAAGAGGCCGCCCTGCTCTTCGGCTGCAGCTACGAACGCATCCGGGAGTTCAAGGCCGCGAAGCTGTTTCTCCCCGGCAAGCTGTTTCGAAAGGAGCACCTGCACGCCTGGCAGGCGGCGACCACGCGATTCGGAGTGAGTGTCTCGAAGGGCAAGGTCTCGGGCGACGAAGACGGCCGTTTCTCCGCGTGGCTGGACGAGTACTGCAAAGAGAAAGGACTCTCCTAGCCCATTTGGCGCCGTCGGCGATGATGGTCCATCACCACCAACTCTCCGCCTCCACTCACGATGCCCTGGAGCCGCTTCTCCCAGGTCTCCCAGGCCCAGCGCATCTGGTCGAGGTAGCTCCCTCGGCTGGCATAGCTCTGGTCGGTGATGTTGGCTCCCCGGTCGAGATCGTCGTCGACCTCGGGCAAGCTGTGGTTGCAGCACAGCGACACCAAGAGCCGCGGGATCCCCGCCCGGAGACATTCGTTGACGAAGGTATTGCGGAGATCCTTGACCTGCCAGTGAGCGAACTCGGGCCCGAGCCGGCGCCGAATCGTGTCGACGGCGCTTCGGGGATCTTTCAGCGGCGTTCCTGCCGCGGTCGCGAAGAACGCCTGGTCGGTTCCGTACGACCTGCTGAGCAGCTCCTTGGCGGTGGTGGTGAGGAAGACCATTTGCGGGAGATCGTTCTTGGAGTCGGGGATCACCAGCCAATCTCCGTCGTCCGAGATCTGATGCGGCCCCGCATGCAGGATCTCCGACTTTCGTTGACCGGTCAGGAGCAAGAGCTGGAGAAGCCGTGCGGCGTTGCTGTCGGATGCCTCGCAGACCTCCCAGAAGGCCCGGATCTCCTCACCTCTGAGGCTCCGCTTCCGAGGCTTGATCTTGAAGCGCTTGATATCCCTCCACGGCTTCGACTCGATCCACTCGAAGTCCCGGCACCA
>CAZMEL010000240.1:0-12312 GCA_964565225.1 uncultured Thermoanaerobaculia bacterium | reverse complement strand
GCCGAGCTCCGCGTAGGCCTTCCGGAAGTGGCGCCGGAGTAGCTTCGACTCGGCTCAGAGCCCGGCGGGTGGATTTGCCAAGAGCCGGATGAGCAGGGGGTTGCGCCACCCGAGGTCTTCCAGCCGTTGTTGCAGGGGGCCGGCTTCCTCGATCCGGCCGAGAAGGAGCAGCAGCTGGCATCGGAGGTCGAGATCGGCGACTTTCTCCGAGCCTTCGAGCAGCTCGAGAGCCCGGCGCCAGAGCTCGCGGGCCCTCTCCGGCTCGCCGCCTGCCAGAAAGGCCCTACCCTGCTGCAGACGCAGGCTCGCGATGCGGGTCTTGTCGGCCCCGCGAACGAGCTCCCCGCCAGCAACGGCGATCGGAAGTTGCGATTCCGTCTGTGAGAGCAGGTCTCGAGCGCGCTCGGGTGCGCCTGCATCGAGCTCCACCCCGGCGAGGGCGATGCTCGCCGAGGTCGCTCCCGCCTTCACCAGCTCGCTTCGAGGCTCCGGTATCTCCCGGAATATGGCGAGGGCCTGCTCGTAGAGGCGTCGGGCCTCGGAGTGGTAGCCCATCCCGCGGAGCAGATCGGCACGGTACACGGAGGTCAGCGCCAGGCCCGGGTGGTCGGGTCCCAGGCTCGTAGACTGGATCTCCAGCGCCTGCTGGTACAGAGCGTCGGCTTCGCTGGCATTGCCGAGGGCGGCCTCTAGCTTCCCGCGGTTGGCCAGGGTTACCGCCAGCGACGGATGCTTCGGTCCGAGGGCGGCTTCCTGGATCGCCGTCGCCCGTTCGTAGAGGGGGGCGGCCTCGGCGAAGCTTCCCCATTGCCGGTGCAGCTCGGCAAGGTTGTTGAGGCTTATGGCCACGGCGGGATGCTCCTCGCCGTAGGTCGCCTCGGTCAGGTCGAGAGCCCGGCGGTAGAGCTCCCGGGCTCGCTCGGGCTCGCTCTTTTCCTGGTGGACGATGGCGAGGTTGTTGCAGGCGGTCGCCAGGTCGGGGTGTCGATTTCCCAGGATCGATTCCTGGATCTCGAGGGATTGTTGCAGGTGGGCCTCTGCGAGATCGAGATCCCCCCTCGTGCGGTAGAGCTCTCCGAGGTTGACCAGGCTTCGGGCCACCTGGAGATCCCGTGGGCCGAGGGTCTCGCGCTGGATTTCGAGGGCTCGGAGCAGCAGCGGCTCGGCGCGCGCCGTGTCACCCCGCGCCTGGTGTACGAAGGCCAGGTTGCCGAGGCTCGCTGCCACGTGGGGATGGTCGGGACCGAGGAATCTTCGGCGCAGATCGAGCGCCTGCTCGAACGCCTGCTCCGCGGCGGAGAAACGACCGAGGTCGTGGTAGACGCTGGCCGTCTGGTCGAGATAGTTGGCGGTTTCGAGATCGTCGCCCGCATGGTGTCGGCGATCCGCGACCGCCCGTTCCAGCAGCGGAACCGCGCGTTCGAACAGGCCGAGCTGGCGGTACACCCGGCCGAGGGTGTGTTGCAGCCGAGCGCGGACCAGGGGTTGGTTCTCGAGTCCGGCCGTGATTCTCTCCGCGCCGGCATCGAGCAGCTCCCGGGCGGTGATGTCGGCACCCCGGGCGGCTCTCGGGTCGGCGACCGCAAAGATCTGCACGAGCAGCTCGGCGACCGATTCCGCCTCTTGCCGGGCGGTCACCGCGGCGGTGCGCTCGCGGTGCAGGTCGAGGGTGTACTTGGCGGCGCCGAGCAGCAGCAGCAACCCCGCGGCCACCGCTGCCAGCCGCTGCCAGAGCCTACGTTTCTTGCCCCGGATCCACCACAGACGCTCGGCGGCTTCGGCGGCGGAGGGCCGAGCTTCCGGGGCGACCGCTTTCAGCCGCTCGATCAGAGCCGTGAGGTCGGGGTCGAGCCCGGTCACCGCGCGTGTCGAGCCGTTGGCTGCCCGCACCAGCAGCTCGAGAACCTTGAGTCCCGGCGGATAGGGAGACTGGCCGGTGGCCATTTCCTGCAGGAGCAAGCCGAGGGAGTAGAGATCCGAGGCGGCGGTCACGCGGTCGCCGCGGGCCTGCTCGGGGCTCATGTAGGCGACGGTGCCCATGATCGCACCGTCCTGGGTGGCGAAGATCGGGTCGGGAGGATCGTCGTCCGACCCGGCGGGAGGTGGCTCCGGCTGGAGCCGGCCGGGCTGCGTGGGTTGCTCGGAGGCCGCCGGGCCCATGCCTTCGGTCGGATCCCCGCGGTTGGCCAGGTCCGTGGTCTCGTCTACCTCCTTGGTGTCGTCCGCCTCAGTGCGCGGCAGCCACACCGTTGGCGGGGTCGAGGAGTCCACCGGGTCCAGGGCAAACGCAAGCTTGCTGGCGGACGCGACCACGGTGGGCTCGAGGGGGGAGTCGGTTCCCGGCTCGGGTGACCCCGGTTCGGGTGAGCCTGCCTCGGCGGCCGAGATCGCGGTCGCCAGGCGATTGTCGACCGCGTTGGCGAGGCCGAAGTCGAGAACCTTCACCAGGCCGTCGTCCGTGAGCATCACGTTTTCGGGCTTGAGATCGCGGTGCACGACTCCCTGGCGATGGGCGATGGCCAGGGCCTCGGCGATCTTTTCGGCGATGTAGAGCTTGTGGGCCGGCTCGAGACCGGCTTCCATCGCCTGCTCGAGGCTCTGGCCGACGATCCGCTCGAGCACCAACACGTCGGCGCTCGGATCTTCGATGATCTCGTAGATCCGGCAGATGCCCGGATGATCGAGCTGGGAGAGGATCCGTGCCTCGCGGAGGAACCGGGCCCTGGCCTCGGCGTCGAGCCGTTGATCGTCGCGAATCACCTTCAGCGCCACCTTGCGCTTCAGGGTTTCGTCCCATCCGCTGAAGACCTCGCCCATGCCTCCGCGGCCGAGGCTCTCCACGATCCGGATCCGTCCGATCTTGGTTCCGATCAAGCTCATGATTTCCAGCCAATCTATCACCGCGGGTCGGATGCCGGATGCCGGATGCCGGGTGTCGCGGTGGCTCGGCTGCGCTTGCAAAAAGTACGATCGTCCGTTAATCTCTGCTCATGCCACGCCCGAGCTCTCGCAACGCCATTCTCGACACCGCTGTGCAGATCGCTTCCGTCCAGGGACTGGAGGGCCTTTCGATCGGTGGGCTGGCCAGGGCGGCCGGCAAGTCCAAGGGGGGAATCTGCGCCCATTTCCCGGCCAAGGTGGATCTGCAGCTGGCGGTGGTCGAGCGGGCGGCCGAGATCTTTCGCCTCTCCGTGGTGGAACCGGCGCTGGAGAAGCGGTCGGGCTTCGAGCGGCTCGAAGCTCTGATGGAGGCCTGGTTCGTCTATATCCGGTCGGAGGTGTTTCGTGGTGGTTGTTTCTTCACCAACGCGGCTCTGGAGCTCGACGATCTCGAGTCGACCGAGGTTCTGGAGCAGGTGCGGCATCTCTACGGGGCGTACCTGCAGCTGCTGGAGAAGAACATCGCCCGGGCCGCGGAACGCGGAGAGATCGCGGCCGATTCCGATCCCGCTCAGCTGGCCTTCGAGCTGCACGGCCTGGAAGCCGCGGCTCTCGTGCGGCACTCGCTCGGTGATTCGCAGGCCTACGACCGAGCGACGGAGTACGCCCGCGGCTGGCTGCGGCGGATCCGTGCGACGGGTTAGTTCGTTCTACACGGGTTGTTGGTTCTACCTTGTCAGATTCGGAAACTCGTGCCGACTCGACCCGCGAGAAGATTTGACAAAGTAGAACTAAAAGCCCGCTCTCGAGCTCAAACCAAGAAGGAGGTCTACCAAGATGAGTGTCGTTTATAGTTGTAAAGATACGAACGTACGTAATTTTAAGATTGGAGTGAGCTTCCGCCAGGAGCGAATCCGATGAGCGCTTCCGAAGGTGTGGGAACCCTGGTCTGGGCGCGACGTGGAGGCGGCCGGCTCTCGGCGGCCGACCGCTGGCGCCTCACCGCGGAGGCCGTGACCCTGCAGCTGGCCCGGATGCCCCGCCAGCTCGCCCGGCGGCTCGGTTTGCCCGGTCGGGAGGCTCCCTTCGACCTGTCCCTTCCCGCGCCGCCCGACAGCGCTCTGGCACGTACGGTGCTCGAACGGGTCGAGCAGGCTTCGCCACCGTTTCTTCTGCAGCACCTGCACCGGGTCCGGGCCTGGGGCCATCTGCTCGCCCAGCGCAACGGTCACCGGCTCGACGACGAGCTCTTCTACCTGGCGGCGCTGCTCCACGACTGGGGCCTGGCCGGTGGAGAGCCGGCGCCGGGATCGTGTTGCTTCGCCCTCGACGGTGCGGAAGGCGCCCTGAGCCTGCTCTTGGGAGAGGGAATGCCCGCGCATCGTGCCACCGCGGTGGCCAACGCCATCTGCCTGCATCTCAACGTGCGGGTCTCCCTGGCGCACGGGCGGGAAGCCCACTACCTGCATGCCGCCGCCGGGCTCGACGTGATCGGCCTGCGGCGCGGCAAGATTCCCGAGCCGTGGCTGCGCCGGGTGCTGGCCGAGCATCCACGGACGGATTGGGAGGAAGGGATCGTGCCGCGGCTGTTGCGGGAGGTGAAGGAGCGTCGCGGGTGCCGGATGGAGTTCCTGGCACGCCGCCTGGCCTTCCTGCGCCGGGTGCAGGCGGTGCGGTTTCCGGGAGCTCGAGAGGGCGGTGCAGGAAGAGAATCGAGGGGCTGAAGCCGCTTCGATCAGGCTCTCAGTGGCAGAGGATCTTCAGCATCTCGTGGCTGTTGGAGTTGCCGGGGTCGAGCTCGAGAGAGCGCTGGTAGCTGTCGAAGGCGCGGATCTGCTGGCCGGCCTGGAGCAGGGCTTCGCCGAGGCTGTCGTGGGTGTTGGCGGAGTCGGGGAAGCTTTCCACCGCCAGCTCGAAGACGGCGATGGCTTCGGGGACCCGCTCGTGGGAGAGCAGCAGGTAGCCGATGTAGTTGAGAGAGCTCTCGTTCAGGGCCCCGCGTGGTGACGATCGCCGGGCGAGGTAGAGTCGGCGCCCGGCTTCGGCACCGTCGCGCAGAAAGACCTGGGCCAGCTCGTCGCGGGCCTTGCGCCGGGCCCTTTCGTGAAATCGAAGATCGAATCGCATGGGTTCCGAGCCGAGGCGGGGCTCGCCGGGTTTGGCGGGGCCGGCCTCGATCCCTTGCTTGGACCCGGCGAATTGGGATTTGGTTCCCGGGGCTCAGGTTTCCGCGTTCTCCGCGAGCCGTCGCCGGAGCTCGCCGCGGAGAAGCCACAAACTGGTGGCGGCATGCAGTCCCACGGAGGCGACGGAGAGGAACCACAGGTGCCGGAGCTCGAAGCTCGCCTGGTGGGACAGCCAGATGGCCGGCAGCACGAAGGTCAGGAGCCGGGTTCCGCTGCTGAGCACGCTGGGCCAGGTGTTGGCCAGCGCCTGGAACATTCCCGAGCAGGTGAAGATCAGGCCGGAGGCGACGAAGTTCCACGAGATGATCTGCAGGAACTCGGCCCCGATCGCCACCACCTCCGGCTCGCTGGTGAGCCCGCGAATCAGGAGCGCCGGGCGCCACTGGCAGAGCAGGGTGAGGGCGAGCATCAGGCCGCTGCCCATCCAGGCGGCGGCGCGAAACGTGGCGCGAACTCTGCCGGCGAGCCCTGCCCCCACGTTCTGGCCGGCCACCGGTGCGGTGGCGAAGGCGATGGCCATGGCCGGCAGGAAGATGGCCTGCATCACCCGTGAGCCGACCCCGAATCCGGCCTGGGCCTCCGCACCGAACGGCCGTGTGACCCAATAGATCATGCCGATGTAGACGAAGAGCAGGAAGAACTCTCCGCCGGGCGGGATCCCGATCTTCAGGATCCGCCTCCAGGTATCGAGCCGCGGCAAGGTCTGGCCGGGATCGAAGCCGACATATTTTTCGAGGCGATAGAAATAGATGCTCATCAACCCGACGCCCGCGACCAGCGAGAGGGTGCTCGCAAGGCCGGCTCCGGCCACTCCCAGGGGGCGCCCGGTGCCCCAGCCGGCGATGAGGATCGGCGACAGAATCACGTTCAGCAGCACCGAGAAGAGCTGCACGACCATGGTGGGATTGGCGATACCGGTGCCCCGAAGGGCGGAGCCCATGGCCACCAGGGCGAATTGCAGCGCGAGGCCGGGCAGGAACCAGACCAGGTACTCGACCCCCGCCGCGGCGGTCGCCTCGTCGGCACCGATCCAGCCCATGAAGGGGTGGACGATGGCATAACCTCCCACCAGGGTGACCCCGGCGCAGAGCCCGGCGAGGGCCAGGCTCTGGTTGAAGATCAGGTTGGCGTCGTTGCGGTTCTTCTGGCCCACGGCATGGGAGATCAGGGCCATGGACCCGACCCCGAGCACCTGCGTGAGGGCGAAGACCACGAACTGGAGGTTGCCGGCGGCGCTGACGCCGGCCACCGCCGCTTCGCCCAGCCGGGCCACGAAGTAGAGGTCGACCAGGTGGTAGAGGTTCTGGAAGAACATGCCGATAGCGATCGGTGCCGCGAGCACCAGGATGTGCCTGGGGATCGATCCCCGAGTGAGATCTTGCACGGAGGCTCCTCACGGAGTTGGAGTTTCGTCGAGTGGGGAATCAGGGGGCGAGCGCGGGCGAGGCGAGATGCAGCAGATGCTCCTGCACGTCGGGAGGCCAGCTTCCGATCTGCTCCATCAGCTTTGCGTGGTCCCCGGCGAACAATGCCCTGGAGGCCTCTTCGAAACCTTCTGCATTGCCGGCGATGGTGACCATGAAGCGGTAGGCGACCTCCTGCGCGCGTCGTTTCCGATCGGCAGCGGAGCGGCTGCGGCGGGCCTGGTCCACCAGCTTGCGCAGGGTCACCGAGGCACCTCCGGGCTGGCTTGCCAGCCAGTCCCAGTGGCGGGGGAGGAGAGTGACCTCCCTGCCCACGACTCCGAGCTTGGGTCGTCCACGTTTGCGAACCGGTGGCGCCTCGGCTGCGGCCTCTGCGGCCTCGGGCTCCGGAGCCTCCAACGCAGGGGCAAGCCGGTCGCGGATATCGTGGGCATCACCCCGCCAGTCGATCTCGACGATCCGGCTGCTGGAGCCGTCGAATATCAGCACATCGGCCACTTCTTCCGGCTCGACGGAACGATGAACCGCCAGGGCGACCTCCAGCACCGAGCCAGCGGCCAGGCGGCGGCCGTTCAAGAAAGCGATGCAGGTCGGATCTGGAGATTTCTTCGGTGAATCAGAGGTCTGCATTGGAGATGGGTTCATTTCTCCCCCTTTCGAGCGAATATTACCCGGGTAAAAAATAGAGAGTCAAGCCTCGATCTGCTTTCCGTTTCGAGAATCAGGCATGCGGCTGCCCGTCCCGCCCTCGGTTCGGCCGAGAGGAGCCTGGAGAAATCTGCGCGGTGGGAGGAGAATCAGTGGGTCATGCCGCCACCCACCGCTTCGAGGATGTGGATGGCGTTGAGGGCGCCGCCGCAGGTGAGGTTGTCCATCACCGCCCAGATCCGGTACGAGCCGGGAAGTCCGGCGACGGCAGACACCGGGCCGAGCAACACTTCGTCTCGCGCCGCGGCATCGATGGGGCCGAGGAGCTCCGGATCGACGGCCGGATCGATGAGGGAGTGTTGGTGGAGCCTTTCGACGACCGTTTCGAGGCCGGGATCTTCGTCGAGCTCGAGGTGCAGGCTGATGCTGTAGGAATGGAAGATTCCGGCGCTCAGCAGCTGCAGGGAGGTCGGAGCTTCGAGGCCGAGCACCTGCTCGAGCTGTCGGGCGATTTCCGTTTCCCGTTCTTCGCCGGGGATCAGGTTGAAGGTCATCTGTACGGGGAAGACCTCCCGAGGCTGCTGGTCGGCGAAGGTGAGGATCGCTCGGGTCTGGTCGAAGACCTCGTCGAGACCTGCGGAGCCGTGGCTGGAGACGGGCTGGATCAAGGTGGCCGCGACTCGGCGAGGTCGGAACTCCTGCAGAGGATGCAGAAGGTGGGCCAGGGCGATGACTCCGGGATCGGGATTCAGCAGCGGGCGGTCGCGCACCGCGGCTTCCAGGTTCACCGCAGCCACCACCGGTACGCCGTCTTCGAGAACGGCGTCGGTGGCCAGCAGGATCACGGTGGCACCGGCCGGCAGCCTGGGCAGCACGGCTCGGCTCGCCTCGGCGCTCCCCGTGAGGAAGAAGACGTCGAAATCCGAGAGGTCGGCGGTGGCGAGCTCGCGGACCATGGCGGCGCCGCCACGAATCTCGGTCAGGGAGCCGATCTCTTCCTCGCGGTCGCTGAAGAGCTCCAGGTTCTGCCAGAGATCTCGGCGTTGGTCGAGCTGATCCTGCAGCTCTTTGGCCAGCAGGCCACCGGGATGCAAGATGGCGATTCGGGTCATGAAGGGTGAGCTCCGGAGCTTGGTGGGGAATTATCTGCGCAGGCGGGCGGTGAGCCAGCTCGCCGGACCGGCCATGGAGTAGGTCAGCGCGGCGAGGGGAAAGAACGCCTCGGGATAGTACACCAGCAGGAGGATGACGGCGCCCATCATGAGCGCTGCCCGGTAGCTGAGCTTCTGCTTGAGATCGACCCGCTTCATGCTCGGGTAGCGGAACGTGGAGACCATCAAGGAGCCGAAGAGCACCAGGCAGAAAGGCATGGCGGCCTCCACTCGGGAGGGGTCGAGCCCCGCGTTCAGAGCTGTCGGATCGTAGGCGATGAAGAGCAAGGAGACGAGGGCGCCGGCCGCGGCCGGAGACGGAAGCCCGACGAAGAAACGGCTGTCGACGGCCTTCGTCTGCACGTTGAATCGCGCGAGGCGAATCGCGGTGCAGAGGAGAAAGAAAAGAGGCAGAAGCCAGCCGAGCCGATCGAGGGGGCGTAGGGACCACTGGTAGACGATCAGGGCCGGGGCGCAACCGAAGGTGAGCACATCCGCAAGGGAGTCGAACTCCTTGCCGAACTCGCTCTCGGTGCCCGTGAGGCGAGCGATGCGGCCATCGAGGCCGTCGAGGAATCCGGCGGCGAAGATCAGGATGGCTGCGGTACGGAACTGGTCTTCCATGGCCGAGATCACGGCGTAGAAGCCGAGCATGATATTGCCCATGGTGAAGAGGCTGGGCAACAGGTAGGCACCCCGGCGGAGACGCTTGCGCACCGGAGCCTTCCGGCGCTTCTCGAGCTCGAGCTCCAGCTCGGTGGTCGGCTGTCGAGCGCGTGGTCTGAGAACCTTCATGACTCCTTTCGAGGCCTGGCGACCGGGGTTTCTCCGTTGCGCAGACGCTGGCCCTTGGCCACCAGGATCTCGTAGTCCATGGGGACGATCAAGTCGACCCGGGAGCCGAACTTGATCACTCCCAGGTGTTGCCCACGATCGACTCGATCCCCGGCGCGCAGGTAACAGACGACACGCCTCGCCATCAGACCGGAGATCTGGCGGATGCCGATCAGGTCGCCGCCCCAGGGCGCCTCACCGGCCCGCCGGATCACGGCGAGATGACTCTCGTTGATCTCGTCGGCGTCGTCGCGGAAGGCCGGAACCTTACGGCCGGCGGTGAAGTCGGAGTCGATCACCTCGCCGGCCACCGGGGTGCGCTGAATGTGCACGTCGAAGGCCGAAAGGAATGTGGCGATGCGCTGGAACTCGCCGCCCATGGCCGGCACCTCGAGAGTATCGACCTTCATCACCACACCGTCGGCGGCGGAAAGGACGATCGCCGGGTCGCCGTCGAAGCTGCGGTGAGGATCGCGAAAGAAGAGGAGCACCAGGAAAGCGAGCACGAGGGCGGCTGCACCCCAATTGGGCCGCTGCAGAATGAAGAGCAGGATGGCCAGAATGAGGAATGGCAAGACGAAGGGCCAGGCTTCCCGAGCGAAGGTCATCGGCATGAATCGGTTCTCCGGTTTCCGTCAGCGGCATCCGGCGGGCTCTCGGATCGGCCACTCGCGAAGGGGTCGAAGTCGTTTCGAGCTGAGCTCCACGAGACCGGGAACCGTGGGGTCTACGGTCGCCGAGCCGGAGCGTCGAGGCCTCGGAATATATCCCGAGGAGAGGTGCCGGGGTGGGATGGTTTCGGGTCGCCCGGGCCGAGCTCCGGCAGTCGGCCGAGAAGCCGCACTGGCTTCAGGCGGAAGCTTCTCCTCGTAGGTGGCTCAACATGAGAGCTTCCATCTTGTCCTTCAAGTTCAGCTTGTGGAGCTTGATCCGCTTCATCTCGATCTCGTCCTCTTCGGAGGGAAGGCTCTTGGCGCGGATCGTATCGAGCTTCTGCTTGTACTCCATGTGCTCTTCATAGAGATGGCGGAAGGTCGCGTCGGAGTGGAAGAGCTCTTCTTGCACTGGACTGAGTTGGGGCATGCAAATCCTCCTGGTTCGAGACCTGGATGTGGGAGAAAGGCGTCGGGGGAGGGAGCAACGGCCAGAGGAGGGCCGAAACGAATCTCGAGGGCTCACATCGACCGTTCGGTTCTCCGATCCTCGGAAGCTCCGAGCCGGGAGTGAGCGTGAAGGGATGGGGAAATTGCTCATCGAAGCAAGGCGCAGCATACCACCGTGCCCGGCTCCGAATCAAGACGAGCCGAGGCGGCGGGAGAAGAGCAGCGCGTCGGTGCCGTCGGAGTAGTAGCGCGCCCGGCGTCCGGTCGTCCGGAAGCCCAGGGCGCGGTAGAGCCCGAGGGCGGCCTGGTTGTCGGCCCGGACCTCGAGAAAGCAATGCTCGACTCCTCGTCTGCGCAGCTCCGCGAGGCCGTGTCGGAGCAGGGCCCGACCGATTCCCGCGCGGCGTCCGTGCTGCACGACTGCCAGTCGCAGGAGCTCGCTCTCGTCGAGCACGGTCTGGAAGAGGGCTGTCGCTACGACCTCACGACCGCGCTCGGCCACCCAGGCATCTTGCCGATCGACAATGGGCTCCAGGGTCTCGCGGCTCCAGGGGGGATCGAACGAGTCTCGCTCGATGGCCACGAGGGTGGGAAGATCAAGGGAGGAGGCGGGTCGCAGCCCGAGCCCGGGCGTCGGCATCAGCGCGCTCGTTTCGGCACCGTCACCGCGGGAGGGCGAAAATACACCGGGGCGGTGAGGAGGCCCGGATCCCAGGGCAGCTCGTGGCTCGAGGCGAAGGCGGCGGCGATCGGGGCGAGGGGGGGCGGCTCGACGGGCACGATCCCTTCTCCGAGCTCGAGCTCGGACACCCCGAAGCCCACCAGGCGACAGGGTTTCGCCGCAGCCAGCTCCGTCGTCGGCACGCGCTCCGGCGCGCGGACGGGCTCGAGGCCCGCGGGGGTGTCGCCGCCGATCTCGCGGAAACGTTGAATCATCCAGTCGCCGCGCATGGCGTCGACCGCTGCCACGATTTCTGTTTCCCCTTCCAAGTTGCCGCCGTCCGTGCCCGCCCCCGCGGCAGCGAGGATCGGCAGGGTCGGCCAGGCGGTGGCGACGAGCCCCAGAGCCTGGTGGAAACCCAGCACCGTGGAAAGACCGATCCGCAGGCCGGTGAAGCTCCCCGGTCCTTGCAGGGAGAGGACACCTCCGAGATCGGCCAGGGTGAGGCCGGCGTCTCCCATCGCCTCGTCGATGGCGGTGAGCAGCCCTTCCGAGGAGCGGCGCAGCTCGAGAAACCGGGACGCGAGGCAGCGGCCCTCGGCGGCGATGGCGATGCTCACGGTGGGGGAGGCGGTGTCGAGAGCCAGGACGGGGGAGTGGAGCGGCATGGCCGGGAGTCTATCGCGCCGGGGGCCGGCGAATCGAAGGAGACCAAGGGCTGGAGCGCCGAGCCGGAATCGGCTACTCTGCGGTCGAGAACCGACATGAGCAACCCCCGCCCCAGTTTTCGCCGCACCATGAGCTGGCCGATGCCGATGCTCCTGGCAGTGCGGTATCTCAAGAGCAGCCGGCGCGATGCCTATGTCTCCTTTCTGTCGAGCCTGGCGGCGGGAGGGATCACTCTCGGGGTGGGAGCCCTGGTTCTGGTGTTGAGCGGCCTCGGTGGGCTCCAGCACTTCCTGCGCAACGATGTGCTCTCCCGCACCCCCCACCTCGAGATCGAGCTGCCGCCGGAAGCCGATGCCGCCGCGGTCCTGGCCGAGCTGCGGGAGGTGCCGGGGGTGGTGAGCGCGCGGCAGATCCAGCGGGCCCGCGGTTGGCTGCTGGTGGCGGGCGGTGCCATCGACGTAGAGGTCGTGGGGGTCGACGGCACCTTGCCGCGTTTCTTCCCCGACCCGCGGCGCGCAACCCCGCTCGGTGTCGACGGGCTCGGTGGCCCGGTGGCGGTCGATCCGAAGCTGCAGCCGGGGGAGATCTTCGTCGGCGACGACCTGGCGATCCGCTGGGGGCTGAGCATCGGCGAGAGCCTGGAGCTGGTCTCCGCGCAGCCGACCCTGACCCCCCTCGGCCCACAACCGAGGGTCCAGCGGGTACGGGTGGCGGGAAGCTTCGGCACCGGCCGTACGGAGACCGACAGCCCACGCG
>CAZMEL010000239.1:0-12374 GCA_964565225.1 uncultured Thermoanaerobaculia bacterium | reverse complement strand
ATGTACCGGGCCGCGGGTTTGAAGGTGCTCGAGGCCGGTGTCGATCCGGCAGATCATCCGGCGGTGGAGACGCTGGTCGAGGAGTCGTCCATCGAGGTCCGGCCCGGTGTCGGCTCCCCGGAGGTCTGGCTCGACGGGCAGCCCGTCGGCTCGCGGATCCGCACGCCCCGGGTCAGCGAGGTGACCTCCAGGATCTCCGCCATTCCGGCAGTGCGTCGGCGAATGGTCGCCCTGCAGCGGCGCTTCGCTGCCGAGCAGGGGGCGGTGGTCGAAGGGCGCGACATCGGCACGGTGGTCTTTCCCGACACCCCACTGAAGTTCTTCCTCACCGCGAGCCCCGAGGTGCGGGCCGAGCGACGGTTCCTGGAGCTCAGCCGCGGCGGCCACACCATCGATCGCGAGGCGGTTCGTCGCGACATGGAGCGTCGAGATGCCCGAGATTCCGGCCGCGCGGACTCGCCCCTGGCCGACGATGGCACCTACATCCGGTTGGACACCTCGAATCTCCAGATCCCGGAGGTCGTCACGCGGATGATCGCCGAGATCCGGCGACGGACTTCCTGAGTCGAGAGTCCGGAGACCGGAGATGCAGGCCGAAGAAACAGCCCGAACGCTGAAACGGTGGGCGGTGGAGGAGGGATTCACCCGGGCGGGGGTGGCCAGCCTGGAGCCCTCTCGGAACGGCGATTTCTACCGTCGCTGGCTGGCCGCGGGAAATCACGCCGAGATGGCCTGGATGGAGCGGCGGATCGAGCTGCGGGAGAATCCCGCCGATCTCCTTCCGGAAGCGCGATCCGCCCTGGTGGTCGCGCTGCAGTACCACCCCCTGGAAGGCGAAGACGAGCCGGAGGGTGACCTCTGGCCGCGGGTGGCGCGTTACGCCCGGGGTCGCGACTACCACGACATCATGGGTAGGGGCCTCAAGGCGCTCGCGCGACGGATCGAGGAAGCCTTTCCCGGGCGCCGCTCGCGGCCCTATGTCGATACCGGGCCGATCCTGGAGCGAGAGCTGGCCGCCCGTGCCGGGTTGGGAGCGGTCGGCAAACACACCAACCTGCTGCACCGGCAGTGGGGGTCCTGGTTCCTGCTCGGAGAGCTCTTCCTCGACCTCGAGCTCACACCCGACCCGCCGATTTCCGATCTCTGTGGCCGCTGCACCCGCTGTCTCGAAGCCTGCCCGACCGAGGCTCTGCCGGCTCCCTACCATCTCGACAGCAACCGTTGCATCAGCTATTGGACGATCGAGCACCGCGGAGATCTGCCCGAAGCCGTGCGGCCGATGTTGGAAGACTGGGTCTTCGGCTGTGATCTCTGCCAGGAGGCCTGCCCCTACAGCGACCGGCCGCGCAGCGGCGAGCCCCTGCCGGGTACCGAGCCGCGGCTACGCCTGCCGCCCCAGCGGCGAGAGCTCGACCTGGCGGGGCTCCTGCGTCTCGATCGGGAGGGCTATGTGGAGCGGTTCCAGGTCTCGCCGATGAAGCGAGCCAAGCTCGAAGGGCTGCAGCGCAATGCCGCGGTGGCGATGGGGAATCGGCGGGATCCCGCCTATGTCGAGCCCCTGGAGGCGACACTGCGCGACGGCGAGACGATGGTTCGCCGCCACGCCGCCTGGGCGCTCGGGCAGATTGCTGACGGACCTGCTCTGGCGGCCCTGGAGCAGGCAGCCACGAGAGAGGACGACCCATCGGTGCAGCGCGAGATCGACTCCGCCATCACCCGTTTGCAATCGGCGGCAAAGTAGTTGACAGTGCCCAAACGCCCACCTATACTCCAAGGCCCGAGTTCTAAAGCACTTACGCGACTCTTCGGCAGATCGCGGGGAATTTCGGGTCCCAGGCCTCAGCCCATCGTCTGCGCGACGGCAACTCATCAGCAGGTGGCAAAGCAACGGAGCCCTTTCCGCGCTTCCTGAAACGGGATCGGGACGGACTACAGCGCATACCGGGTACGAGGACGAGAACAGCAGAGACAGGCGCCCGGCGCCTGATCAAAATAAGCAAGGAGGATTGTTCACTAATGGATCAACAACACGACGAGGCGGTCGCCGCCACTGACCTGAGCGCCCTGGCCGACGAGGGGGAGCTGACGTACGAACAGCTCGTAGCCCTCTACGACGAGAGCATGCGGCATCTCGAGGAGGGAGAGATTGTCCAGGGCCACGTAGTAGAGGTCACGAACAGCGAGGTGGTCGTCGACGTCGGTTACAAATCAGAGGGCCTCATCCCTCTCGACGAGTTCGCCAACGCTTCGGGAGAGATCTCGGTCGCCGTCGGCGATGCCGTCGAGGTGCTGCTGGAGAAGGCCGAAGATCAAGAAGGCCACGTTCTTCTCTCGAAGAGCAAGGCCGAGCGGATGCGGGTCTGGCAGCAGATCGAGACCTCGTACAAAGAAGGCAAGATCATCACCGGCCGGGTCATCGACCGGATCAAGGGTGGTCTCACCGTCGACGTCGGGCTCCGGGCCTTCCTGCCCGGCTCCCTGGTCGATATCAAGCCGGTCAAACACCTCGAATCCCTCAAGGGTGAGGATCTCCAGTTCAAGGTCATCAGCCTCGACCGCCGCCGCAACAACATCGTGCTGTCGCGCAAGGCCGTGCTCGAGAAGGAATTCGCCAAGAAGAAGGCGGAGACCCTCGAGAAGCTGGTGGAAGGCGCTCGGCTCGGCGGCGTGGTCAAGAACATCACCGATTACGGTGTGTTCATCGACCTCGGCGGCATCGACGGCCTGTTGCACATCACCGACATCTCCTGGGGCCGGGTCAACCACCCCTCCGAGCACTTCTCGGTCGGCGACGAGATCGAGATCGTGGTGCTGAAATTCGATCCCGAGACCGAGCGGGTCTCCCTCGGCTACAAGCAGCGCACCGAAGATCCCTGGACTCTGGTCGACAAGAAGTACCCCATCGGATCGCGGGTCCAGGGCCGGGTGGTCAGCCTGGTGGACTACGGCGCCTTCGTCGAGATCGAAGAAGGGGTCGAGGGTCTGATCCACGTCAGCGAGATGAGCTGGACCAAGAAGGTGGTCAACCCCGCCAAGATCCTCAGCGTCGGCGACGAGGTACAGGCCATCGTCTCGGAGCTGGACATGGACAACCGGCGCATCAGCCTGTCCTTGCGCCAGACCGAGCGGAACCCCTGGGAGGAGCTCTCCGACTCGTTCCCGATCGGCAGCATCATCGAAGGCAAGGTCCGCAACCTCACCGAGTTCGGCGCTTTCGTCGAGATCACCGAGGATATCGACGGCCTGATCCACGTCTCCGACATGAGCTGGACCAAGCGGGTGAAACATCCCAGCGAGGTGCTCAAGAAGGGCGATCTGGTCAAGGCTCGCATCACCAATATCGATGTGGTGAATCAGCGGGTCTCGCTGTCGATCAAAGAGTTCCTGCCCAACGAATGGGACAGCTTCGTCACCCAGTACCAGGTGGGCGATACCCTCGACGGCAAGATCGTCAATGTCACCGACTTCGGTCTCTTCATCGACATTTTCGAAGGGCTCGAGGGCTTGGCTCACATCTCCGAGATCGATCTCCCGGGCGGCAAGCTCGAGAATTTCTATCGTGCCGGTGAGTGGGTGAGCGCTCGAATCCTGCGGATCGAGGAAGACGAGAAGAAGGTCGGCCTGACGATGCGGGGTGTGCCGCAGCCGGACGAGGCCGAGAAGCAGGAGCTCGAAGAGGCGTCTCGAAAGCGCCAGCCGGCTCTGGATGCGGTGGTCACCTCGGCGGAGTCTCTCGAACAGGCCGCTGCGGAAGAAGCCGCTGCGGAAGAGGCCGCTGCGAAAGAGGCGTCTGCGGAAGAAGCCGCGACGGAAGAGGCGCCTGCGGAAGAAGCCGCTGCGGAAGAAGCCGCTGCAGAAGAAGCGCCTGCGGAAGAGGCCACGACGGAGGAGGCGTCTGCGGAAGAGGCCGCGACGGAAGAGGCGTCTGCGGAAGAGGCCGCTGCGGAAGAAGCCGGAGCCGAAGAGGTGACCGAGACCCAGGAAGCGGCTGCAGAAGAAGCTCCGGAGGAGTCCGCGAGCGAAGCCACCGAGGAGGCTGCATCCGAGGCCGAAGCGCCGGCCGCGGAGGAAGCTGCACCGGAAGAGGGCGAGAGCGCCGAGGAAGACTCGGCCGAGAAGTCCAAGGGGTAGACGAAGAAGAGACGAAGTGGGATGGAGGCTCTCGGGCCTCCATCCCGGGCTGCTGATTGCGAAGCGGAGGAGATTATCGTGCCGAGCCAGGACGCAATGACCAAGGCCGAGCTGGTGGAAGAAGTTGCGGGCATGACGCAACTGACCAAGAAACACGCCGAGATCATCGTGAACACCGTGTTCGACAGTATCGTCGAGTCCCTGCGGGTCGGTCACAAGATCGAGCTGCGGGGTTTCGGTAGCTTTCGTATTCGCAATCGTGGGGCGCGTATCGGTCGAAATCCCAAGACCGGCGATCAAGTGCAGGTCCCGGCCAAGCGCATTCCCTACTTCAAGCCCGGCAAAGAGCTGAAGGGGCTTCTGAACTCTTGATCTCTCGGACACCTCCCGCTCGGTTCGATGTCTCGTCCGGGCGGGATCGGTTCCAATCCGAACCCACCGCGCCGTGCGGAGCATTCGACCGGTGAGCTCCAACCCAGAGAAGAATCCGCCCAACAGGCCGGGCAACGTCTACCTGGCGGTCGTCCTGGCCTGGTTGGTCCCCGGCTCCGGCCACGCCCTGCTCGGTCTGTGGAAACGAGCGGCCCTGTTCTTCGGGGTCGTGCTCGCCACCCTCGCCATCGGCTGCTCACTGGAAGGCCGCATGTCATGGGTGTGGCAGGGATCGCCGATCGACACCCTGCTGACCCTCGGAGGCCTGGGAAGTGGCCTGCCGGCTCTCGTCCTGCGCTTCGTCTTCCAATACGAGGGCACTCTCGAGGCCGCGGGATACGAATATGGTGGTGCCTTCGTGGTGACAGCCGGCCTGATGAACATTCTGCTGGTCCTCGACACCTGGGACATCTACCACGGTCGCAAGGAATGAAGGGGGCGACGTGAGCCACTTCCAGCTGATGGTTCTCTACGCCACCACGGTGAGCCTTTTCTTCTCGGTCTTGTGGCGCCGAGAGCCCAAACAGCAGGTCTTGCTCTTCCTCCAGATCTTCTTCGGCATGATCGGTGGTGCCGTAGCCCTGGGTTGGTTGATGTACTTCTTCCCTTCGGGGCCGCCCGCGCCGATTCCGTGAGCGTCTCCGAAGAGATCTTGATCGTCGCCGGGGAAGCCTCCGGTGACCTCCACGCATCTCGCCTGATTCGAGAGCTCCAGGCTCTGCGACCGGAGCTGCGGTTCTACGGGCTCGGCAGCGACGAGATGCGGAAAGAGGGCTGCGAGCTCCTGAGCGACAGCCGGGAAATCGCCGTCGTCGGTATCACCGAGGTCTTCAAGATCTTGCCCCGGGCGTGGCAGGTCTTCCGCCAGCTGCAAGAAGAGGCTGCGATCCGAAGGACCCGCACGGCCATCCTCCTGGACTTTCCCGATTTCAATCTGCGACTGGCCAAGAAGCTGAAGCGGCAGGGATTGCGAGTGGTGTACTACATCAGTCCGCAGGTCTGGGCCTGGCGCCGGGGACGCATTCGGTCCATTCGTCGTACGATCGATCGCATGTTGGTGCTCTTTCCCTTCGAGGTCGATTTCTACCGCTCCCACGGTGTGGAGGTCGCCCACGTAGGGCATCCGCTGCTCGACGAGGTTCCGCC
Organism: uncultured Thermoanaerobaculia bacterium; assembly: GCA_964565225.1. GTDB lineage: Bacteria > Acidobacteriota > Thermoanaerobaculia > Multivoradales > J023 > CAZMEL01. Next base: position 6,665 of record CAZMEL010000239.1, on the reverse strand, counting down.
ATTGCCACAGGCCTGGGACCGTCCGCTGCCGGCCATAGGGAAGGGGGAGCCCTTCACGATCTCCTTGCTCCCCGGTTCCCGAGGCAGCGAGGTGCGCTCGATTCTCCCCTGGATGCTCGCCTCCGTCGCGGGCCTGGCCGAGACGCTGCCGGTGCGGCCGCGATTGATCCAGGCGCCATCGGTCGATCCCGCTCTCGTCGACGAGATTCTGGATTCCTGGCCCGAGCTCGAGATCGAGCGGGTGCATCACGACCGCTTCGCGGCCATCGCCGACTCCCACCTGGCCTTCTGCGCGTCGGGCACGGCGACCCTGGAAGTGGGGTTGCTCGGCACGCCGATGTTGGTGCTCTACCAGCTCAGCCGGTGGAGCTACCTGCTCGCCCGCTGGCTGGTGGAGCTGCCTCATTTCGCCATGGTCAACCTGGTGCTGGGGCAGCGGGCGGTCCCCGAGATCCTGCCTCCCGAGCCCGATGCAACCCTGGTCGTCGAGGAAGCGACGCGACTGCTCACCGATCCGGCGGCGATCGCTTCCATGCGCGAGGCTCTGGCGGAGCTGCGTCCGCGCCTGGGAGAGCGGGGGGCGAGCCGGCGGGCGGCGGAAGAGGTGGTCCGATTCCTCGACGAGGAGAAGGCCGCATGAAACCCGAGAACGACCCGGCCCTGGCTCCGTTTCTCTGGGGTTATTTCCGTTCCTACTGGCCCTACCTCGCGGGGGCCCTGGTCGCAACCCTGGTCTTCGCCCTCTCCACGGTCAGCCTGCTGGCACTCTTCTTGCCGATCCTCTCCGACGTCCTGCAGGCGGAGGACAAGGATATGGGCTCCTTCGGCGCGGCGATCGGATCCCTGTCGCAGGGCGCTGAGGACGAAGAAGCGAACGAGGAAGGCATTGCCGCCAAGCTCGACCTCGACCTCGATCTGGCCGGCCTGATCGATCGGGGGGTCGAGCGGCTCGAAGCCCTGCTGCACATCGAAGAAGAGGAGGTGGTGTGGTTCTATCCACTGCTCTTCCTCAGTGTGTTCCTGCTGCGCAGCCTGGCGGACTTCGTCAATGGTTATCTCTTCCAGGTCATCGGCCTCGGGGCCACCAACGACCTGCGCAACGACCTCTATCGCCACATCCTGCACCAGTCGAGTCGGTTCTACTCGGAGCACCCCTCCGGAGAGCTGGTGAGCCGGGTCGGGAACGACATCTCGGTGATGCAGAACGCCATCTCCAACCGGCTGCTCGATCTCTTTCAGCAGTCGGTGACCCTGCTCCTGCTGGTCTGGTATCTGCTCTCGGCACATCTCCGCCTGGCCCTGATCTGTCTCGTCGCGGTGCCCCTGGTGGTCTACCCGATCATCCGCTTCGGCCAGGGTATGCGGCGCACCAGCCACCGTAGCCAGGAGCGTCTGGCGGACCTGTCGAACCTGGTGGCGGAGGCGGTGCGAGGGCACCGGGTGGTCAAGGCCTTCGGTATGGAATCCTTCGAGCTGGGGCGTTTTCGTGAGGCCACGGCACGCCATCTGAAGGTGCGGCTCAAGGCCCAGCTCCTGGCCCACAGCGCCGGCCCGGTGGTGGAGTCGACGGCGGCGTTCCTGTCGACGGCTTTTTTGATCTACGCCGGCTACGCGGTGCGCTCCGGGGATCTCACGGCGCCGCAGCTGGTGCAGTTCCTGACCAACTTGATCATGCTCTACGATCCGGTGCGCAAGCTCAACAAGGTCAACCTGATCCTGCAGGAATCCCTGGCGGCGGCGCAACGAGTCGCACGGCTGATGGCCATTCCCAAGGCGGTTCGCGATGCCGACGATGCTCGGGAGCTCGAGGTGATCCGGGACGGGATCCGTTTCGAGGAAGTGACCTTCGGCTACGAGGAAGAATCGGTCCTGCGGCAGCTGAGCCTGGAGATTCCGAGGGGCCAGACGGTCGCCCTGGTGGGAGCGTCGGGAGCCGGCAAGTCGACTCTGGTGAACCTGTTGCCGCGTTTCTTCGATCCCGACGAGGGGCGCGTCACCATCGACGGCAACGACCTCCGGGATGTGACTCTGCGCAGCCTTCGGGAGCAGATCGGCATCGTCACCCAGGATACGGTGTTGTTCAACGACACCATCCACAACAACATCGCCTACGGCCGGTCCGACCTTCCCTTCGAAAAGGTCGAAGCCGCGGCGAAGGCGGCCTACGCCGACGAGTTCATCCGGCGGCAGCCCGGGGGATACGGTGCGGTGATCGGCGAGAGCGGTCTCAAGCTCTCCGGTGGACAGCGGCAGCGAATCGCCATCGCCCGAGCGCTGCTCAAGGATCCGCCGATCCTGATTCTCGACGAGGCGACCTCGCACCTCGACAGCGAGGCGGAAGCCCTGGTGCAGAAGGCCCTCTACAACCTGATGCAGGGGCGCACCGCGCTGGTGATCGCCCATCGTCTTTCCACGGTGAAGCGGGTCGATCGCATCCTGGCGATGGAGGCCGGGCAGATCGTCGAAGAAGGAACCCATGCCGAGCTCCTGGCTCGGGGTGGGATCTACCAACGGCTGCACGATCTGCAGTTCAAGGATCTCGGGCGGGAAACGGGCGGGAAGAGAGGCTGACGATGCGGAGCATGACAGGATTTGGCCGGGCTTCCTACCAGGGAGAGAAAGGCCAGGTAACGGTCACCCTGCGAACGGTGAACCATCGCCACCTCGACCTCTCGTTCCGCGGCCGCGACGATTTGCGGGAGCTCGAGCCGGCCGTCCGGCAAGTGTTGTCGAAAGAGCTGCGCCGGGGCCGGGTCGAGATCCAGCTCGAAGCGGTGAAATCGGCTTCGGGAGAAGGGCTCGAAGCCCAGGTGGAGGAGGGGTTGTTGCAGTCCCTGGTCGAGCTCGGCAGGGATCTGGAGTCTCGGAGCCTCCTGGCCTCGAGCCGGCTGGAGCTCGCCGACCTTCTGCGGCTGCCCAACCTCGTGCGTCTCGAGTCGGGAGCGGAGGCCTGCTGGCTGGAAGGTGACCGCGAGCTGGTGCTCGGGGTCGTCGGGGAGGCCCTGGCTCAGCTGGTCTCGGCCCGCGAAACCGAGGGCGGCAAGCTACTCACGATCCTCTCCCGTCGATTGGAGGATCTACGGAAGCTGCACCGCGAGATGCGGGCGCAGCAGGAAGGCGTGGGAGAGATTCTGCTCGCGAATCTGCGGGCGCGTATCACCGAGCTCCTACGCGATCTCGAGGTCGGTGGGGTGGACGAAGGACGCCTGGCGCAGGAGGCGGCCCTGCTGGTCGACCGGCTCGACATCAGCGAGGAGCTGGATCGGCTCGAATCCCACATCGACCACTTCACCACGATCCTGGAGGCCGAGGGGAGCATCGGCAAACGCCTCGATTTCCTGACCCAGGAGGTCTTTCGCGAGCTGAACACCATCGGCTCCAAGTGCCGAGACAGTGACCTGATCCGCCTCGTTCTCGACGGCAAGGTGCTCTGTGAGCAGCTCCGGGAGCAGATCCAGAATGTCGAATGAAGGGGCTCGTTCCTCGGAACGAAAGGCCCGCGCCCGGGCCGAGGAACCAGGCGAGATCTTCGTGCTCTCGGCGCCTTCGGGAGCGGGAAAGACCACCTTGATTCGCCGTCTCTTCGAGATCTACCCGGACGTCGCGCAACGACTGGGCTTCGCCGTCAGTCGGACCACCCGGCCGGCGCGCAAGGGAGAGGTAGATGGCCGGGACTACCACTTCGTCGACCGCGAGCGATTCCAGGCCGAGATCGAGGCGAACGGCTTTCTCGAATGGGCCGTGGTTCACGGCCATCTCTACGGTACCGGCCGGGCGGAAGTGGAAGAGCTCCGAAACCGCGGACGGGACGTCCTGCTGGATATCGACATCCAAGGAGCGGAGCAGGTGCTGGACCGGTGCCCGGAAGCGGTATCGATCTTCATCCTGCCCCCGGGTTTCGCGGAGCTCCGTCGACGCCTCGAGGGACGCGCCTCCGACAGTCCGGAGCAGGTCGCCCGCCGCCTGCGCACCGCCACCGAGGAGGTGCGTCGCTGCGAAATGTATGAATATGTTATTCTCAACGATGATCTGGAGGTCGCCTGCGGCTCTCTGGCGGCTGTTTTTCGTGCCCGCCAATGCCACAGAGACCGCATGGCCCATGTGGTCCGGCGGGTGCTCGAAGAGTTCCCGCGGCCCGAGGAGCTACCTGGAGAATTCCATTCGCGATGAATTCGGCCGTGCCGTGCCTCGGCGCTGCACACAAGTCGTCCGCCCGATGTCGAGCCATCCGAGAGCTCGCTCCGGAGCGGTGTCTTCGTCTTTCCAGCATGTCATGGCCGTCCAGCGGTCCACCTCCCCGGTGCTCGACATCGCTTTCAACGTCTGCAAGGGAGACCTACCCTGATGCGCATTCCCGAGAAGATCGATAGCAAATTTCGTTTCGTCCTGCTGGCGGCTACCCGTACCGAACAGATCATGCGGGGCGCGCTGCCCAAGGACGAGGGTGCCACCGGCAAGAACACACGAATCGCCATGGATGAGATCCGCGAGGAGCAGATCGCCTGGGACTACGGATTTCTCACCGAGCCGAAGGTCTCGGAAGAAATCGAAGGCGACGACGGCAACGTGATCGACGCCATGCTCGAGAGTGGTGGCGAGCCCGACCCGGCGAGCTGAGCCGCCGTCTCGCGGAAAGACCCCTACGGAAGAGGACGCCCCGAAGATGCGCGCTGGCCCCAGAGTCCTGCTCGGAATCGGCGGCGGGATCGCCGCTTACAAGAGCATCGAGGTGGTGCGCCGGCTGACGGCGGCTGGCGCCGAGGTTCGTTGCGCCATGAGCCGTAGCGCGGGGTCCTTTGTCAGCCCGCTGACTCTGGAGGTTCTCTCGGGGCACGCGGTCTATCAGCAGGAGTACCTCACCGCCAACGGTGCGGGCGACGAAGCGCACATCACCGCTGCCCGATGGGCCGATGTGGTCTGCGTGACGCCCGCCACCGCCCACCTTCTGGCTCGGGCTGCCCTCGGCCTGGCCGACGACTTCCTCACCACCACCCTCCTGGCCTTCGACGGCCCGTTGCTGGTCGCACCCGCCATGCATTCGGTCATGTGGCAACAGCCCGCGGTGCAGGAACACGTGCGTGTGCTCCGCAGCCGTGGTGTGACGTTCATCGGTCCCGAGGAAGGACCCCTGGCCTCGGGCGAATGGGGAATGGGCCGAATGTCGGCTCCGGAAGCCATCGCCACGGAGATTCTGGCGCGGGCTTCGGGGGGCGGGCCCCGCCCATCGCCGCCATCCGGTCCCTGGGTCGGAAAGCGGGTCCTGGTGACGGCGGGGCCGACTCACGAGCCGATCGATCCGGTCCGCTTCCTCGGCAATCGGTCGAGCGGCAAGATGGGATTCTCCCTCGCCGCCGAGGCCTCTCGTCGCGGCGCGACGACGGTCTTGGTCGCTGGCCCGGTGGGGCTCGAGACGCCTGCTGGCGTCGAGCGGATCGACGTAACCACCGCCCTCGAGATGTCGGCCGCGGTCGAAGCCGCGGCGCCGGGTCAGGATTTGATCATCATGACCGCCGCGGTGGCGGACTTTCGTCCCGAGAGCCGGGCGGAACAGAAGATCAAGAAGGGCGACGGTGCACCGGACCTGGTGCTGGTACCCAATCCGGACATTCTGACCGGCCTGGCGACCACCGCTCCCCGGGCGGTGCGGGTGGGCTTCGCCGCCGAGACCCGACCCTCGGAAGAAGAGGCGCTCGCGAAGCTGCAGCGAAAGGGCTCGGATTTTCTGGTCTGGAACGATGTCTCCCGTGCCGACGTGGGATTCGAGTCCGACCACAACGAGGTCCGTGTCTACCGTCCGGGCCAGGCTCCCGTCTTCCTGCCGCGCCAGCCGAAGGCCGAGCTGGCCTCCGCCCTGCTGGATCTCTTCGAAGGGGCCCTCGAGCCGGCCCGGGAGAGTGCCGTTGCAACGGCCGCTCGCTGAGTACCTGGAGTACCTCGCGGGGATCGGATTCGCCGATCTCTACCTGGCCCGCCGCGGTGCTGCTGCAGCGAGCTCGCAGCCGCCCGTCTCGGCCTCTACATCCGGTTCCGGGACCGTCGCGCCGACACCGGATCTCGAGACGCTGGCCGCCGAGGCCGCGGGGTGTACCGCTTGCCGGCTCTGCGAGCAGCGAAAAAACGTGGTCTTCGGCACCGGAGATCCTCGAGCTCGACTGATGCTCATCGGCGAGGGGCCGGGGGCCGAGGAAGATCGCCAGGGCCTTCCCTTCGTCGGCCCCGCGGGCGAGCTCCTGACCCGGATCCTCGGCGCCATCGAGCTACGCCGCGACGAGGTCTACATCGCCAACATGGTGAAATGCCGCCCGCCCGCCAACCGGGATCCGCAGCTCGACGAGGTTGCGGCCTGCCGACGATACCTGGAGCGCCAGATCGATCTCGTCGCGCCGGAGGTGATCGTCGCCCTCGGCCGTGTGGCGGCACAGAATCTCCTGCAGACGACGGATTCTCTCGGGCGTCTACGAGGTCGTTGGCACTCGGTGCGCGGCATCCGAACCCGGGTCACGTACCATCCGGCGGCTCTGCTGCGGAACCGGCAGTGGAAACGACCGACCTGGGAAGATATGCAGCTGGTTCGCGACGCCTTGCGCGGTGGCTGAACGTCCGGGCGCCCTGCCTCCGTCCTTTTCTCGCCTCTTGCCCCGGGTGCTCTCGAGCCGGCAACCCCT
>CAZMEL010000238.1:0-12513 GCA_964565225.1 uncultured Thermoanaerobaculia bacterium | reverse complement strand
ATCTTCCACCGCGTCGACCTCGGCGATCGCCTCCTGGCCGGGGGTGTGATCCAGACAGATCTCGTGGTGGAGAAGAGCCAGGAGATGCTCGGGTTCCTGCGCTTCGCTCGCAGTGAGGGCAGCCAGGACGAGCGGCGGATCGTGGCCGAAATGGGCCATCCCGACCGGGTGAAAGAAGCCGAGCAGAGCGGCGACGAGACCTCCTGGTGGTATTTCGCGGCCGGCAAGGCCTACTATTTCCTCGATGGAGCCTTGCAACAGGTCGTGCATTTCGAGCCGATTCCTCCCGTGGAGTGAGCCAAGACCCGCTCCGGGCGCCGGAGCGGTCCCATCCTTCGTCCAAGCACTCGCAGTCATTTCCATCGAGCTCGGGCAATGAAAAACGGCGGGCCGAAGCCCGCCGTTCGTCGTCTCGATCTAAAGCCCGGGCCTCAGAAAGCGAAGCGGAGCTCGGCCGAGATCTTGCGGCTGATGATGTCGCCGAAGACGTGCTGCTGCACTTCTTCGTCGAAAATGTTGCTGCCGATCAAGGCGAGGGTGGTCTTGCCGTTGTTGAAGCGCCAGCCGATCCCCAGGTTGACCTGGGTGAAGGACTCGGTGGGGCCGTGGAAACGGGCGTCGAGCACGTCGGTCCAGCGGGCGTCGTCGACGAAGTTGAGGTTGCCGTTGGCGTAGAAGCGATCGGTGTCGTAGGAGAGGGTCAGGTTGAAACGATTCTCCGGCGGGGTGTTGACCTCTTCCTGCAGGATTCCGGTGACCTCCGGCTCTTCCTGATAGGAGTAGTTGGCCGAGATCCGCCATTCCCGCGTGGGCCGCACCTCGACGGAGAGCTCCACGCCCTGGTTCACGATCTCTCCCACATTGCGGTAGGTGAAGAGCTCGGGCAGCACCCCCACGGGCACCGTGGGCACGATTCCCACGCCCGGCACGGGAATGAAGGGCGGCAGGGGCCAGCCCGGGGGCGGGTTGAAGCTGTCGTAGAAGGTGAGACCGAAGAAGTCGGTGGCGTCGGAGGTTTCGTTGCGGTAGGCCGCGAAGGTCAAGGTGGTCTTGTCGAACGTCCCGACATAACCCACCTCGAAGGCTTCCAGCTCTTCCTCGCCCAGCTCGGGGTTGCCCAGGGCCAGGGTCGGGAAGATGAACGGAATATCGACCGGCAGGAGCGGCGGCAGCGCCGGGATCGTGATCGCGTTGATGATCACGATGTCGATATTGTTCTCGATCAGCGACGGGGCCCGGAAGGCCTTGTTGTACGACGCCCGGAACGTATGGCCGGCAGTCGGCGAGTACATCAGGGTCGTACGTGGAGAGAACACCGTGCCGATGGGGTCGATGTCGTCGAGCCGGCCGCCGATCACCCAGCGGAAGTGGTCGCCGAGCAGGATCTCGTCCTGCACGAAGATGCCGTACTCGTCGCGGTCGGTGCCGGTGGGCGCGATCGACAGGTCGTAGTCGTTCGAGCGGAAGTTGACCCCGTAGGTCAGGAGGTTCTTGTTGCCGAGAAGGTTGGTGTTGGTGAAGTCGATGTTGTAGGTGTTGGAGTCGAAGCCCAGCTGCAGTGGCAGGCCATCGGGGCCCACGGTCAGCAGGTTGGCTGCATCGCCATCCAGGATATTGGCGAAGGCGGTGACGTTCATCGCCAGCTTGGTCCAAGAGGCCTTGAAATACGACAGGGACGAGCTGTTGTCGATGTCGAAGGGGCCGATGCCCGTGTGCATCAGTCCGTCGGTCGCCGCCCAGCCGCCGGAGAACGACCAGGTCTGGTCGTCGGCGGTGTCGTAGTCGAGGCGCAGGTCGAATTTGGGCTGCTCGGTGCCGCTGTTCTCGAAATCCGGGTAGGGAGTCCCGGTGCCGGGAATCACGCCGGTCGGCCGGTCGTAGGGCTCTTCCTGCTGGTAGTAGCTGGCGGACAGCTTGTAGCTCACCTTGTCGTTGGCGACCGCGGCATGGGTGACGCTACCGAAGAGTGTCTCGAGCTCACCACCTCCGAGCTTCACGTACGTGCCGTCGAGCTCGCGGGGCGACTTGGTGATCACGTTCACCACACCCTTGACCGCGTTGGCTCCCCACACCGCCGAGCCCGGACCCTGGACCACCTCGATCTGCTTGATCTCGGCGGTGTCGATGGGCATGTATTCCCAGATCACGAAACCGAAGAAATCGAGGTAGAGGGTGCGACCGTCGAGCATCACGAGCTGGCCAGTCGACAGGCTGCTGGTCGCCTCGCGCGACGATACCTGCACGTCGCGGGTACCGAGCTGCGAGACATTGAGGCCGGGGACGTTGCGCAGGAGGTCGCCGTAATCGTCGGCCGGGGTGGTCGCGATCTGCTCCGCCGACAGCACCGTGATCGACGCGGGCACGTCGTGCAGCTTCTGCTCCGTCCGGGACGCCGTGACGACCACGACCTCCTCGATTTCCGTGACCGGCTCTTCGGCCGGCTCCTGTTCGTCCGGTTCCTGGGCGACGAGCGCGAGGCTCGGTAGCCCGAGCATCCAGGTGACGCAGAGCACTCTCAGCAGTTCTTTCATGGTCCTCCGATTCCTTTTGGCTTACCCGAGTTATCTGTTTTCCACGTCTCACCGAGGAAACGCGGAAGCAAGGACCAGGTCTCCCTGATTCCGTGAGCTCGATTCTTCCGCCCAGCTCGCGCTGGAAAGGCCGCACCAGAAAAGGAAAAAAGCGGTCGCCATCGTAACACAAGCCCGTCGAGAGACCTGCGGGCTCCGGGCGGCCGCTGGCCTGATACATTGAGCCGATGGCAGGCAATACCTACGGCCAGTTGTTCCGCATCACCACGGCGGGAGAGAGCCATGGCCCCGGCAACGTGGTGATCATCGACGGTGTGCCTCCCGGCCTCGAGCTGGCAGAAGAGGATCTGCACGAAGACCTCGCCCGGCGGCGCCCCGGACAGTCGAAGATCACCACCCAGCGCCAAGAGGCCGACACGCCGAGGATCCTCTCGGGGGTCTTCGAGGGCAAGACCACCGGCACCTCGATCGCCATCCTGATCGAGAACCAGGATCAGCGCTCTCGCGACTACAGCAATATCCGCGAGACCTACCGGCCCGGCCACGCGGACTTCACCTTCGACGCCAAGTACGGCTTTCGCGACTATCGCGGCGGGGGGCGCTCGTCCGCCCGGGAGACCAACGTGCGGGTGGCGGCCGGGTCGGTGGCCAAGAAGCTCCTCCACCAGGCCCACGGCATCGAGGTGGTCGGATTCGTCGACCAGGTCGGTCACCTGGTGGCGAAGATCGAAGATCCCGCGGCGGTGACTCGAGAGCAGGTGGAGTCGAATCTCGTGCGCTGTCCGGATCCGGAGATCGCCGAGCGGATGATCGCCGAGATCGAGGCGCTGCGCGCCCGGAAAGACTCGATCGGCGGGTCTGCCCGAGTGGTGGCGAGCGGAGTGCCGGCGGGATGGGGTGAGCCGGTGTTCGACAAGCTCAAGGCCGATCTGGCCAAGGCGCTGTTCAGCCTGCCGGCCGTGCTCGGAGTCGAATACGGAGCCGGTTTCGGTGTGGTGACCGCCCGGGGCAGCGAGAACAACGACCCCTTCGTCCGGGTCGACGGCGAGATCACCACGGAGGGGAATCGCCACGGCGGCATGCTCGGGGGCATCTCTTCCGGACTGCCGATCATCCTGCGGTGCGCGGTGAAACCCACCAGCTCCCTGCCTCGCGAGCAGGCCACGGTCGATCGCTCGGGCCGACCGACGACTCTGGTTACCAAGGGGCGGCACGATCCGTGCTTGCTTCCTCGTTTCGTACCCATGGCCGAGGCGATGGTGGCCATCACCCTGGCGGATCACATGCTGCGGCACAAAGCGCAGTGCGGCTGAGCGTCACGACCAGAAGAGGAGAACCTGCTCATGGGTGATGAATCGACTCCGCGATTTCCCGAGGTCGAGGTCGAGCTCGAAGAGTATTCCGACAAGCCGATGGCCTGCATGGCGATGGTTCGCCGTTCTCTTCAGCGTGCGGGCTACGGCGCCGAGGCGGCCAGCTTTACGGCCGAGGTGCTCGGCAGCGAGCCCGACCGAGTGCTCGACGTGGCCCGGCGCTGGGTCACCGTGCGCTGATCTCTCGCCGGCTCTGAGTCACGGTCGGCGAAAGGTAGAGGCGTTCGGGAGGACGCCTCGGTCCCGATCTTGCGCGACAAGGATTGGGCGTACAGAATTTCGAGATTCCGTCCGTCTCTATCTCGAGAGTCGAGAGCTGGCGAGTCGACCGATCAGCGGAGGACGAGAGATGAATATGGCACGAAGAATGCGGCTCGGTGGTTGGGCCGGCCTGTGGCTCCTGGCTGCAACAGCATGGGCCATGCCTTCCGGGCGTGGTATCCAGCTGCAGCTGCAGGTGCCGGAGGAGCCCCTGGTCACCGGCGAGAAGGGGCGATTGATCGTCACTCTGGCGGACACCGAAGGGAAACCTCGGACCCCGGGTCGAGACCTTACGCTGCAGCTCGACACCGAAGACGGCCTGCTGAAGAATCGGCGGATCCCGTGGCCGAAGAATCAGAGCCGCCTGGAGATCGAGATCGGTTCCGAGGTTCCGGGGAGCTGGTTCGTCGAGGCTTTCGGGGAGGGTCTGTTTCCTGCATCGACCCTGGTCGTGGTGGTGGAGCCCGAACCGGCCGGCGCCGCTGGCGAGGCGGAAGAGACCGTGGCCGAGGTGGGTTCCGAAGCTCCTGCAGAGCTCTCTCGCGAGAGCGCCGATGCACCGGACGATGATCGGATCCTGGCGACCGTGGAAAGGGCCGACACCGAGGCGCCGGTGGTGGTCCCAATCGATCGACCACAGCTCGATCGGCGGGTCTTGAGCCCCCAGCTCTTGCGGCAGGCTCGGCTGCAGAACCCGGCACTGCTCGAAGCCCTCGAGGCTCGGGGGCCGACCGCGGAGCCACGGGCGGGGAGTCTGGTTCTGCAGCCGAATCGGGCAAAGGTCCGCCGGGGCGCCGATGGCCTGTATCGCCTGAAGGTCAAGGCCCTCTGGTTCGTCGATGGTCTTCCCAAGAAGATCGACGAAACTCTCGATCTCTGGTTCGTCTTCGCGCCGCACACGGCGGATCGCGGCACCCAGCCGGAAACCGTCACGATCTCTCGGGGAGCGGTGAGTGGCGACACCGAGATCCGGTCGAAGTCCCCGGGAGAGGTGCAGCTCTCGGCGATGTCGGAGCGCGGGATCTCGAAACCCATCGAGGTCACGTTTCTACCGCCCAGGCCGGCGGGCCTGGCGTTCAGTCAGCCCCGGTACCGGGTGCGGAGCCTGGCCGCGGCGAAACTCGATCTCTCGATCCAGCTTCGCGACGAGATCGGCAATGCGGTGGTCGCCGGCAAGGACACCGAAGTCGTGCTCTCCTGGAGCGGCGACGAAGGGACCGGAAACCAGCGCTTGACCATTGCCGCGGGCGAGTTCGAGGAGGCGGCCCCGCTCCAGCTCTCCCGCTTCGGTTCCTACACCGTGGGTGTTACGGCGGCGGAGCTGCAATCGGCGGAGGCAGCCGTCGATCTCGATCCCGACTACATGGCCCTGCTCCTGGCTCTGCTGGGCGGAATCATCGGGGCGCTGGCACGCCTGCTCTTCGTGCATCGCGACGACAAGTGGAAGAAAGGAATCTGGCGTTCGTTGTTGCTCGGCGCCGTCGCCGCGCTCCTCGTGCTCCTGCTGGCGGTGTTCCGGGTGTTGAGCACTCTCGAGCAGTGGCTGCCGGCGGAGCTTTCGATGCTCGGGGGGTTGCCCTTTGCCAATCATCTCGCCATCCTTCTCCTCGGGCTGGTGGCTGGCCTCGGCCTGGAGTCGATCATCCTCTACTTCGTCGGCCGCAAGAGCCATTCGGGGGAGGTTCCGGATAGCGACAACCAAGCGCCCGCGGCAGACGAACCGTCTCCGGACGACGAAGATCCGCCCGTGCATCCGGTGCCTCCTGCAGGTTGAGCTGCCGGTCGAGCCGGTAGAATCAGCGGAGTCGGAAACATGGTGTCGGCGGCGGTAGAGCCGGCGGCCCAACCAATGGAGGCAAACTCTTTCATGTCGAGAGAGCTCGAGAACAAAGTAGCTCTGGTGACCGGTGGCGGGAGCGGAATCGGAGAAGGAATCACCCGGGCCCTGGCGGCAGCCGGGGCCGCGGTCGCGATCAGCGGAAGGCGGCAGGAAACCCTGGACGCGGTGGTCGGCGACCTCCGGGCGTCCGGTGCTCGCGCCCTCGCGGTAGCCGGAGACGTCCAGGTGTCGGGTGATGCGGGCCGCATGGTCGAAGCCACCGTGGCGGAATGGGGCGGCCTGCACATCCTGGTCAACAACGCGGGCATCGCTCGAGGAGGCCCGATCGACCAGATGAGCGAGGCCGATATCGACGCCACGATCGATATCGACCTCAAGGGTCCGATGCACATGATCCGAGCCGCTCTGCCGCACCTGCGGGAGCACCGGGACGCCGACGGCGCTTCGGTGATCAACATCTCCTCCTCGGTCACCCGAACCGTGCTGCGCGACTACTCGGTGTATTCCGCGGCCAAGGCGGGGCTCGACCAGCTCACCCGTTGCCTGGCCCTCGATCTGGCGGAAGATCGAGTCCGCCTCAACGCCATCTGCCCGGGAATCGTCGATACGCCGATCTTCGAGACCGTGATGCCGGAAGCGGCGGCTCGCCGATTCATACGATCCGCCGGCAGCTCGACCCCTCTGGGTCGACCGGGCCAGCCCGCCGACATCGCCGAGCTCGCCCTCTACCTGGCCTCTCCCCGCAGCGGCTGGATGACGGGCTCGATCCTGACCCTCGACGGAGGCATCAGCCTGGCCGGGGCGGTCTGAGCATGGCGACCCTCGAAACCACGATTCACGACCACGGCGTCGCCGTGCTCACCCTCTCCGATCCGAAGCGGCGCAACGCCATGACCCTGCCGATGGTCGAAGAAATCGAGGCGGCTTTCGATCGTTTCGAGGCCGATGAAGCCGTGGGTGCCGTGGTCGTCACCGGGGCGGCTCCGGCGTTCTGCGCCGGGGCCGATCTCTCGCACCTGCAAGGAGCCGCTCGCGAGGGCCTGCGCAAGATCTACCGCGGTTTCCTGCGGGTCGCGAGCTCTTCTCTGCCGACCCTGGCCGCGGTGAACGGAGCCGCGGTGGGGGCGGGCATGAACCTGGCGCTGGCCTGCGACCTGCGCGTCGCCGCTCGCCGGGCGCGTTTCGACTGCCGCTTTCTCGACCTCGGCCTGCATCCCGGCGGGGGTCACACCTGGATGTTGCGCCAGCTCGGAGGCTCGCAGCTGGCGGCGGCCATGGTGCTCTTCGGCCAGGTGCTCGACGGCGAGGCCGCCGCTCGCCACGGGTTGGTGTGGCAGGTGGTCGACGACGAAGATCTGCTGGCCACGGCGATCGAGATCGCCGGGCGGGCCGCTTCGGCACCCCGGGCGCTGGCGATCGAAGCCAAAGCGACCCTCGGCGACCTGCCGGGGATCTTCGACCACGGCCTGGCGGTGGAGCGGGAGCTCGGGCCCCAGGTCTGGTCGCTCGAGCAGCCCTTCTTCGCCGAGCGCCTGGCGGCGCTCAAGAAGAAGATCTCGGACCGATGAGGCGGCCATGAAACTCGAGATCTCGAGGCTCTGGCCGCTGTTCGTGCTCGCGGGTTTCTGCCTGGCCTGCGGCGGTGGAGAAGCGCCGGCTCCACCGCCAGCGGCGGAGGTGTCGGCTCCTCCTCCCGAGGCCACGAGCCCGCCACCCGCGGAGGCCGAAGGCCCCCTCGTGGTCTTCCTGGGAGACAGTCTCACCGCCGGCTACGGTCTCGACGAAAACCAGGCCTTTCCTCACCTGGTGGCAACGCAGCTCGAAACCATGGGGCGGCCCATTCGGGCCGTCAACGCCGGGGTCAGTGGCGACACCACCGCCGGTGGTCTCCGGCGGCTCGAGTGGATCCTGCGCCAGGAGCCCGATCTCCTGGTGGTGGCCCTGGGCGGGAACGACGGCCTCCGAGGGGTCGACCTGGAGACCTCCGAGTCGAACCTGCGGCAGATCATCGAGACCGCCCAGGAACGCGAGATCCCCGTTCTCCTGGCCGGCATGTTGATTCCGCCCAACTACGGGCAGGACTACGCTCGCCGGTTCGCCGAGATCTACCCGAAGCTGGAGGCCGAGCTCGGCGTGGCGAGAATCCCCTTCCTGCTCGAAGGTGTGGCCGCACGCCCCGAGCTCAACCTGCCCGACGGCATCCATCCCAACGCCGAGGGACAAGAGAAGGTCGCTCGAACCGTCCTCGAGCACCTCCTGCCGCTGCTGGATTCTCTGCCGGAATCGGGCTGATCCCGCCCGAAGGGGTATCGGCGCCTGCGTTCGGCAGGTCGGCGAAGCAATCCTCGAAATGAATGAAAGCCTGTTCTGGCCCATTCAGCAGGTCTGTCTCTTCATGTCGACGCCGGTCGGGATCAGTAAAAAAGACCAGCGAAGCAACCCAGTGTTTCATTCCACGATATCGAGCATAGAGTGGTCGTAACACCCCCAGACACCAGCCCGCACTGGCGCGGGTTGTCCGTTGTCCTGGGGCGGAGGACTGTCTCATGTTCCTTCCTTCCAACATCTGCTCGCAAGGCTTGATCGCCGGTGTCACACTGGCCTGGCTGGGCGCCGTCGCCCTCTCGACCGAGCAAGGCCCGGCTCCTGCTTGCCGAAGCCTGGCCATGGTCCATGCCTGTTTGGATGGCGCACAGTTCGGGCCCTATACCGAACCCGGCGGTAGCCCTGACGGGCCGGGCTCACCAGACTTCTCGACCACGCAAGGCCCGGATTCCCCGCTCTACCGCGATTTGACCATGGTCCAGGCCTGTGTAGATGGCGCACAGTTCGGGCCCTTTACCGAACCCGGCGGTAGCCCTACCAGGCTGGATTGAAGGCCCTGCAATCTAGGGCCGGTGGGGAATCTCCCGCCGGCCCCGTTCCAACCGTCGTTTGATCGCCTCCAGGAATGTGATGGTCAAGCGTTGCCCTTCCTGCTCGCAGCGGATCAGGTCGCGAATCGCGGCCGAGGCCACCAGGTTCCCGGCCAGCGGATCGATCAGGCGACGCATCGAGGCCGCATGTTGCCTGGCCTCTCCTATCCGCCCAACGGCCAGCAACACCCGAATGTGGTCGCACGCCGATAGCGCTGCATCGACCGGCGCCACTCCCAACAGGTGATCGAGGGATTCCTCGAAGGCCAGGCACGATTCGTCCCACCGCTCGAGATCGGCCAGAATGCAGCCGTTGAGCCACTGCATCTTCCCGAATTCGAAATGATCCTTGACGGCAGGAGCAGCCCGAACGCTGTAATCCAGTGCTTCCTGCGGCTTTCCTTGCAGGTAGTAGTGAACCCCCAATCCCTGCAGGGCTGCAAAGCGGTTCCTGCGATCATTTGTGGCGAGGAAGTCGAGCGCGTGCAAGAACGCCTGCTCGGCCTCGTTGTGGCGCTCGAGGCAGACCAGGAAGGTGCCCTGGTCCACCAAGAATCTCCCCAACATGGGTAACCCTCCGCTACGGGCGCACTGGGCGGTGGCATTTTCCGAGATCTTCAACGCGGCCCAGAAATTGCCCGAGACCGAAGCGACGACAAACGATGCTCGCCGCAGGAGGTCGACCTCGGCGGTGTGATCGCCCGACCCCCTCACCAGGTCCAGCGCCAGCCTGCAGGCCATCAACGCGTGGTCGAACCGGGCAGCCAGGCGGCAGGCGCTGGCCCAGATACCGAGCGTGCGCGGGATCTCTTCTCGGCTCACAAACTCGATCGCGTGCTCCGCTTTGCGGATGGCCAGCAGCGGGTCGTCGTAGCGTAGCTCGTCCAGATGGTCGAGCCAGGTCTGGTCCAGAGCAGGCAGACTCTCACCAACCTCGTCCTCTGCCATTCGCCGACGAGCGGTCCGCAACATTGCGGGCTCCGATCCCTTCGGAATCGGGAGCCCCAGATCCGGATCCCGCTCGATCTCGGGGAACACTTCCGCACACACCTCGCCGGGGTCGACCTTCGCTTCCACACAGATGCACAGGAGCTTGGCCAACATGATGTTGCGGTTGCCGTACTGCGCCCGTCGGAGGTAACCCACGGACACGCCGATCTGTTCTTCTGCCTGTGCCAGCCGATCGTCCGCTCGATTGCGCACTGCAGAGATCAACCGGTCGATCCACCTGTTTACCTGCTCATACTGTTTCATGCTCTGAATAGCATAGCCGACCTGCCCTTTCTCTCTGCCAGATCTTTCTTTAGCTATTTCTCTATCCTCGGTGCAACTCTGGCCACGTGGGTGACCGTTGCAGAAACCAACCTGCGCGGTAGGAGCAGAGAACAAACCCATGGTCATACGGTGAGGAGGCTTCACCCACGTTCCAGGAGGAGAGTCATGACGAAACCAGACGTTCAGGCACGGATTCGAGCCCGGGACCGCGCGGCCGCGGAGGTCTTGGCGCGGATCCGGCGAGACAAGGGGCTGGCCACCGGTCGAATTGCCCAGATGCTCGGCTATATCGAAACACATCTCTTCGCTCCGGAGGCCAATGTCGCGACCATGCGTCGTGCTTGCGGGATCACCGATAACGCCATGGCCATCCGGTTCCACCAGGAGATGCAGGAAAGCCCCAAACACTACATCACGGCACGGCGGATGGAGACGGCCTCCCGACTGCTGCGGGAGACCAACCTCAAGGTCTGGCAGATCGGAGAAGTGGTCGGCTACTCGACAATCGGCGTCTTCAGCAAGGCGTTCTTCCGCTGGTCGGGCCAGCGCCCCCAGGCATTTCGAATCCAGCGGCAACACCGACCCGAGCCACAACCCGCGCCCGGTCTCGACACCTGTCGCAAGGCGCTTGCCGGAGCGCTGGACGAGGAAGAAGCCTCCGCGTTCCTCGGCTATCTCACTCGGCTCTATCCTACCGCCGGGAAGGCGGCAGCCGAGCAAGCGGCCGAGCCATGAACCCGGCAGACGACGAGGTCTCGACGATGATGGTCGCCCTGGCCCTGGCGCGAAGGGCCCTTGCCATGCTGCCGGAAGAGATCCCTCGAGAGCTGGCCGCCGCCATCGACACCGACCTCGAGCAGGCCATCAACCGGTTGCGCTGGTGGCGCGCCGAGTGTGACCTCGACCGGCTCCTGGCCCAGTCCAACTGGGCCCACCCGGCGCAGATACTCCCTCAGCCCTACGCCAGCTTCGAAGACATCCTGCACGTTCTGGAGCTCCGCCTGATCGCCGATCCCTCGGGCGACGAAACGGATCCGCTGATCCACACCCGCGAGCGTCTCGCCAAGATCATCCAAATCAACCGTACCGCCGCCGACCGGCGGGAACGGAAGAAGCCAAGGTGACATCGGGTCGATCCGTCTCGTGTCGGGTACATGATCGCTCCCCGCGCGAGAGGTGGCTTCGTTTCTGGCACCCGTCGGGGTGGAGGCAAGTTTCGATCCACGCCCCTACACGAGGGGCGACACTGGCACGGTCACGGTGACGTGGCAGCAGAGCGGTTTCAATCCACGCCCCTGCACGAGGGGCGACCCCGTGCCGCGACCACGAGCCGGAGTGGGTATACCGTTTCAATCCACGCCCCTGCACGAGGGGCGACCCGGTAAACCGCGAGAGATCCGACGTCAGGCCAACGTTTCAATCCACGCCCCTGCACGAGGGGCGACGGGGCTGGAGAGTAACTACCTACCAGGAGTACACGTTTCAATCCACGCCCCTGCACGAGGGGCGACCGCACGGTTGAATGTCATCCCGTCGTAGCCTTAGTTTCAATCCACGCCCCTGCACGAGGGGCGACATGATCATCGATGACGATGTCAACGGCTCCAAGGTTTCAATCCACGCCCCTGCACGAGGGGCGACGACGATGTTCTTGCTGTTGATCGCCACCGCCATCGGGTTTCAATCCACGCCCCTGCACGAGGGGCGACGTTGTCGGGTTCGTAGAAAGCCGGCCGGTACAGGTTTCAATCCACGCCCCTGCACGAGGGGCGACCCCCAGAGGAGCTGAGCAATGCCGTTTCCGATGCGTTTCAATCCACGCCCCTGCACGAGGGGCGACTGGCTCTTGATCCGGACCACTACTGAGGCTCCGGGTTGTTTCAATCCACGCCCCTGCACGAGGGGCGACCTTGAGCTCGACGGCGAACGAGTCATCCGAGTACCGTTTCAATCCACGCCCCTGCACGAGGGGCGACTTACCCTTCTGCTTGCTCTGGCTTGACCCGACTGTTTCAATCCACGCCCCTGCACGAGGGGCGACAGACCCATAGCTTGGAAGACGCTGTGCCCTAGTGTTTCAATCCACGCCCCTGCACGAGGGGCGACCGAGTCTCCCCGCTTCACGGCCCCGAAGAGGTGAGTTTCAATCCACGCCCCTGCACGAGGGGCGACCGAGATCCTCTTTCAGATGCTCGAGGGTGCCAGTGTTTCAATCCACGCCCCTGCACGAGGGGCGACAAGGACCACTGCAGGTCCCAGCGCCCGGAATGTGTCAATGACTTTGAGACACAACGACTCGGAATTTAGTGCGCAGCCTC
>CAZMEL010000237.1:0-12524 GCA_964565225.1 uncultured Thermoanaerobaculia bacterium | reverse complement strand
CTCCAGGCGCGCCCATGCTCTACCCAGGGCCGCGGGCGAAGCCCCCGCGAGCTCCGCGGCTCGCGGGTCGGTGGCAAGGGCGGGAGGCACGTCGTCCCTGGCGACGAGCTCCAGCAACCGGGAGAAGGGCTCGCCATGACGCGCCAGGTACTCGACCGCTCGCCGTCCGTGGCCATGGGGCAAGGGCGGCTCGAAGAGACCGGGCGTCCGCAGCCGTTCGAGCTCCACGAGCGCGGCTCGCACCAGGATCTCCCTCCCCGACCGGATCGCCGCCCGGCGCCGATCGAGCCGACGCCCGGCCAACACGCCCTCCATGTGCTGCAGCTCTCGCTGCCGTTCCCGCGAGAAGAGGCTCGAAGCCAGACCTTCGTCCTGCCCTCGCCACCGGGTTTCCAGCAACTCTGCCCGGAGGTCTTCGAGTCGGGTCACCGGTCGAAATCCGTCGCGGGACGGTGCCAGGAACAGGCTGACCGGAACCGGCACCTCGGTACGGTAGAGGCCGAGGCCCTGCGGCTCTTCCGAGCTCGGTGGGCTGGCCAGGCTCTCGAGCAGCGCATAGAACAGCGGGTGGCCGTAGGTCAGGAGCTCGAGCGAATAGGGATGCCGATCGAAGAGCCGGGGCGAGAAGGTCACCCGGATCTTCCGCTGTCGCCAGGTCCAGACGAAGGCTTCCGTGAGCTCGGGATCGGGATCGAAAAGAGGGCCGAGGCTCGGAGCACCGAGAACGAATCGCTCGATCTGCTCAGCGCTCACCGGAGCGGTGAGCGCTGCAACGCCGGGGCCGTCCCGATCCTCGGGCTCACGACCGAGCCCGTCGAACAGCTCTTTGAGCTCGACCGCCTCGGGATCCGGCGGCTCCGACAGCTCCTGGCGTAGCTCTCGCACCGTCTCGGCGAGCATCGATTCGCGCCTCGGAGGCGACACCATGGCGATTTTCTCGATGCTCTCCCCGACCTGCCGCAGAATCGGCTGCAGGGTGCCGACCACCTGCTCGAACCAACGAATCCGGTCGCCGAGGCGCTGGTAGATCTGCGCCTCCACCGTCTCCTCGTAGAAGTAGTTGAGGATCTCCACGACGGAGTGCGTCTGGCCGATGCGGTCGAGCCGACCGATGCGCTGCTCGACCCGCATCGGATTCCAGGGCATGTCGAAATTGATCATCAGGCCGCAGGTCTGGAGGTTCAATCCTTCGCTGGCGGCATCGGTGGAGACGAGAATCCGCACCGGCGGCACCGAGGGACCCTCGTCGCCATCGGTACCGGCTCCGGCCCCGGCGCGGAACGCGGCCTTCAACCGTTCCTTGTCGCAGGGAACCCAGGCCGAGCCGTTCCACACCTCCCCGCCGCGGCCGGAGTAGGTCGCGACCCCATTCCCATAATCTTCTCGTAGAGCGTTGCGCAGCGTATCGAGGGTATCGGTGTACTGGGTGAACACCAGGGCGGTCTTCCATTCGGGCAACCGCTGCTCCAGGTCGCGGCGCAGGCGCTCGAGCTTGGAGTCCGCCGGTAATCCCTCGAGATCCCGCAGGAAGGTCCGCAGGTAGGTCTTCTCCTGCTCGGGATCCAGGAACAGATCGCGGGACGACTCCGCGCCTCGGCCCTCGCCGAGCTCCTCGGTGAATGCCTCCAGGACTCGCTCGGAACCGGCGGCGAGATCTTCTTCGGCCCACTCCGGCTCGGTCGAAGTCTCCCCGCCGCCGAGGCGCTCCAGGCGTCGTTCGAGGCTCCGGCGCACCGCGGCGAAGGAGCTGGTGAGCCGCCGCCGGTAGATGGTCATCACGAATCCGAGCCCTCGGCGGCGAGCCTCGCACCGCTGGTACACCTCGCTCACGTACTCCTCGATCCGGCCATAGAGCTCCCGCTCCTCGGCACGCATGGGAATCCACACATTCTGTGGCCGGCGCTCGGGCACGGGAGCCGCGAGCCAGCCGCGGCGATGGTAGGAACGCAGCAGCTCGCGTGTGCCGCGCCAGGCGAACCGGCGAATCGGCGTGTGATGCCGCAGGAGACCATCGACCCAGGGCCGGGCCGCGTCCTCCACCGCGACCGCCAGGGCTCGAGCACGCAGTGCTTCCGGATCCGCCGTTCCTTCGCCACGGGCCGATGCCGCATCGGCCAGGGCTTCGACCTGCTGCCAGGTCGCTTCCCCGAGGCTCTCCCGCCCGCGCTGGCGGATCTGCGGATCGATTCCACCCTCCAGCCGCAGGCTTTCTCCCCAGAGGACGAGCAGACGATCCCAGTCGCGGTCGCCGAAGGGTTGCCGCAGGGATTCGAAGTAGCCGAGAAAGTCTTCTTCCCGCCCTCCCCAATGGCCTCCCAGCCCGAGCAGGCGCAGGAGATCCCAGATTTCCAGGGGATGGACCTGCATGGGGGTTGCCGTGAGCAGGTAGAGAGACCGGGTGCGGTCTTTGAGGCCCGGGCGCCCTCTTGTGCCGGCGAGCAGGGCCAGCAGCCGGTTGGGCTCGCGATCACCCGAACGGAAGCCACGGCGACGGGCATGGTGGGCTTCGTCGACCAGCACGAGGTCCCACGGGCGTGCGGCGAGGAGCTCCTCCCACCGCTCCCGGCGCCGTGCCAGGTGAGACGAAACCAGGACGAGCGGATGGCGATCCCAGGGATTCTCGGCGCCCGGATCTCCGGGGGCTTCCTCACCCCGTACCGTCCGGAATCGTCCTTTCTCGAACCGCGGTACGTCGAGGGAGAGCTTCTCGTGCAGCTCTTCTTGCCACTGCTTCACCAGAGCTCCAGGAACCAGCAGCAGGGCACGCCGGACCCGGCCCGACAGGACCAGCTGGCGCAGGGCCAGGCCGGCCTCGATCGTCTTGCCGAGGCCGACCTCGTCGCAGAAAAGGAAGCTCTCGGGAAAGCGCCGAACGACCTCTCGCACCACCCGCAGCTGGTGAGGCCAGGGATCTACCGGGCAGGTGAGAACCCCCAGGTCTGCGGCGCCTGGAAGAAAGGGGGCTTCGAGCAGAAATCGAGCGATGAGGCGTTCGTCGAGCATGGCGGAGGGAGAGTCGGTCTGGCCGGCTGGGCCTGCCCGGCCGGGCCGACACGCCAGACCACAAGCTTATCTCTTCCCGGGTCTCTCGAACGCGTCGAAACCTCCGACTCCTGGTGACGTACCTTTCCTGTACTTCCGTTTCCGCCGGGCCCGCGGCAGGCCATGGCATACTTCCGACGTCATTCGGTCTCCCGACCGCTCTCCAGGACTCATGCCGAGCCGAACCCAAGTCAGTTTTTTCCGAGGAGTTGGCACCGTGTTTCGATCTCTCTTGCGATCCGCGATCCCCCTGATCAGTCTTTCCATCGGGCTCGCCGCTCCGGCGATGGCCACGAGCTGGCCCAGCCTTCGGGGCCCGAACTACGACGGCTCCGTGGCCGACGCCTCGGTGTTTGCCGGCGAAGGAGACGCTCTCTCCCTGGCCTGGAAAACGGCTCTCGGCTCCGGCTACTCGTCCGTGGCGGTGGCCGACGGACGCGCCATCACTCTCTTCGCCGCGGGCGAGGTCGACGTGGCCGCCGCCTTCTCCACCAGCACCGGCGCCGAGATCTGGCGCTACGAGATCGGCAAGACCTACAACGGGCACGACGGCTCCCACGATGGCCCGGTCTCGACCCCGGTGATCGCCGATGGCAAGGTCTTCGGTCTCGGCGCCTGGGGCGAGCTCTTCGCTCTCGACGCCGCCACCGGCGAAGAGAAGTGGTCGACCCATCTGGCCGACGACCACGGCGCCACCAAGCCGCACTACGGCTTCAGCACCTCGCCGATCCTCGCGGGCGATGTCCTGATCGTGCAGATCGGAGCCGGGGAGGGCAAGGCCATCGGTGGTTTCGCCGCCGATACCGGCGAGCTCCTCTGGACCCGGGGAAACGGTGAGATCCACTATCACTCGCCCGTGGCCGCCGAGATCGATGGACGAAACCAGGTTCTCGCCGCCTCTGTCACGGAGCTGGTGAGCCTCGACCCCACCTCCGGCGAGGTTCTCTGGACCTACACCCACGGTGGCGACGAACGAGCCATGGGCGGCGCCACCATCGTGCCGGTGCCGGCGGGCGAGAACCGGATCCTGCTGCTCAACAAGATCGACTCGTCGGTGATGCTAGAGATCGTCCCGGGAGGCGATGGCTACCAGGTCTCCGAGCTGTGGTCGACCAACGCCATGCGCGGCACCTACGTGATTCCGGTGATCCACGACGGCTTCATCTACGGCATGACCGGCCGGATCTTCACCTGTGTCGACGCCGCCACCGGCGAGACCCGGTGGAGATCCCGCGAGCCGGGCGACGGCTTTCCCACCCTCGTGGGCGACAAGCTGGTGATCATCACCAAGCCCGGAACCCTGCACGTGGCCAACGCCTCTCCCGAGGGCTACCAGGAGCTGGCTCGCCTCGACCTCTTCGAGGAGCACTCCTGGTCGAACGTGGCTTTTGCCGACGGCCAGATCTTCGCCCGCAGCATGGCCCACCTGGCTCGCATCGATCCCAGCCGGGCCGCCGGAGCGGCCGGCGGTGGAGCCACCCTGACCGCCAACACCGGCTTCGGACGTTTCCTGGCCGAGAACGAGTCGAGCCCGAACCGGAAGGCGGCTCTCGACCGGTATCTGCAAGACCAGGGCACGCCCCCCATCGTGGAACCCTCGGGCGCGGTGCATTTCATCTACCGCGGCGAGGCCGATGACGTCGGCATCGTGGGCGACATGATCGGCGCCCGCCGGGAAGACCCGATGACCCGGATCGAGGGAACCGACGTCTTCTACTACACCACCTTTCTCGAGCCCGACGCCGCGGTGACCTACGGCTTCATCGTCGACTACGCCGAAGAACCGGTGGCCGACCCGGCGAACCCCGCCACCGCCAGCGGCCTCTTCGGCGAGGTCTCGTGGCTCGCCATGCCCGCCTGGGAAGGCCCCGCCTTCGACAGCGATGCCGAGGCCGCGAGCCAGGGCCGCCTGGAGACCCTGGAGTGGGAGAGCACTGTTCGCGAAGGGCAGAAACGCACGGCCCAGGTCTACCTGCCGGCCGGCTACGACACCCACACGTCCCACCGCTACCCCGTGGCCTATATACACGGTGGCCAGCAGGCGCTCGGCGATGGCGAAGCCAAACAAGCGCTCGACCATCTGCTCGGCGAGCGGGTCGAGCCCTTGATCGCGGTCTTCGTCGAGGTCGACGAGGAAAACTCTCGGGAAGACCTCGACGACTGGGAGTCGTACTCCGACATGATCCAGAAAGAGCTCGTGCCCGCGGTCGACGGCAAGTACCGCACCCGGGCCGACCGCCTCTGGCGCGCTTCGGTCGGCACCGGCCGCGGCGCCGCCAACGTGGCATTGCTCGGCGCTCTGCGGCACGGCGAGACCTTCGGCCGCGTGGCGATGCAGTCGGCCGCTCTCATGGCCGCCGACCAGATCGCCGAGCTGGTGCCCCACGCCGCCGAGCAACCCATGGTGATCTACCAGGAATGGGGGACCTACGATCTGCGCTCGCCCCACGAGGCCTGGAGCATGGCCGATGGCAACCGGCAGCTGTGGGCGCTCCTGCGCGAACGCGGCTATCGCCCCACGGGCGGGGAGCTCCCCCACGGCTTCGGCTGGGCCTGCTGGAAGAGCCAGACCGACGACTGGCTCCAGGCCCTCTTTCCCAAGAGCTGAGCCCGAAACGAGCCCCCTTCGGCGGCGAGCGACTCCGGTCGACTCGCCGTCCGTGCTCCTGTCTTTCGCCCGCCGGAACGAAGTCGGCACAGGTATAATCGCGCCTCGTTCGACCAGCCCCGGTGGGCCTTTTCCGGAAGTCCTCTATTTCGATGCGCCGATCTCTTTCCGCAGACCTGCTCCGCTCCGCCCGATCGGGGCTCTTGCTGTCCGCCGCCCTTCTGCTCGGCGCCTGCGCCGAGCCTCCCCACCCGCCTTACCTCGATCCCGACCTGAAGCTCGAGCCCATCGCTCTGCTCCAATCGGCGGAGACGCCTCTACGAGTGGACCAGCTGGTCTTCCGCGCAGGGTTTCGTCTCCAGTCGGAGTCCGAATCGTTCGGCGGATGGTCCGGGCTCGAGCAGAGCCCCGACGGCTCGGAGATCCTGGCCGTGGGGGATCGCGGTTTCTGGCTGCGGGCTCGGCCCACTCTGGACTCCGCAGGAACCCTGACCGGCCTGGACGACGTATTTCTCGGACCGTTGAAGGATCACGACGGCAGCGCTCTCGATCATCAGGACCGCTGGGACTCGGAAGAAGTGGTGTTCCTCTCGCCCGGCGAAGTCCTGGTGACCTTCGAGCACGACCATCGCGCCTTTCGCTACACTCTCGACGCAGAAGGCTTGCCGACCGGCGCCGGGAGCCCCTTCCCGCTCCCCGAAGACCTTCTTCGAGCCAGCGCCAACGAAGGCCTGGAGACTGCAACGCGGCTGCCGGGCGGTCGCTTGCTGATTCTCACCGAGGGTCTGCTCGACGAGCGCGGCGACCGGATCGGTTGGGTGGGCAACGCCGATGGATCCACCTGGGAGCCCTTCACCCTCGCGGCCTGGGAAGAGCTCCAGCCGACCAGCGCTACCACCCTGCCCGACGGCCGCATCGTGGTGCTCGAACGTTCCTATTCTCCCGCCGTCGGCAACCGCATCCGTCTCTCGGTCTTCGACTCCGGCGACCTCGTTCCCGGCGCCCGGATCGTGCCGAACGAGCTGGCGTTTCTCGCCGCACCGATGACCCTCGACAACATGGAAGCCGTGGCCAACTTCCAGGCCCCCGGGGGTGAGACCTTTCTCTACTTGCTCTCCGACGACAACTTCAGCGACCGGCAGAAAACCCTGCTCCTGCAGTTCGAGCTCTTGCCGGAAGAGGAGAGCCCGCTCTCGACCCCGGACCCCTCCGAACCCGAATGAGGTGAGCCATGATTCGCAGCCCTGCCGTTCTATGGATTCTCGGTTGCGTCCTACTCGCGATCCCGATCCTCGGCCAAGCGGGCCCCGGGATCGAGGTGACCTTCCTCGCCAACGAAGGATTCCTGCTCACGGCCGAGGAGGGCTCCGTTCTGATCGACGCCTTTGTCGCCGAGCCCTACTCCATCTACGGCCCGCTACCCGCAGCGGTACAGGGGCAGATGGAGAGGGGCGAGGCCCCGTTCGAGGCGGTGCAGCTGGCCCTGGTGAGCCATCAGCACCGAGATCATTTCCAACCCGAGGCCGCCGTCGCCTTCCTTCGACAGCACCCGGAGACCCTCTTCGTCTCCTCTCCCGAGGTGGTCGACGCGCTCCTACAGGAGGCTGGCACCGATCGTGAGGCAACCGCGAGCGACCTGAAAGCGAGAGTCCGGAAGACATGGCCCGCGGCGGGGACTGTCGAGACCATCACCCGGGGTGAGATCGAGGTCGAGCTCTTCCGCCTGACCCACGGCGGCCGCCGCTTCCAGGAGATCCAGAACCTCAGTCACGTGATCCACCTCGGTGGACGCAAGATCCTGCACATCGGCGACGCCGCCACGGCGCCCGCCACTTTTGCCGCCTTTGACCTGGCGGAAAAAAACCTCGACGTGGCGCTCCTGCCTTCGTGGTTCTTCTCCTCTCCCGAGGGCCGCCAATCTCTCGAGTCCCACCTCCGCGCCCGGCACCGGGTCGCCTGCCACATTCCTCCCAAGGCCTTGGCGGAGACTCGCCGGACCCTCACAGAAAGCGATCCCGAAGTCGTGATCTTCGAGAAGGCTCTCGAATCCCGACGCTTCTAACCCCTTCTACCTCGACCGTGCCAGCAAGAGTCGGCGTTCCTGGAGCCAGGCCGAGCGGGTCAACGAAAATCGTGCCGAAGATGCCTCCTGGACACAGCGCCGAGAAAGGCTTCGGAGCCAGCAAAGCCCGACGCGACCCTTCGAGGCCTGGCGGAAGGAACACCGACTCGACCCAGCGAAAGAAACTGACAGGAAGAGCTAACCTTCGCGGGTGATGCAGACCACGCAGGGGCGGGGCGGTTGATCGAGCTCGGTGGAGGGGAAGTTGCTGCCCTGGGGCACGATTCGTTTCTGCTCGAAGGGCTGGTTGGAGCGGTCGTGCACGATCTGGGCCCGTACGTCCTGGGGGTTCGACGTCTTGCGGATGCCACGCCGCTCGCCCGGGTGCTGCACCGCGAGGATCAAGGTCTTGCCATCGGCCGTGAAGGTGGGCCCGGTGAGCTCCGACTCCATGGGACCGATGGCGAAGAGCTGCGGAATTCCCTTCGTCTCTCCCGAGGTCGGGATCATGAACATCGCGTTGTTACCGAAGACTCCGGGGAAGAGCTTGCTGCCGGCATCGGTACCGGTGGCAGCCGACCGCTCGTTGGGGAAGTTCTGCGCCGTGGTGGAGATGTCGGTCACCATCCAGAGATTGCCCAGGGGATCGAACACCAGGTTGTCGGCGCAGGCGAAACCACCGCCGTCCTCGGCCACCTCGCCGGAGCTCACGAACTTGCCCCAGCCGAAGGTGGTGGAGGCAGGGTCGTCTCCGTCTTCGACGATGCGGTAGATCGCGCCGTATTGCCGCGAATTGCGACGGCCGGAATCGGGGAAGATGCGCTGGTCGGGAGCGCCCGCGCTGCCGTCGGTGGAGTCGGTGAAGGCCACGTAGACGCTGCGATCGATCGGGTGGACCTCGAGATCCTCCGGGCGGGCGGAGGGTGTGCCGCCCACGGCATTGGCCATGAGGAAGGCGTCGGTCACCAACACGCCGGTCTTGCGCTCCCGAGTTTCCTCGCCACTCGCACCCGCTTCCGGAGTCACCAGATCCCCGAGCGTGCACTCGGCGAAGGGTTTGCCGGCGAAGCTCTCGATGATGGAGACCCAGTCCTCCACCTCGAGAGCCGGACGGTCGCGGTCGGTGTCGCCCACCGCCACCGCGCCGCCGACGAAGCGCGCAGGAACCCGAACATGGCTGGAGAAACAATACTCGGGCTCCGGGCGGCGCAGCGGCGTCTCGGGCACGAGCGGGATCCACCGCCCGGTGAAGCCCTCTTCGAAGCGAGCGACATAGAGGGTGCCCTTCTCCAGCAGCCGGCTGTTGGCGGGATCCGTGGGATCGCGCACCACGCCATCGCTGACGAATTTCCACACGTGCCCGCCGCGCCGATCGTCGCCCATGTAGGCCGCGAGCCTCTCACCCTTCTCACAACGCAGGGTCACGTTCTCGTGGTGGAAGCGGCCCAGGGCGGTGTGTTTCACCATGCGGCCGGTCGTGGGATCGACCTCGCAGACCCATCCGTACTCCCGCCCGTCCAGTGGCTCGGAGATCCCGTTGCCGAGGCCGTTGAGGTTCGTCGGCCGATCGTGGCCGTAGTCGATCTCGCCGTTGACCTCGTCGCCACGACCACCGAAGGGCCGGGCGCTCGCTTCGAGGGGCAACCCCGCGGGGCTCACGGCTTCCGGCATCTCGTAGTGGAAGTTCTCTTCGCAGGTGAGAAAGGTGCCCCAGGGCGTGGTGCCTCCCGAACAGTTGGCCAGGGTTCCCGATGGATCTCGGGTGAAGAGGAACGAAGCCGGGCCGGAGAACCGAAACGAGCCCGGCTCCACGTTCTCGCTGCGATGGCCGGAGATACGGCGGTGGTCGGTGGCGTCGGCGATCACCTCGAAGCGGCCACCCGACAGACGCCGGACCCGCAGCACCGAAACCCCGAGCTCGGCGAGCCCCTTCTCGCAGGTGTCGCGAATCTTCTCCCGCACCTCCGCGGGGATTTCCTGAGGCCCGATTCCGGGGCGCAGGTCGATCCCGTTGCCGAGTCCTTGCTCCACCTTCCAGTCGTCGATGGAGAAGCGACCTCGGCGATAGAGCCAGGGCGTGTCGGGATCCTCGGTCAGGCGATAGCTCGGCAGCGTCTCTCCCTTGATCGCCTCGTAGGACTCGGACCACGGCCGGAACGAGAGATACTCGTGGTTCACGAAGAGCCAGAGCTCGTTCTCGGTACCCGGGATCGGCAGCAGGCCGGTGTAGTCGTTGTTGTAGCCGAACGACACCTCGTGCTCTCCGTTGCCGAAGCGGTCGCCCCATTCGGCGATGATGTCGAAACGGAAACCCTCGGGCAGCACCAGCCGATCCTGGACCTCGTAGGAAGCGAAACGCACGGCGTCGGTGGTGGCATCGTCGGGATCCCCGGGAAGAGGCACCGGATAACGGGGTGCGACCCAGTCGGGAGTGCCGTCGGCGTGCACGAAGACCGTCCGCCCGCCGCCAGCCGCACACCCCAGCGGGATCAGAGAGCCGAGCTGCGCCCCGGCCAGGGCGGTGGCCCCGGCGCCCACGTATTTCAAAAAGCTTCTGCGATCGATCTCGGCCGACCCGGCCGACTCCTTCACCTCTGTCGCCTCGCGACCGCTGGGCTCGTTCATGGCTCGATTCCTTTCGGTGGTTGCCGGAGCGGGGATTCCCTTGAGCCGGCGGCCCCGATGGGCTCAGGCACCGGTCCGTACTCGGGTGTGCTGGGCGACCTTGTCGGCCAGCACATAATAATCCACCGGCTTCGACACCACGTCTTCACAGCCGACCTCCTGAGCCCGACGGATCTCGTCGCTGGTCAGATGACCGGTGACCACCACCACGGGAATCGTGCACAGGGCCTCTTCCGCCTTCAGGTGCCGGGTTGCGTCCCAGCCGTTCATGTCCGGCATGGAGAGGTCCATCAAGATCAGGTCGGGATTCCCTCTGCGGGCCTCCGCCAGGGCCAGCTCGCCGTTGCGAGCGCTCGAGACCTGATGCCCTTCGAGCTCCAACATGCGGCGCAGGACTCTGCGATTGTCTTCGTTGTCGTCGACGACCAATACTCTTGCCATCGGCTCTACCTCATGGGTTCAACGGCGAGCGACTCGCCGAGATCTACCTGTGTCTCGACCCGACCGACGCGGTGTTTCCGCGGCTCGGTACGAGTCCCTTCGTCCGAGAATCGTAGGAGGGCCGACTCCTGGCCTGGCTCCCGGTGGCTCTCCGGGCCGAGAACCGGGAGCCAGAAGGAGAAGACCGACCCTTTTCCGAGCGTGCTCACCACATCGATGGCACCGCCCAGGATCTGGCATAGTTGGCGGCTGACCACCAGCCCGAGGCCGGTTCCGTCGAAACGGCGATCGGTGCCGGAATCGGCCTGGCCGAAGGGCAAGAAGATCTTCTCCAGATCTTCCGCGGCGATCCCGATGCCGGTATCACTCACCCGAAAGCTCACCCTCTCTTCGTCCCGGACTCGATCCATCTCGATCCGGAGCTCGATCGAGCCCTCGCGGGTGAACTTGCTGGCGTTGCTCAGGAGATTGAAGAGGATCTGCCGCAGCTTGCCGGCATCGCTCCGAATCTCGCCGACCTCGGGAGCACAGGCCAGGTCGACCCGATTGCCGTTCTCCCGCGCCAGGGGAGCGATGATCGAAACCACGTCGTCCGCCAGAACCGCCACCTGGACAGCGTCGATCCCCAGGTCCAGCTTCCCCTGCTCGATCTTGGAAAAATCGAGGATGTTGCCGATCAGGCTCAGCAAGTGCTTCCCCGCCGCCATGATGCGGCCGAGCTCCTCCAGGTTGGTCTGGTCACCCCGCACCTTGCCTTCGAGAAAGAGCAGCTGTGCATAGCCGAGAATGGCATTGAGGGGTGTTCGCAGCTCGTGGCTCATGGTGGCGAGAAAGAAGCTCTTCGCCTCGCTGGCAGCCTCCGCCGCGGCCTTGGCCCGATAGGCTTCCTCCTCGGCTTCCTTGCGCCGCACGAGGTCGTCGGTCAGGCGTTGCTGGGTCTCCAGACTGTGGCGCAGAGCCGCATTGCGCTCTTCCAGGACCTGGCGTTTGGCGTGCAGACGCGCCACCATCTCGTTGAAATTGTGCGCCAGGGTCTCGAGCTCGTCACCACCCGCGGCCTCGACCTGTCGTTCCAGGTCGCCGCCGGCCACGGCGATCGTGGCGGAGGTCAGGCGCCGGATCCGTCGCGCCATGGTGGTAGCCAACCAGAGGCCGATCGCCGCCGCCAGGGCCAACGCCGTGATCGTCACGGCGAGCACGAAGAGTCGACCACGGCGCGCGGTGTCGAGCACCACCGCCAACGAAGCGTTGGCTCGCTCCTCGCTGGCGACGGTCAGCTCCAGAGCCGCCGCTTCGAGATTCGCGTAGAGCGGATTGAGTCGGCTGATAGCCGGCTGAACCGTGCCCGTATTGCCTTGCCTCGCGGCCGGGAGGAACCGCGAGTGGCTCGCCTCCACGTATCGTTTCCAGGCGTTCTCCACTCGATCGAACGTACGCCGGTCTTCCCCGCCGGCAAGGGCCACCCGTGCTTCCTGCAGCAGATCGTCCATCTCGGCCTCGAGCTCGCCCATGGCCAACTCGAGGCGATCTTTGTCCGCTCTGTTGGCAACGATGAAGAACTCCAGCTGCACGGATCGATAGTGACTGTGGACTCTTTCGATACGGTCCACGGTCTCCAGAATCGGTAGGCTCCGCGCGGCGACCCAGGAAGCCTCTTTCTTGACCCGCCCCAACCCCGTCCAGGCGAAGACCCCGAGAGCCAGAAGGAGCACCAGATCCAAGCCCAGGGCACCCAAGAGCTTCTGC
>CAZMEL010000236.1:0-12702 GCA_964565225.1 uncultured Thermoanaerobaculia bacterium | reverse complement strand
CCGAAGACCACCTGCTGGTCGTCTGTGGAGAAGTCCTTGTACTCCTCGTGTTGTGGGTCGTCAGTGAGTTGGGTGATCTCGCCGCTCGCCAGGTCGAGGTGGAGGAGATCCCATTGCTCGTTCTCTTTCTTGTTGAAGAGAAGCGACTTGCCATCGTTGGAGACCATCGGGGCATAGGCTTCGTAGCGGGCGTCGGTCAAGGCCTCGATGGGGCCGCCCAGCTCTTTCATCCGGTAGAGGCGACGTAGGTTGTCTCGGGTGGAGAGAAAGAACAGGCCGGCATCGCCGGCACCCCAAGTGGGTTTGAACGAGCTGACGTCGTGCTCGGTGTGGGGTTGGCGTCCGGTACCGTCGATGTGCATCGTGAAAATGGTGCCCGTATCGTTGCGATCGAGCTGAGAGATGAAAGCGAAGCGCTGGCTGTCCGGCGCCCAGCTCGCCTGGCCGTCGTGCACGTCGTTGTCGGTGAGGCGAACACGGTCCTTCCCATCGGAGCTCATGAGATAGAGCTCCCACTCGTCACCATCCGGATGCCCCGTGTAGACGATCCAGCGTCCGTCGGGCGACCACTCTGCTCCGCCGCCAGGGATCGGCTCCGGGGTCAGCCGTCGAGGGCCTCCTTCCTCGAAGGAAACCAAGATCAAATGCGACAGCCCTTCGCGGTTCGAGGTATAGAGCAGGCGGCTTCCGTCGGGCGACCACTTGGGGTTGCGATTGAAGGCACTCGTGCTGCTGCGGCTCGCGGCAGGGTGGTCGGCAGTGGTCAGCGGCGGCTTCGGGGCTTCGGTTCCGGGAAGGTCCTTTGGTGCCGAGGGCGAAAAAGGCGCGGCCGAGGTAGTTTCGGGGATCGGAGCGGCGCCGGGGTTGGTCTCCTGAGAGGATGGCAGGAGAAAAAAGAGGCCGGTGCCGAGGGCGAGGAGGGCGAAGAGAATCAGGAGCGGCTTCATGGATCTCCGGTCGCCATATCGAGGGTTTCGGGTGGTACAACCCCGCTCGAGCACGGCTTCCAAGGCATTTGCCGACGGCTAGAGCCCGATGGGCTCGGAACGATAGATGCTGAAAGAACGAAGCTGGCCCAGGGTCTTGCCTGTCAGCTGCGATCCGAGGTCGTTCGGACCGCAGGATCGACCTCGTCTGGTGGGGAGAGGTCGTTGACAGAGGCCCAAAACGAAGAGAGCCCCGGGGGGAAGGACCCCGGGGTGCTCAGAATGGGTTGGTGAGCACGCTCTGGCGTCTCACCTTGGTAGCGCTAGGGCTTACCAGCCGTGCCGGCGCTGCGGCGGACGGCTCTCCCGGGGACGAGCTTCGTTGACGTTGAGGGAGCGCCCACCCATGTCGGATTGGTGCAGAGCGTTGATTGCGTCATCCGCGCCATCCTCCATTTCCACGAATCCGAAACCTCTCGGCCGGCCGGTCTCCCGGTCGGTGATCAGATTGACCGACAGCACTTCACCATACGGCGAAAAGAGGTCCCGGACTTCGTCTTGGGACGCGCTGAACGGGAGGTTTCCTACGTAGATCTTCTTCGGCATTTCTTCGATTCTCCTGCTCCGCCCTCTGGCGGACAAAACCTTGGTTTCCGGCACGGCAGCCGGAGCTATGCTGTATCGGGTACTTTCCGTAGGAACCCTCGGTACTCGGTCTTGTTTCTCGGGAAGGGACAGAGATTTGAGATTGTCGCTTCAGGAGGGAGGAGTAACTAGCTTTCCGCAGAATGAACCCAACGCAAGGTACTCTAGCATGCCAATTTTGGCTCCGCAACCAAAAAAAGACCAAACCTTTGAAGGTGAGCAGGACGGTCTCAGAATCTACGCTATCTTTCCTGCTCACCGGGAAACTACGATTTTCCGAGGACGGGTGCTCGTCTCGACCCGTCGACAGGGGCGATTTTCTCATGAGCCGACCGATGCAGCCGATCTACCTCCTCGCGGATTCCCAGTTGCTCTTCCACCGGGCCGGAGAGGTCCGGTGGCTCGATCGGGTGTCGGGCGACATGGAGCCCGTCCTGGCGAAGGCTGCGTACATCGGGGCATCCAATGGAGACGCTCCGGAGTTCTTCGAGCTGTTTCGTGCTGCCATGGAGCCGCTCGGCGTGGAGAGCTGCCGGGCGATTCCTTCCCGACCCGCGGGGTCCGATCTCGAGTATCTCGGATCCGCGGAGCTGGTGCTGCTGGCCGGTGGGGATGTTGCGAAAGGATGGGAAGTGATCGTCGGCGAGGGGATGCTGCCGCGAATCCTCGAGAGCTACTACGGTGGAGGTGTCTTGATGGGTGTTTCGGCCGGCGCCGTGCAGTTGGGGCTCGGCTGGCCCGAGAGCGACGAGCCCGGGAACGGCGAGGCTCGTTGTCTCGAGACCAGCAAGCTGGTGCCGCGGTGGATCGACGTCCACGCCGAGCCCGAGTGGGAGCGGCTCTCGACCGCGATGCTCATCGATCGGCCCACCCGGAAGGGCTCGGCAGGCCCGGCCGCTACCGGCCGGAGAGCCGGATTGGGAATTCCGAGTGGCGGTGGCGCCATCTTCCACCCTGGCTCGACTCTCGAAGCGGTTCGGTTTCCTCTCCAAGAGCTCGAGGTCGTTGCAGGGGAGTTGAGAAGATCCCTCCTGATGCCACCGAGTGACTCGCCCGGCTTGGACTCGCCCGGCGTGGATTCGCCCGGCGTGGACTCGCCCGGCCGGTGATTTCCTCCCTCCCCGGGGAGATTTTCCCGGGGGCCGATTCCTGGATCTAGCATGGAAGTACCTGGAATCCTTGTCTTTTCGAGGATCTCTCGCTTTTCTGCGACGAAAATCCCTGGCATGGAAATCGCACCTCGGAGAGGTTCGTCATATTCGTTTTGCGCAGCGGAATCCGTTGAGCTCGCGGGTTTTTCAACTCTCGTCGAAAGATATTCCATGCTCTCCAAGACCATCGGCTCGAGAACACTTCAGATCGCTACCGACACGGACCACCTGAACGATTCACGGCGGAAAGAGTCGGAAGAGCGGCGGCCCGAGTCGCAGTCGGGCGAAGAAAGTGGGCGGAAGGCAGCGGCGGAGGCAGAGGAAGCAGAGGCTCCGAGCCAGAGACCCAGCGGGGAGAGCTTGCAGAGCGTGTTGTCCTGGGCGCGGCGGCAGATCAACTGACGGCGAGCTTCGGGTTGCCCTCCACCGGAGGCTTCGGGCTCAGCGCAGCTCGTTTGGCCGGATCGGTCAGGCCGGCTCGTTTCCTTGTTTTTCCAGGCTCACAGGGCGGTAGAGAGGTCGGCCCTCGAGCCGATCGATGACGAAGCTGAGCCCGCTGCTCCGGATTTCCAGGTAGTGTGGGTCGATCTGGCAAATGTCGCCGTCGGCTCGGCCAGCGCACGATCGAGGATGGGCTAGGAGATTTCCTTGGAGGTCATCTGGTTGTTGCCGATCGGCGTCGCGGTGGCGTCGGTGGCGATGTCGAGCGGAATCGCCGGGTCCAACTTCTGGATCCCGATCTATCTCCTGGGTATGGGCCTGGAGCCGAGAGTGGCGTTCTGGATGTCATTGCTCACCATGCTCTTCGGCTCGGGTTCCGGCGTGGCTCGCAACTTTCGGGCCGGCACGCTGGATCTCGATCTGATCCGGCGTTATCTGCCGGGAGTCGGGGCGGGTGCGGTTCTCGGGGCGGTGCTCTCGACCTATCTCCCGGTGCGTTCGTTGCTGGCGGCTTTCGGGGTCTTTGCCGCGGCGTACGGAGTGAGTCTGCTGCACGAAACCGTCGTCGCCCGGCAGCCGCCGGAGACTTCCAATGCGCCCCCTCCGGCAAAGACCTGGAAGGGTTTGCTGGCGGGGCTCGCCCAGGGCATCCTGGCGACCGGCTCGGGAGTGGTGCTCTTGCCGGAGCTACTCGGCCAGAGCCGATCGAGCCGGCCGGCGAAGGCGGTGGGAGCTTCGGTGGCCCTGGTCTTCGCGGCGAGCCTCGCCGCCGTGCTGGCCCGAATCGACAGGACCCTCTTTCGAGCTCTGGTCGATCATCGCGCCGAGATCTTCGCGATGGCCCTCTTCGTCGTGCCCGGGGTCGTGGTCGGAGGTCAGCTCGGACCGCGGCTCGCGGCCCGCCTCTCCCGGCGCCTGTTGCGGGGCTATGTGGGGGGAGTCCTGGTGGTGGTCGGCGGTGCCATTCTGTTGCGAGCGCTTCACTGAGCTCCCGTCCGGACCGGTGGCGGCAGCGTGCTAGACTTCCGGTCATTCGCCTGAGCTCTTTGCCGAACCCGCCGCCGACCGGGGAGACCCGCTAGCCATGGTCCGTATGAAACGACCCCTGCCCGGCCCGACCTTCCGGGCTTCGATGTTCCTCGTCTCGATCGTCGCACTTTCGGCCCTCGGATCCACCTCGGCTTCGGCGTCGGAGCCCCTGGCGATCCGTGTACCTGCTGCCGATCTTCGACTCCTGGGAGAGATCGGAATCGAGCCCGAAACGGCGATCGACTACGGCTCCTATTACTGGCTCCGGATCACGCCGGCCGAGCACCGGGCCCTCGTGGCGAGTGGAGCCCGGGCAGTGGTGGTGGTGGGCGCGGCCCGGATCCGGGTCCCCGGCTATGACTTCGATCCGATTCGCGAGGAGGAGCCGGTGGTCGCCACGGAGCTCCGGTCCTCCGGCGAAGGTGATCGCCTGCGTCTGGTGCAGCTCCTGGGCCCTCCGCGCTCGGAATGGTTGCAGTCCCTGGAGGCGTCCGGCCAGCGGGTGTTGCAGTACTACCCTCACCTGACCTACCTCGTCTGGGGCTCCGCTGCGGCCACGGAGAGTCTCGAGGGTGCCGGCTTCGTCCGCTGGAGCGGAGACTTCCACCCCGCCTACAAGCTCGGCTCCGATCTCGACACTCACGGAGATGAGCCTCGGAAGGTGACGGCGATCTTCTACGACGACGGGGATCGCGACAGCACTCTGCGAGCTCTGGCCCTCACCGGCGCAGAGGTGACGTCGGTAGCTCCGGCGCAACCCGACCGCGTGCTCTGGCGGGCGGTGCTCCTGGCCTCGCCGACGGCGTACCCGGCCCTGGCTCGGGTCCCCCAGGTCGTCTGGCTCGGGGGGCGCAGGGGAGCTCCCCGGCTCGAGGACGAGATGTCGAGCCAGATCGTGGCGGGAAACCACCCCGGGGGTGTTCCGGCGCTGGGGTACGGGGATCACCTCGACGATCTCGGATTCGACGGCACCGATGTGATCTGGGCGATCGCCGACACCGGAGTCGACTACGACCATCCCGACCTCGGGCCACGGATCGTGGGTGGTTTCAGCGTTCCCGGGGCCGACTGCAGCGCTCCCGGGCAGCCCGGCACCGATTGCAACAGTCCCGGCGGCCACGGAACCCATGTGGCGGGGATCGTCGGCGCCGATGCCACGGCCGGATTCACCGACAGCGACGGCTTTCTCTACGGGCTCGGAGTGGCACCCGGCCACTCCATCTTCGCCCTCAACATCTTCGGCAGCGACCAGCCGCTCGAGCTCTACAGCCAGGTGGCGGTGCAGGGAGGGGCGGTGGGTGTCAACAACTCCTGGACCACCGGAGAAGGAACGGCGCACGGGTACCAGGACTCGGAACGCACGTTCGACTTCATGGTCCGCGACGGTGACTTCGACACCCCCGAGATCGCCGAGCCCCACATCGTGGTGTTCTCGGCCGGCAACTCGGGCTCCTCTCCCATGACCCTCACCGCACCCAAGGAGTGCAAGAACGCAATCGTCACGGCCGGTACCCAGAACTTCCGGACCTCCGGCAACATCGACGCGATGTACAACAGCAGCAGCCGGGGCCCGGCGGTCGACGGGCGATACGTACCCACCATTGCGGCTCCGGGGCAGAGCATCGCCTCGACCCGCAACGATCTCGGGGGCCTCTGCGCGAGCCCCATCGCCAACACCAACAACCTGTACTCGTTCTGCACCGGCACCAGCATGGCCGCGCCCCATGCGTCGGGTGCGGTGGTGCTGCTCACCGAGTGGTGGCGCCAGGCGAACGGAGGAGCCGATCCGAGCCCGGCGATGGCCAAGGCCCTGCTGATCAACACCGCGGTCGACATCTCCAGCACGCCGTCGATTCCCAACTTCGACGAAGGCTGGGGGCGAATCCATTCGACAGCGATTCTCGATCCGGCGGTGCCGACCCTCTACTTCGACCAGGAAACCCTACTCGACGATAGCGGAGAGCACTTCGAGCAGGTCGTGCGAGTGGCCGATCCTGCGCAGCCTCTGAAGGTGACCCTGGTGTGGTCGGACGCGCCCGGTTCCCTGGGGGCGAGCCCGGCCCTGGTGAACGACCTCGATCTTCTCGTGACCCAGGGGCCGACGGCTTACCGAGGCAACCAGTTCACCGGTGGCTGGTCGAACGAGGACATGGCGGTCGATTCCCTGAACAACATGGAAAACGTCTTCGTCGAGGCTCCCGGCTACTCGGCGAAGATCACCGTGCTCGGGACCTCGATCGCGGGCGACGGAGTGCCCCTGGTGGGCGACTCCAGTGATCAGGACTTCGCCCTGGTCTGTTCGAACTGTGTGCCCGCCCTCTTTGCCGACGGCTTCGAGAGTGGCGATACCTCGGCCTGGTCGCGCTCCAACGGGGAACCGGCTCCCTGAGCCTCTCATGACGGTGCTGCGGGACAGCGAGCTCGAGAACGCTCCAGGAGGAGCTCCCTCGATTCCGCCCCGAAGCCAGTTCGTGCTGTTGCGACCGGCTTCGGAGCTCGGTGCCGATGTGGCCAGGGCGCTGGCCTCGAGTGGGGTTCTCTCTCGCGAGGTGAGCTCGCCGACGGACCTGGTGGCGGGGGAAGAAGCGACCGTGTTGATGGTCGGCGCCGAACAGAGAGACGCCTTCGATTCGGAAAATCTGTGGCGGTTCGTCGAGGCCGGCGGCGCTGTGGTGCTGCTCGGAGCACCGGGCGAGCCGGACGTGCCGGCGTCTTACCCCGACGGACTTCTCGACGGCTTCGTGCCCCACCCTCCGGGCCAACGCCAGCTGCTGCTCTCCATTCGTTCGGCCTATCGGGTCGCGGCGGCCCGCAGAGAAGCCTTGCGAGCCCGCCAGGAGGCGGCGATCCGGACCCGGGAAGTCGCGGAGCTCACACGCATCGGCTCGTCGCTCTCGACCGTGCGCGACACCCACAAGCTGCTGACCCTGATCCTCTCCCAGGCGCGGGACCTGACCCGGGCCGACGCTGGGAGCCTGTACCTGTGTGAAGAAGGCAACCGCCTGCGTTTCAAGCTGGCGCAGAACCACTCTCGGCCGGAGCTCGAATGGAGCGAGTTCACCGTTCCGATCGACCGCTCCAGCCTGGCCGGCTACGTGGCTTCGACCTGCGAGCCGCTGGTGATCCACGACGCCTACTCACTGCATGCGGGAGCCGAGTACAAGATCAACCGCTCCTTCGATCAGAAACACGGGTACCGCACCCGTTCGGTGCTGACCCTGCCCATGCGGAACCACCACGGAGAGGTGACCGGAGTTCTGCAGCTGATCAACCGCAAACGCCGTGTCGAGACCCTGCTGCGAGAGCCGGAAGACTTCGAGCAGGAGGTGGAATCGTTCGGTCGCCGCTCGGTGGAGGTCTGTATGTCGCTGGCGAGCCAGGCGGCGATCGCCATCGAGAATGCCCAGCTGCACGCGAGCATCGAGCGGCTCTTCGAGGGGTTCGTGACCGCGGCGGTTACCGCCATCGAGCAGCGGGACCCCACCACTTCCGGTCACTCCCAGCGGGTCGCCGATATGACGGTGAGCCTTGCCGAGACCGTGGACGGAATTTCCGACGGTCGTTTCGCCACCGTCCGTTTCTCGCGAGAGGAGCTGCGGGAGATCCGCTACGCGGGCCTGCTGCACGACTTCGGC
Source organism: uncultured Thermoanaerobaculia bacterium (assembly GCA_964565225.1). GTDB lineage: Bacteria > Acidobacteriota > Thermoanaerobaculia > Multivoradales > J023 > CAZMEL01. The sequence goes on along the minus strand of CAZMEL010000236.1, from coordinate 4,875 downwards.
AAGGTCGGCGTGCGCGAAGAAGTGCTGGTCAAGGCGAAGAAGCTGTACTCCGGGGAGCTGGAGCTCATCGAGCAGAGATTCGATTTCATCCGTCGCAGCGCCGAGAGCGAGCTCTACCGGCGACGAGTGGAGTACCTGGAGAAAAACGGACGCCGTGGCTACCCCGAAGCCCTCGAACGGATCGAGCAGGACTACCGGCGGCAGATCGAGATCCTCGACCGTTTCCTGGGTCTGGTTCGCGAAGCCAACGAGCCCACGGTGCTGCAAGAGGGCTGTTTCGAGGATCTGACCCTCCTCGCCCAGAGCCAATACGTCGACGCCACCGGCCGGTCACGAACCTTCCTCTCGGACCACGAGCTGCGCTGTTTGACGATCCGCAAGGGTAGCCTCGACCTCGCGGAGCGCCGAGAGATCGAGAGCCACGTGACCCACACCTTCCGTTTCCTCAGCCAGATCCCCTGGACCAAAGAGCTCTCGCAGATTCCGAATATCGCCTATGGGCACCACGAAAAGCTCAACGGCAGAGGGTACCCGCGGCAGATCTCGGCGGCCGAGATTCCCGTGCAGACCCGGATGATGACCATCGCCGACATCTACGACGCTCTGACCGCCGCCGATCGTCCCTACAAGCGGGCCGTCAGCCGCGAGCGTGCGCTCGACATCATGCGCGCCGAGGTGGAGAGCGACATGCTCGATCCCGCCCTCTTCCAGATCTTCGTCGAGGCGGGAGTCTTCCGCGGCGCTTCCGCGGAGTAGCTTCCAGAACGCCCGGCTCAGCCCGGCAGCATACCCTCGAGCTTGCAGATGATGCCGAGCATGACCTCGTCGGCACCGCCGCCGATGGAGAGGAGGCGGCAGTCGCGGAAGGCGCGGGCCACCGGCGACTCCCACATGTAACCCTGGCCGCCCCAGTACTGGAGGCAGGCGTCGGTGACCTCGCGGCTCAGGCGGCCGGCCTTGAGCTTGGCCATCGAGGCGAGGCGGGTCATGTCTTCGCCGGCCACGAAGCGTTCGGTGGCGAGGTAGGTGAGGGCGCGCAGGGCCTCGACCTCGGTCAGCAGCTCGGCGAGCCGAAAATGCACGACCTGGTTGTCGAGAATCGATTTGCCGAAGGCTTGCCGGTCCCGGGTGTAGGCGATGGTCTCGCGAATCACATTCTCGAGACCGGTCATGGCGTTGGCCGCAGCCCAGAGACGTTCTTCCTGAAACTGCTGCATCTGGTAGACGAAGCCCATACCTTCTTCGCCGATCAGGTACCGCTGGGGTACCCGGACATCGTCGAAGAAGATCTGGGCGGTGTCGGACGCCCACATACCGAGCTTGTGGAGCTTGCGCGAGCGTTCGATCCCGGGAGAGCCCATCGGAACGACCACCAGGGATTTGTTGCGGTGGGGAGCTCCTTCCCCGGTGTTCACCAGGCAACACATCCAGTCGGCCTGGGCACCGTTGGTGATCCACATCTTCTCGCCGCGGATCACGTAGTCGTCGCCGTCCTTGCGCGCCGTGGTCCGGATGGCCGCCACGTCCGAGCCGGCGGACGATTCGCTCACCCCCAGGCACCCGACCACGTCACCGGCGATCGAAGGCACGAGGAATTCCTGCTTCAGCTCTTCCGACCCGAATCGGGTCAGAGCCGGCGTGCACATGTCGGTGTGCACGCCGATCGCCATGGGGATCGCCCCACAGCGAATATGCCCGAGCTCTTCCGCCATCACCATGGCGTAGGACCAGTCGAGCCCGGAGCCGCCGTATTCGGTCGGCTTGGTGACGCCGAGAAATCCGGCCTCTCCGAGGGACTTGAAGACCTCGTGCGCGGGAAACGAGCGTTCCTCTTCCCATTCGTCCACGTGGGGATTGATCGTCTCCTCGATCCACTGCCGCAGAGACTCGCGGATCAGCTGGTGCTCGGGGGTGAACAACATGGCCGGCTCTACCGCCGGCCGCGGGAACAATCGATCCGGAACGAGGAGACCGTATCGTTGCCGACCGCGGTGCCCTTCAGGTTCCCGATGTCGCGGGTGAGCTCTGTCGAGCGGCCGCGGAAATTTGCGTCGCTGTACAGGACGACCCGACATCCGGAATCGACCCGCACCGAGGTGATCCGGTCGTTGCCCACGGTCGAGCCGTCGAGATTGCTCTGGTCGTTCCAGTAGGTCTCGCTCGAGCCCCGGAAGTCTTCGTCGCGGAAGAAGGTGACACCACGGGCCCTGCGGTCGTCGTAGCGCGGATCGTCGTAGCGATCGCCGGAGCCATTGCCGTAGTCGTTGGAGCGGTACCGATCGCAGCTGACTCGCAGAGACGAAGCCCCGGCACGGCCGAATTGGGTGCGGGCCAGGTCGGTGTGGTCGCGGTTGAGGGTGACGCTGCGGCCGCCGTAGTCCTCGTGCTCGTAGACCGTCACCTCGCAACCCTCGGGGACCCGCACGGAGCGAATGCTGTCGTTGCCGATCGAGTTGTCCACGAGGTACGGCTCGTCTCGCCGGAAGACCTCGTGGTAGCCGCTGTAGTTGGTGCCGGAGTAGGCGGTCACACCGTCGCCGCTGCGGTTCTCCTGTGGCCGGTCGGACCGCGGTCGCCGGCAGTCGACCTTGATCGAGGAGACCGAATCGTTGCGAATGGCCAGGCGGTCTAGATCGGGCGCGTCTTCGCGCAGGGTCTGCGACCGGCCTCGGAAGTCGGAGTCCGAGTAGAGAGTCACCTCGCAGCCGGGGTCTACCAGCACCGAGCTGACCCGATCATTCCCGATGTTCGTCTTTCCGAGCTCGGCCATGTCGTCGTAGAAGACCTGGCTCCTGCCGCGGTAGTCGGTGTGTTCATAGAGAGTTACGCCTTGGGCGAAGGCGACACCGGTGGCACACAGCACCAGGATCGGGACCGGGAGGCACTGGTGGAAGAAGCGTCTGGACATTGAGATATCCTCCGAGTATTCATGATTCGGCCGATGGCCGCTGCCTCCCAATGGTACTGGAATCTCCAGGTGAATCGCGATGGGAGGTGCCGTGGTGGCTCCGGCGGACACACCAAGGAGGATCGCCGATGCAGACGGTTGTTTCTCGTCTCCACGATCATGCGGCCGAGCGGCCCGAGGCAACGGCAGTGGCCATTCGCGGCGCTTCCGGCTGGAAGAAGACCTCGTGGAGCCGGCTGGCGGCCGAGGTCCGGGCCACGAGCCGTGCTCTGATCGCGCTCGGAGTCGAGCCCGGTGGAACGGTCGGAATCCTCGGTTTCAACCGCCCGGAATGGATGATCACCTGCGTCGGTTCCATGGCTGCGGGCGCCGTGCCTGCCGGCATCTACCAGACCTGCTCCTCCGGCCAGGTTGCGTACATCCTGCGGCATGCGGAATCGCGGGTCGTGGTGGTGGAGAATCGCGAGCAGCTGGAAAAAGTCGAAGCCGCTCGGGGCGAGCTGGCCGACCTGTGCCATGTCGTGGTCATGAGCTCCGAGGGCCTGGGAGAGGTAGGGCCCCATGTGCTCACCTGGGAAGAATTCCTGGCACGGGCGGACGAGGTGCCCGAGAGCACGGCGGAGGCCCGGGAGGCGGCGATCCGCGCCGAGCAGACGGCGACCTTGATCTACACCTCCGGCACCACCGGCACCCCCAAGGCGGTGATGCTCTCCCACGCCAACATCTCCGAGACCGGGCGGATCGGTGCGGAGCTGCACGGGCTGCAACCTTCGGATCGAGTGGTCTCCTACCTGCCCCTGGCGCATATCGCGGAGCAGATGATCTCGATCCACATCTCCGTCTTCGTCGGCTACGCGGTCTACTACGTCGAAGCGCCGGAACGGTTGGCCGAGAACCTCCGGGATGTGCAGCCCACCCTCTTCTTCGGGGTGCCGAGGGTCTGGGAACGGATCTACGGAGCGGTGCGCGAAGGGCTCCGCGGAGCCAGCCCCCTCCGCCGGTCGCTGCTGGCGTGGGCGACCGGCGTGGGGCGCGACGTCTCCCGGCTCCTCGACCAGGGAGAATCTCCGGGGCTCTGGCTGGGGCTGCGCCACCGCCTGGCCGATCGCGTGGTGCTCTCCAAGGTGCGGCATCGATTGGGCCTGAGCGCGGCCAAGGTCGCCTCCTCCGGTGCCGCGCCGATCCAGCGGGAGGTGCTCGACTTCTTCGCCGGTCTCGGCATCCGGATCTTCGAGGTCTACGGTCTCTCCGAGTGTTGTGGTCCGGCGACCTGGAGCAGCGCCGGGCGATCGAAGCTCGGCACCGTGGGGCCGCCCTTGCCGGAGGTCGAGGTTCGTATCGCCGACGATGGGGAGGTTCTGGTGCGCGGTCCCAACGTCTTCATGGGTTATCTGAAAGACGACGCGGCGACCGCGGAGGCCCTGGTAGACGGCTGGTTGCACACCGGAGATCTCGGAAGCTTCGATGCCGAGGGTTACCTGACCATCACCGGGCGCAAGAAAGAGCTGATCATCACGTCCGGGGGCAAGAACATCGCTCCCGCGGGGATCGAGGCGATGCTCAAGGAGCACGACCTGATCGCCGAGGTGGTCCTGGTGGGCGACAACCGCCGGTTCCTCTCCGCCCTGATCGTCGTCGATCCGGACGCCGAAGCCACCGCGGAGACGGCGGCGCGCGAGGTGGAGCAGTGGATCGAGCTGGTCAATGCCCGGGTCGCCCGGGTCGAGACCGTTCGCGCCTTCCGCATCTTGCCGCGGCCCCTGACCCTCGAAGACGGTGAGCTCACTCCGACCCTGAAGGTCAAACGCCAGGTGGTGCACGAGCACTTTGCCGAATTGATCGAAGAGATGTACGGCGAATGATCCGAGAGTGTGCTCGATCCTCCCGCCGGCTGGCACCTCGAACGAGAGCTCCACTCCCTAGCAGCCCGTGGTGAAAGTCGACTGCAAGCCAGAGCGAGACATTAT
>CAZMEL010000235.1:0-12706 GCA_964565225.1 uncultured Thermoanaerobaculia bacterium | reverse complement strand
CTCCTCTATCGTCTCGAACGCCTGCCGCTGGGTTCCACCTTTGTATTCGACAGACGCACAGATCACGCCGCCGGCATTGGCCACGAAATCAGGTACCGAGAGAATGCCGCGATCGTGCAGGATCCGCTCCGCCCGCGCCGTTACCGGTATGTTGGCTCCCTGCAGCACCAGCTTGCACTTGAGCATCGGAGCGTTGATCTCGTCGATCACATCGGGACGTGCCGCGGGCACGAAGATGTCGCAGGGGATGTCGATCCAGGCGTCGATCGGCATCTTCTGGCCGCCTTCGTAGGTCGTGACCCGTCTGGTCTCCGCCTTCACGGCGCTGAGCTTGTCGACATCGATTCCGTTTTCGTCGTAGATGGTGCCGTCGAGATCGCTGGCGCCGACCAGGATCGCTCCACGCTCCTCGAGATAGCGAGCGGCATGGGAGCCCACGTTGCCGAAGCCCTGTACGACGACCCGGGCCCCGTCGAGCGGGAGATCGATGAAGTCCTGGGCCACCTGGGCGCAGACGGCGAGGCCGTAGCCGGTCGCTCCGATCTGATCGAGGGGAATGCCACCCAGAACCTTGGACAGGCCGACCGAACGACCGATCTCGTCGCGAACCCAGGCCATGGCCACCTCGTCGGTTCCCATGTCGGGGCCGGGAATGTATCCCTCCATCGATTCCATGGCCCGCGCGAACTGGCGGATCAGGGTCTCGCGATTCGGGGCCGCAGGGTCGGCGAGAATGGCGGACTTTCCTCCTCCATGGGGAATCCCGCACAGAGCGTTCTTCCAGGTCATGGCCCGCGCCAGGCGAAACACCTCTTCGGTGGAAACGTCGGGAGCCATTCGGATACCGCCGATCGCGGGCCCTGCGGAGATGTTGTCGATGACGACGATGCCCTTGAGACCGCAGCGCGGCTCGTAGATGTAGACGATCTTCTCCGGACCGTACTCATCCGCGAACTGGTCGAAAACCTGGGACATTCGACGACCTCCTTTGCCTCGAAATATGTTGTGCGGGGAGAAAGAAGCCCGCAGAGTTCTTACAGCCTGGTTTCGACAGCCTCCGGCCGGAGAGCGGCACAGAGGGAGAGGCGAGAGACCAGAGTGGTTCCTACGATGACCCTCCGCACATGGATTCTCGGGGGAGTCACGTGCTCGAGGGTTGCCCTAGCCTGGTTCCTGGATCGCTTGTCGACGACCACCGGAGAGAGCCCGAGCTCGATTCCCGCCCGATGATCTTGCGGCACTTACCACACCGGTAGCGCTGCGTCTCCTCCAAGTGTGTCCCGGTCATGTCGGGGCCGAAGCCTGCGCCGACGTGCCCGATCGGCACTACCGAGCTTTCGAAGCGGATTGGAAGGGTCCGATCGAACGGGAAGTCGAACCCGGAGGAAAGCAGTCGATGGTTTCAGAGTTTTTTTCCGAGGCTCTGATCGACTCTCTTGCTGCGGAGGTTATCAGGAAATGGTCTCAGCTCGCTGACTCCAGCAGCAATCGAATGGCCATTTGTAGGATCATATCGTGATTCTCGGAGCGTCGAATGAAGTGGAGACCCACGGTATCTCCTTGTCTCCACACCACTTCTGCCGTCAGCGGCAGGAGAACCTCGCGAATCGCGATCTCGAAGGCTCGTTCTTCACCAACTTGCCAGGACTCCGGCGCTTCGCGGAGGCAGGCCCCTCCGACCGAGAGATTGTCGACCACGACCTGTCGGTCTTCTTCGGGCGATATCAACCGAGCTCGGTTGCCGCACCGAATTCGGACCTCTCGACGCCGACCCATCTCGAGGGTCTTGGCGACGTTGTCTGCGTGGCGCCGGGCGGCGGCCTGCTGGAGCTGCTGGAGGATTTCGGCCTGATCGCGCAACAGATCGAGAAAGGTCTCTTTTTCGATCTTCAGGAGCCGGCACGCCTCCGTGGTCCGTACGGAGGCGGAGTAGATGCCCGAGCCGAAGATTCCCAGCTCCCCGAAGAAATCTCCGGGACCCAGGCGAGCCAGCAGGTTCACCGGCTGACCGACCGCGTCGCGGTAGACGGCGAGGGAGCCGGAGACGATGGCGAAGAACGCCTGGGCGGTCTGGCTCTCCTGGATGACGGTTTGTCCCGACGGAAGATCGAGCACCTCGAAATGGCGGATGAGCTCGGCCTTCTTCTCGGGGTCGAGTCCCTGGAAGAGCTCGAAGGCGTCGAGCTCGGATCGTTCCGAAGTGAGTGGATGGCGAGTGTCGGTCGACATGGTCCCCCCTTGTCTTGCACAGATTCCTTCGACCCGAAAGAGTCGGCTCCAGGTGAATTGTACAGGTCTAGAGGGGTTTGCTCAGATTTGGGTCGGCACAGAAACAACTTCCCATCTCGGGGGCAATTGCATCACCTCTCGCTTCGTTCCGCTCGTTGCGGCGGATCCTCAGTACGCCCCACTCGCGTGCCCTGCGAGAGGCGCACCTTCACCTCCTCGAGCTGTGGGAGCTGGGCTCTGTGCGGACCCTTACTTCGAGAGCTTCTGGTACAAACCCTCGGGGGTGAGGAACTCCAGCATCACTTCCAGGCCGAGCTGCAGGATCTGGCCGTTCTTCAGGGGATATTTCCGTCCCGAGTCCAGCTCTTCACCGTCGAGCGACGAACCGTTGGTCGAGCCGTGGTCGGTGAAGCACCAGCTCTCGCCCTCGGACACGAAATATCCGTGCACCTTGGACACCGAGTCCACGGCGATCGTGATGTCGTTGCGAGCCGAGCGGCCGACCGAGATCAGGTGTGCGAAGGGGTTTCCCGGCCGCTTGGTGACGAAGGCCGCTTTGCCGAGGTATTTGAGGATCGCCGTGCTCTTGATCGAGATGGTGAGGAGCTGCACACCCTTGTCGGCCGGATCCAGGATGTCGCTCGGCCCCCCTTCTCGCTCGCGATGCACCACGAGCAGAGTGGGCTCCTGCACCTGTCGGATGAACTCGTGGTAGTCGAGCTCGCCGAATTGTTTCTTCAACCGGTCCAGGAAGACGAACTGCTGAGACCCGGACGGATCTTCGAGGGTGGGTTCGGTGCCAGGAAGCATGGCGATTCTCCGTTTCCTGCCGACGATACCATGGACTGTCGTCGGCAGGCCCGAAGGCGGGTCTTCGACGGAAAACACGGGCGCCGACGGGCATTGGGCTTCAGTGAGCACTTCCTCGAGTGGGATCTACACTAGAATCCAGCTCGTGATGAGGGGATCCCGAGTAGATTGCACCCGACCGCTCCTGGGCACCGGATTTCTGGTGGCTCTGTTGTTCCTGTTCGCTCCGCAGCAGACGGCGGAGGCCCGGCCAGCAGCTCTCGAGCCAGCTTCGAACGGCGGGGTCCCCGCGCTCGACCGTGCCCTACAGCGACTCTCCACCCACCGCCGCCTGCTGATGATCGCAGCCCACCCGGACGACGAAGACACCGCGCTGCTGACCTGGGTCGCCCGCGCGCGAGCGGGCGAAGCCGCGTATCTCTCGCTCAGTCGTGGCGAGGGAGGGCAGAACCTGATCGGTGCCGAGCTCGGAGCCGACCTGGGTCTCCTGCGCTCCCGCGAGCTGTTGGCGGCTCGGGGTATCGACGGGGCGCATCAATTCTTCTCTCGGGCCTTCGACTTCGGGTACACGAGATCTCTCGACGAAACCTTCGAACGCTGGCCGAAGGAGGCCCTGCTCGAAGATACGGTCCGCGTGATCCGGCGCTTTCGGCCGCAGGTGGTGGTTGCGATCTTCCCACCCGACGCCCGGGCCGGCCACGGCCAGCACCAGGCGTCGGGAGTGGTGGCCCACGAGGCCCTGGCCCTGGCGGCCGATCCGGAGGCTTTTCCCCATCTCCTGGCCGAAGGGCTGCCTCCCTGGCAGGTCGAGGCGTTCTACCGCCGCGCCCGCGGTGGGGAGGACGACGGTCCTACCGTGGCGATGGGGGAGATCGATCCCTGGGCCGGGCGCTCGATCTTGCAGATCGCTCTCGAGAGCCGTTCGCAGCATCGGTGCCAGGACATGGGCTCGCTGCAGCCCCTCGGCGACTACGCGTCTCGTCTGCTCTTCGTGGACGGGAAGAGACACGACGAGTTCTTCACCCCGACACGGATGCCCGTGCCGGCCATGGCCCGGATCCTGGACGATCCGGCCCTACAGGATGCAATGGAAGAGCGGCTGCAGCGGATCGAAGCACTGGCTCTCCGTGCCCGGGAAGAGCTCCGGGCCTCGGCACCGGCGGCCGTCGCACCCCTGCTGGCGGATCTCCACCGTCAGCTGGTGGACGCCGAACGGGCCCTCGAAACTGCGGCTCCCGACCGCGACCCTCGGTCTCCGGTGCTCCATGTGCTCCGGCTGCTGCAGGAAAAACAGGGCATCGCGGCCGAGGCCCTGGCGGGCGCCGCCCAGATCTTCGCAGACGCCGTGACCGACCGAGAAATCCTGCTCCCCGGACAGGAGCTCGAAGCTCAGATCTTCTTCTGGAACGCCGGGCCTCATGCCGTCGAAGGACTCGAGATCGAAATCCGGGCCGAAGAAGAATGGCTCTTGCTCGACGATCGACCCGCGGAGCCCGGGCGTTCTCGATTCTCGGCCCGGGTCGATTCCGAGCGGCATCTACGTCTGCGGGTCCCGGACACCGCGTCTCCCACCCTTCCCTACTTCCGTAAGCGCCCGACACGAGGATTTCTCTACGACTGGTCGAAGGTACCCGCCGAGCAACGTGGAGAGCCCTTCGAGGCGCCTCCGATCCGCCTGGTCTTTCGGTTTCGAGTCCTCGGAGCCGATCTGGCTCTCGAACGCGAGGTCGTGCAGCGGGTGCGTGACCAGGCCCGGGGCGAGGTTCGCCGGCCCCTGCGAATCGTGCCACCGATCGAGATCGGGATCGAGCCCTCGCTGCTGGTGGTGGCGAGGGGAGACAAGGCCTCTCGTGTGGAGATCGAGGTGCGATCCCACCTGGAGCGTCCTACCGGTGTCCGGGTCGAAGCCCGGACACCGGCCGGCTGGCCGGCGGTGGACCCGATGCGGGTCGAGGTCGAGGAGCCGAAGGGATCGAGCCAGCTGGAGATCGAGATTCCGATTCCGCCCGATGCCCGAGACGGCCACTACGGGATCGAATTCGTCGCGGTCGACGAGATGGGCCGCCGCTTCGGCCACGCGTTGCCGCTGGTGGACTATGAGCATGTCCGGGCCACACCGACCCACCGCACGGCTCGCCTGGAGCTCGCCCTGGGAGAGCTCGAGTGGCCAGAGCTACAGCGCGTGGGTTATGTCCGCGGAGCTTCCGATCGGATTCCGGAGAGCCTGTTGCAGGCCGGTGTGCCCCTCGAGATCTTGCCGGCCCGCGCTCTCGCCGAAGGCAATCTCTCGAGATTCGACGCGATCGTCATCGGTCCCCGAGCTTTCGAGGTGGAGCCGGCGCTGGCCCGGGCCAACGCTCGGCTGTTGCGCTACGCCGAGGCGGGGGGCCTGGTGATCGTCCAGTACCAGCAGTACTTCTTTGCCGGCGGCGACTTCGCCCCCTATCCCTTCGATATCGACCGACCCCACGACCGAGTGACCGACGAGACGGCCAGCGTCCGGCTCCTGGAGCCGACGCATCCCGTCTTCACGAATCCCAACCCCATCCGGGCGACGGATTGGGACCACTGGGTCCAGGAGCGAGGCCTCTACTTCGCGGGAACCTGGGCCGCGCAGTACCAGCCGCTCCTGGCCATGGTCGACCCCGGCGGAGACGAGCAGCTCGGCGGGCTGCTGGTAACGAAGCTCGGTCGCGGAACCTGGGTCTACACCGGGTTGGCGTTTTTTCGCCAGCTGCCGGCGGGTGTTGTCGGCGCCTACCGCCTCTTTGCCAACCTGCTCGGCCTGGCCTCCGCGCCGGAGTCGGCCGATTCCGCTTCCACGGGCCCGAAAGAGGTCCGGAGCTCCGAGGAGAGTTCACCATGACCCGTTCTTCGAGATTCTTCGTGGTCGTCCTTCTCGGGCTCGCCTGCACCGGATGTGGCGACGGCCGCGAGACCCTGGTGCTCTACTCACCCCATGGCCGGGATCTCCTGAGCCTGGTCGAGGAAGCCTTCGAAGCCGAGAATCCCGAAGTCGACGTCCGCTGGCTGGACATGGGCTCGCAGGAGGTCTACGACCGGGTGCGGGCCGAGAGCGCCAACCCGCAGTGTGATGTCTGGTTCGGCGGGCCAGCGACGATTCTCTCCCGAGCGGTCGCGGATGGCCTGCTGGAGCCCTACCGCCCGAGCTGGGCCGATGCCATCGGCGAAAAAGGCCGGCATCCGGACGACTTCTACTTCTCTCTCTACCGCACTCCGCCGATCCTGGTCTTCAACGAGGAGGTGGTGGCGCCGGAGGACGCCCCACGGGACTGGGAGGATCTGCTCGACGAGCGCTGGCGAGGCCAGGTCGTGATCCGCGATCCTCTCGCCAGCGGCACCATGCGTACGATCTTCGGTATGGTCCTGGCCCGCTCCGTGGCCGAAACCGGCAACACCGACGCCGGTTTCGACTGGCTCCGCCGCCTCGACGGGCAGACCAAGGAATACGCTCACAGCCCCGCGCTCCTGCACCAGAAGATCGTTCGCCAGGAGGGGCAGGTCACCCTCTGGGAGCTGACCGACATCCTCTTCCAGCGGCTTCGTGGCGCACCCCTCGGCTACCGTTTCCCCACGTCCGGCTCGCCGGTGATCGAAGATTCCATCGCCCTGGTGAAGGGGTCGAAGAACGGCGAGAGAGCGCACCAGTTCATCGAGTGGATCGGCAGCCGGGAAGCCCAGCTCCTGGCCGCGGAGAACGCCTTCCGGCTTCCCGCCCGGACCGACCTGGCGGCGGAGGATCTACCGGATTGGGCGCGCGAGGCCCTCGCCGACCTGGTAGAGGCCGACGTCGACTGGGATCTGCTGGAAGCCGAAGGTGCCCAGTGGATGAACACGTGGGATCGCGAGGTCCGTGGCAAAGGAGACGAGGGGTGACCGACGTCTCGGCATTTCTCGAGCTGCAGGGTCTGGAAAAGAGCTTCGGCGATGTCCGGGTGTTACGGGGCCTGAGCCTGGAGCTGGCGGAGGGAGAGATCCTCGCCCTGCTCGGCCTCAGCGGCAGCGGCAAGACCACGGCCCTGCGGCTCCTGGCAGGGTTCGAGAGCCCCGACCGCGGCACGATCCGGGTCGGCGGCGAGGAGGTCGGAGCCCTGCCGCCTGCGAAGCGTGGCTTCGGCATGGTGTTTCAGCACTATGCCCTCTTCCCCCACCTGACCGTCTCACAGAACGTCGCCTTCGGCCTGGAGTCCCAGAGGTGGGATCGCGCTCGAATCCCGGGTCGTGTAGGCGAGATGCTGGCCCTGGTCGGTCTCGAGACGCTCGGCGAGCGCAAGGTCAGCGAGATCTCCGGGGGGCAGCAGCAGCGAGTGGCACTGGCCCGAGCCCTGGCGCCGGAGCCGCGGATCCTGCTCCTCGACGAGCCTCTCTCGAATCTCGATCCCGCGCTGCGAGAGCGCACCCGGCGTGAGCTGCGCACGGCAGTGAAGAAGATCGGCATCACGACCGTGCTCGTGACCCACGAGCAGGAAGAGGCCTTTCACCTCGGCGATCGGGTCGCGGTGCTGAATGCCGGGCACCTCGACCAGGTCGGCACTCCCGACCAGCTCTACCGCTTGCCCGATACCCGTTTCGTGGCCACCTTCGTGGGCCGGGCCAGCGCCATTCCCGGTGTGTCGGATGGGGCCGGGGAGAGCCCCGGCGTGTCGATCCGCTCCGGCGGCGACACGATTCGCTGGCCGGGTGTTTCGGTCGATCCCCTCACGAACGGCGAGCCGGTCGAAATCGTGGTCCGTCCCGAAAGCCTCCGCCTGGTCGCGGACGATCATCCCCGATCCCTGGCCGGCGTCCTGTTGGAACGGCGGTTCACCGGCGCCCAGACGTTTCTCCAGATCGCGGTGACGCTCGACGGCGAGCCGGGCCCGATCGAGATCGAGGTGCTGGCCGACAGCGACGAGATCACCGTCGGTCAGCCGGTCCATGTGGCGCCGAGGAGCTCCGGACCCGCGCCGCGGATCTTTCGTCGCCCGGGCGCTTCATGAGAGGGAGCAAGCTGGCCGGTCGCCTGGTGGCGGCGGTCCTGATCTGGCTGGTGACCTACCCGCTGCTCCTGACTCTGCGGGAGGCCCTGGGAGGCGCCGACGGAATCTCCCTCGAATTCTTCCGAGAATTCGCCAGCCGCCCGGATGAATGGCTGGCCCTGTGGCGCAGCCTGTGGATCTCGCTCGCGTCGGTCGTGCTGGCCGGGTTGGTGGGGGTGCCCCTGGCGTTCGTGTTCGAGCGTACGGAGTTCCCCGGTCGCCGAGTGTTGGGGGCCCTGGTGGCTCTGCCCGTCGCCCTGCCGCCTCTGGTGGGGGTGATCGCCTTCTTGTTCCTCTACGGCGAGAGTGGTTTCGTCTCGCGCCTGGTGCAGCTGGTCCTGGGGCTGGACTCGGCGCCCTGGCGTTTGCACGGTCCGGGTGCGATTCTGCTGGTGCACACGTACTCGATGTACGTGTACTTCTACCTCTTCACCCGTGCCGGCCTGGCTCGTTTCGATGGCTCGATGCTGGAAGCCGCGGCTTCCCTGGGGGCCGGCCGCTGGCGGACCTTGTGGTGGGTCGTCCTGCCGCAGCTGCGGCCGGCCCTGCTCGGTGCGGCCTTGCTCACCTTCATGACCTCGCTGGGCTCGTTCTCGGCGCCCTACATCTTCGCCGGTGGGTACCGGGTGATGACCACTCAGATCGTGGCCTCGCGAGTGAGCGGTCAGTATGCCCTGGCCCAGGTCGAGGCGATCGTGCTGGCCCTGGCGGCTCTCACGGCCCTGGTGGTGATCCGCCGCCTACAGGGACCCGACGCCACCTCTTCGGCCCACGGTGTGGCGCCACGACCGCGGCCCATCGAGAGTCCCTGGGCGCGGTGGGGCTTCGCCGGCCTGGGTTGGGGGTTGACCGTCTTCCTGCTGCTCCCCCACCTGACGCTCCAGTTGATTTCCTTCGTGCCCCACGGCACCTGGACCACCGAGTGGTTCCCACCGGTGCTCGATCTCCAGAACTACCAGGAGCTCTTTTCCGACCGGGAGCGTCTGCGCCCGATGGTGAACTCCCTGTGGATGGCCACGGTCGCCACTGTGGGTGCGGTGAGCCTGGGAGTGCTCTCGGCCCGCCAAGCTCTGCGCAACGGAGGCCGCATGGGAGCCTTCCTGGAAGGTCTCATCGCCTTGCCTTGGGCAGTGCCGGGCACTGTGTTCGCGGTGGCCCTGGGCACGGCCTTCAGTGTCCACGCTCCCTGGGTGGGCCGCTTCGTCTGGGTCGGCACTCCGATTCTCCTTCCCCTCGCCTACCTGGTCCGCTGTCTGCCCATCACCGGCCGGGCCGCCCTGGCGGGTCTGCGGCAGCTCGATCCCGCGCTCGAGGAGGCAGCCATGAGCCTCGGCGCTTCGCGAGTCCGTTCGTTCCAGAGGGTCGTGCTGCCCCTTGTGCGGCCCGCGGTGGTCGCGGGCATGGGTTTGGCCTTCATCACCGCTCTGGGAGACTTCGTGACCTCGATCGTCCTCTACACGTTCGAAACCCGACCGATTTCCATCGAGATCCAGAGTGCCCTGCGCGACCAGGCCTTCGGTGTGGCGGCAGCCTATGGCGTGCTGCTGATGATCCTCAGCGCCAGCGCCTTCCTGCTCTGGGGTCGTGGGGAGGAAACCTCCTGAGCGCCGATCTCCCGAACGACGACAAGAAGCTCTCGCTCGAGAACCTGTGGGTGTTGATGGTCACGGCCTTCGTGGACATGATCGGCTATGCGCTGATCTTGCCGCTGCTACCGTTCTATGCCACTCGATTCGGTGCCGGAGCCTTCACCGTGGGCTTGCTGATGGCCTCCTTCGCCCTCGCCCAGATGATCGCGGCTCCGATGTGGGGGCGCCTCTCCGATCGCATGGGGCGCCGGCCGGTAATCCTCTGCTCCCAGATGCTGGCCGCCACCGCCTACGTGGTGTTCGGGCTCGCCGACTCGGTGGCGCTGCTCCTCCTGTGCCGCTTTCTGCAGGGGGTCGGTGGAGGCACTCCGAGCGTGGTCTCGGCCTACGTGAGCGACTCGGTACGCCCCGAAGAGCGCGCCAAGGCCCTGGGCTGGATCACCGCCTGCACCAGTGCGGGAGTCATGATCGGGCCGGCCATCGCCTCCTACAGCGTACGTTGGAGCTACCAGGCACCGGGATTCCTCGCCGCTGGCCTCTGCTGTTTGAACATCCTGTTCGCCTGGCGTTGGCTCGAGGAGACGGCGCCGGTCGAACGTCGGCGACCGGTTGGAGGAGGTTTGCCGCAACTCGGCGCCGCCCCCCGGCTCACTCTCTGGAGAGAGATTCTCGGAGTGCTGCAGGAGCCCGCCCGGCCCGTGAGCTCCCTGATCTTGATCTATACCGCGGGCATGATGGCCTTCATGGCGATGAACGCGGTGATGGCGCTCTTCCTGGCGGCTCGATACGGGGTCACCGAGGAGACCATCGGGCTCTTCTACCTGGCGGTGGGTCTGGTGTCGCTGATCATGCGCGGGTTGATTCTCGGCGCCCTGGTGCAGCGGTTCGGCGAGGTGAGGGTGCTGCGCTGCGGAGCGCTGACCCTGGGCCTGGGAATGGCCCTGGCTCCGCTCGCGACCAACGCCCTGCAATTCCTGCTCGCGATCGTCCTGGTGCCCACGGGCACGGCTCTTCTCTTTCCCGCGACCACGTCGCTGATCACCCGCTTCGCGGATCCCGATTCGATCGGGCAGACCATGGGAGTCCAGCAGTCGTTCGGCGGCGTCAGCCGGCTGATCGGTCCGGTCTGGGCCGGGGCGGCCTACCAGAGCTGGGGGGAGCCGGTGCCGTTCTGGATGGCCAGCGCTCTCGTCTTCAGCACAGCGTTTTTTGCCTTCCGACTCCGCCCAGGGGAGGCGCCGAGGCGCGTAGTGAGCAAGTAGCGCTCCTCGTACCGGAGTGCTGATCCACCTGAATTTCCTCCCTTTGCCATGCCATTCACGGAACTTGAGGCCGATGGCCATCGACATCGATGAGGAATTCCAGGCCCCATGATGGTGTTGGAGCTGGGTCCGCAGTGATCGCCTCCCAGGCTGTGCGGCTCCTTTTCCCCTCTCTTCAGAGAGTTGCTGGTTCACTGAGCTCGCGCGAAATCGAGGAAGCGGTTGGAACAACCGGGTCGGATCGACGCTGCAGCCATTCCCGCGGAAGCGAAAGGGATCAGGAGGCGGGAGAGGTGCGTCGTGCCCACCACCTCGGAAGCCACCAGAGGGCCAAGATCAGGGGAATCGCGACGGCGAGGAAAGCGGGTTTGGACGGGCGGGTGTAGATGCGGCCCTCGAGCACCGGGCTGAGGTAGCCCTCGACGTCGAGGGTCGGGGCCTCGGTTTCCAGAATCTGAAGGACGTGAGGGGCGAAGCGGCGGGAACCGGTGTTGCGGAAGCTCTCGAGGTCGAGGTAGGGGAGGTAGTACGTTTCGAGAATCCGATTCGCGTGCCGGGCCAGGCCGTAGAAGCCGTGCTCGAAGCTGGAGTTGCGATGGAGATTGTGCCAGCCGGCTTCGGAGAGGAACTGGTCTTCGATCGTGAGGGGAGAGATGTCTCCCGGCGGGTCGGTGGCCCAGCGGCGAGCGCGGTCTTCGCTGACCCGGAGAAGCTCTTCGCGGGAGTACATGGAACGGAACTTGCCGATCTCGGGATCTTCGATCAGGTATCCCAGGTGGGCGAAGTAGAAGAATGTGGCCAGTACCAGGGCGGTGAGAGCCGCCGAGTCACCGAGAGCCGTGTCGATGGGCAGGCGCCAGCGGAAACTTGCCGGCGGAAAGAGGCTGAGGGCGAAGAGCAGACCCACAAGGCCGGAGAGCACGTTCAAGACCACGTCGCGGATCTCCCCCGTGCGGGTTTCCACCAGCCACTGCATGGCCTCGTCGCAGGTTCCGGCCAGGGTGACCCATAGAAGAGGTAATACGAGCAGACTGAGGTCTTCGGTGTCGTCGGCTCGAAGGCGGCTTCGCCGGGCTCGATACAGGAGCAGCGCCAGAAGACCGTACTCGACGATATGGATCTTCTCCGCCACGTTGACCGTTGCCAGCTCGGTCTCGAATCCTACAGCCTGCAGGTAGAGGAGAAGAGCAACGGCCGCCAGCCCCGCATAGCGAAGGGCACGGTTTTCCCGGATCTTCAAAAGAGCGCCGAGAAACAAGATCACCGCCAGGCTGGTGAGCGAGGCGGCGAGAATCTCGACGGCCCGATCGCCGAAGCTGTCGAAGAGAAAATCGCGCAGCCGCCCGACGAAGGGCGCGGCGAGCACGATACCGAGAGTCAGGGCGAGGGCAGGTAGGTAGCGGCGCACCTCGAGATGCTAGCAAACCTCCCGCCCTGTGAGGGGCGAATCAGCGAATGCTGACACCGCCGCTGCCGGTGTCGATCGCCACTCGGACGCCACCACCGCCGGTGCGAGCGCGCAGGGTTCCGCGATCTTTTTCGAGGATCTCGAGGCCCGGCAGGTCGACATCGATGCCGCCGCTGCCGGTCGAGATGTCGAGGTCGAGGCCGGGTAGAGCGGTGGCTTTGATGTCGACGCCGCCGCTGCCGGCATCGATCTCCATGGATTCGACCTGGGAGAAGTCTCCTTCGAGGGAGATCCCGCCGCTGCCGGTGTCGACCCGGAGATCGCCAGTGACTCGGAGGTTACGCCCCTCGACCCGGCCCGATCCGGTAT
>CAZMEL010000234.1:0-12745 GCA_964565225.1 uncultured Thermoanaerobaculia bacterium | reverse complement strand
AGCGAGCGGAGATGCATCAACGCCCGCAGGAGACACTTGTTTCGTGACGAGCCCTAAGGGTTCGAATTCTCCTTCCGGCTCGAACGTATCCGAGACATGAGCAAGACCCGACGATCCCTTCGCCGTTCCCTCGACCGTCGCTGGATTGCCGGAGTCTGTGCCGGTGTGGCCGACTACATGGGCTGGGACCGCCGCCTCGTCCGCTGCCTGTGGCTGATCGGCACCGTGATCCCGATCCTGCCCGGCCTGCCGCTCTACCTGGCGATCTGGATCTTCGTCCGGGCCGAGTGACCCGGGGCGATGCATGTTGCGGGAAGCCGAGCTCGAGCGAGCTCCTCCGGTAGCCCGTCAGGGCGCGAGACCGTGGAGCACCAGGTCGACCAGGTGCTCGGTGCGTTCGGCGACGAAGCCTTCGAGGTCTACCGGTTCGTGCCCGAAGCTCTCGAGGCTGGCCACCATCGAGGCTTGTGCGATGGGTAGGAAAAGAGCGGCACCCATGACGGTCACGAACGTCTGCAGGGGATCCACCGGTCGCGATTCGCCTCGTTCCGCCGCGGCCCGCAGGTTGTCGACGAAGATCCGGTAGGGCGAGCCTTCGAGGGCGTTGAGACGCCGGAGCAGAGGGACCGCCACCGGGGCGCCGATCATGTTCTCGTGCATCCACAGGCGCACCATGGCCGGCCGTTCGAAGTAGGCCCGGACCTTGAAGCCGATGAATCCCTCCAGGGTCTCCCGCAATCCCTGGCCGGGTCGGACCCGTTCCCGCAATGGCTCCGCCATTTCCACGAAGGCGTCTTCGAACACCCGGGCGTAGAGCTCGTCCTTGTGGCGAAAGTAGTAGTGCAGGGTCGATTTGCCGACCCCGGCGGCGTTGCCGATTTCCTGGGTGGTGGCGCCGTGCAGACCTTTCTCCGCAAAGACTTCGAGTGCAGCCTCGAGCAGGCGGCGCTCGGTCTCGGTGGGTTCGCGGGGGGCGGGAAACCTCGGGCGGCTCATGGGGTGGATTGGCCGGCTCCGGCGAGCTCGGCTTCGGCGTCGGTGAAGCTCACGCGGTAGAGGATGCCATAGAGCACCGGTACGAGGCCAAGCGTCAGCAGGGTCGACGCCACCATGCCGAAGAGGAAGGCCGCAGCCATGGGGCTGAACATGGGGCCGCCGGTGAGCCACAGGGGAACCAGGCCGCCGATGGTGGTGGCCGTGGTGAGAAGGATCGGCCGCAGGCGCCGCTGGGAGGCCTCGAGCACCGCGGCGGCCGCGGAGCGGCGATACTTCCTGCGCTCGGTCTCGATGCGGTCGAGCAGAACGACGGCGTTGTTGATCACCACTCCGAAGAGGGCGATCACCCCGAGCAGGGCCATGAAGCCGAACGGTTTCTGGGTCAACAGCAGCCCGCCCACCACCCCGGTGAGGGTGAAGGGCAGGGTCGCGAGCACGATGAGCGGCCCGCGGATGGAGTTGAACTGCAATACGAGCAGGCTGAGGATCACCAGCACCGCGATCGGTTGTTTGGCCTGGATCGAAGCCTGGGCCTCGCCCGATGACTCCACCTCCCCTCCCAGCTCGTAGCGGTAGCCGAGAGGCCAGGTACGCTTCGCCTCCTCGAGGATCGGCACCACCGCGGCGGAGACCGAGAAGGGCGTCACGGAGCGGGGCGCATCGGCAGCGAGATCGGCCTGTACGGTGAGGGTGCGCTGCCGGTCTCGCCGCAGGATCTTCGAGGGCTCGAAGATCATCCGCAGGTCGGCGACCTGCTCCAGGGGCCCTCTCTCGCCTGCGGGATTCGCCACGTCGAGGCCGAGCAGCTGCTCCACGCCGCCGTCGCGGGCGGCGCGCGAGCGCAGCACCACGGGAATCAGGTCGTTGCCCTCGCGGTAGTCGGTGAGCACGAAACCGCTGGTGCTGGCGCGCAGGGAGCGGGCGACGTCGAGCTCGGTGACACCGGCCCGGGCGGCGCGGGCGCTGTCGACCTCGACCCGCAGGTTCTTGTTGTAGGTTTCCCAGTCGTCGCCGACGTTGATCGTTCCCGGCAGCTCCCGCAGCCGGCGCTGCAGCTCGCGGGCGATCTCGTAGAGCCGGGCGGGGTCCTCGCCGCTGATCCGGATCTCCACCGGGTAGTCCAGCGGGGGGCCGTTGCGCAGCTTCTCCACCCGGGGCAGGACTTCGGGGAAATGCGTCTGCACATAGGTCTCCACCCGGTGGATGATCTCGTCCTGCTCGGCGTAGGCCGAGGAGTTGGCGATCATGAACACGTAGTTGGGCCGAGGCTGCTCCGGGTTGTAGCCGAGCACGAAGCGAGGGGCGCCGCTGCCCACGAAGGAGGCCCAGTTGACCACCCCGTGGCGCGAGAACTCCCGTTGCAGGTTGGGAAGCCAGGGGCGATCCTCCTCCGGCGAGAGCTGTGCCATCAGCTCGTCTCGCAGGAACCGCTCGACGTCGGCGGCCACCTCTTTCGTGCGCTGGATCGGCGCGTTCTCGGGTAGCTGGAGCTCGATCTTGAACGTGGTCTGCTCCTTGCGCGGAAAAAACAGCTGGGGCACGAGCTGGAAGGCCCAGAGGCTCACGCCGAGGAGCGCGACGAAGGCGGCCAGAGACACCCACGGACGGCGCAGCAGGAAGAGCAGCAGGGCGCGGTAGCGGCGGTAGAACGGGCTCTGGTAGGTAGTATCCGTCGCCGGCTCGGTGGCGTCGGTGTCGCGTCGCCGGCCCGCCAGCACCGAGAACAGCGGGGTGGCGGTGAGAGCCAGCACCCAGGCGAGCAGCAGGGCGATGGTGACCACCTCGAAGATCGCCGAGGTGTACTCGCCGGTGGTCGATTCGGCGAGGTAGGTGGGCAGCAGGGCCGCGGCCGTGGTGAGGGAGGAGACCAGGAGCGGCAGGCGCAGCTCGGCGGCGCTCTCCACCGCCGCCTCGACCGGGGAGCTGCCCTCGCGCATCGATACCTGGATCGACTCCGCCATCACGATGGCGCTGTCGACCAGGAGCCCGAGGGCGATGATCAGTGCCGCCAGGGACATCTTGTTCATCGAGATCTCGAAGATCTCCATCAGGAACAGGCTGCCGACCATGGTCAGCGGCAGGATCGAGGCGACGATCAGCCCGGTGCGCAGACCCAGGGTCAGGAGGGTGACGGCGAGCACGATCCCCACGCCCTGTAGCAGGCTGGCGAGGAAGCTGTCGATGCTCTGGTCGACATAGCTGGTCTGGTAGGCCACGAGATGGGTTTCGATCCCCACCGGGAGCTGATCGCGCATTTCATCCAGAATGCTCAACACCTGGGGTCCG
This sequence comes from uncultured Thermoanaerobaculia bacterium, assembly GCA_964565225.1. GTDB lineage: Bacteria > Acidobacteriota > Thermoanaerobaculia > Multivoradales > J023 > CAZMEL01. The sequence goes on along the minus strand of CAZMEL010000234.1, from coordinate 9,463 downwards.
AGGCGGGTGATCTTGCCGCCGTCGCTCATCGAGAGGGCGAGCGTCACGGCCTCTCGGCCGTTGTAGCTCACCGCCGTCCGGGGAGGATCCACCAGCCCCCGGCGGACCGTGGCGAGGTCGCCGAGGGTGAGGATCTCGCCGCTGCGCGGTAGCGGGAACCGCATTCGCTCGATGTCTTCCACCGACTCGAAGCTGCCGGAGACCCGCAGCTCGTAGCGCTCGTGCCGGGTGCGCACGTCGCCCCCGGGATCGACGATATTGCGGGCGCGCAGGATCTCCGCCAGCTGCGCCGCGGAGAGGCCCGCTTCGTCGAGACGGGCTGGGTCGTACTCGATGAAGATCCGCTGGTCCTGCGCGCCCTGGATCTCCACCCGGCCCACGTCTTCGAGCGCCAGGAGCAGGGGCCGGATGCGCTCCGCGACCCGCTCCAGCTCGACGATGCCGAAGCCTTCGCCGGTGATGGCCACCACCGTGCCGAAGACATCGCCGAAGTCGTCGTCGACCCGTGGGCCGACCACCTCGGCGGGCAGCCGCGAGCGCACGTCGCCGAGGGTCTCCCGCAGCTCGTCGAAACTGTCTTCCACCTGTTGCGGCGTCAGGGACTCGAGAAAGGCGACCTCGATCACCGAGGCGCCGCGCCGCGACTCGCTCACCACGTAGTCGACCTCCTCGATGTCCTCGATGCTCTCTTCGAGGGGGTCGGTCACCAGCAGCTCCACCTGCTCCGGCGAGGCACCGGGGAAAAAGGTGGTGACCACGGCCACGCGGATGACGAAGCCCGGATCCTCGGCCCGGGGCAGCTTGCCGTAGCTCATGGCCCCGGCGAGGGTCAGCAGGGCGAGGAAGACCAGGGTCGTGGTGCGGTTCTCCAGGGCCAGGCGGGTGAGGCTCATCGACCGTCACCCGCGTCGATCCGGGTCGAGGGGAGCTCGGCGAGCGGGTCTCCGCGCAACAGCCGCACGACCTGCCCGTCGTCGAGCAATGTCGCCCCCGCCGCCACCACCGTCTCTCCGCCGTCGAGGCCGGTGAGGATCTCCAGGCCCGAGGGCAGCAGGCGACCCACGGTGACCTCCTGGCGGCGGATCGTCCGGGTCTCACCGGCGTCGCCCGCGGGGCCGCCGGCCTCTTCGACCACGAAGAGATACCTCCCGTTCGGATCTCCGGCCACTGCATGGGGCGGGAGAAGGACAGGGGCCGACTCGGTCGCGGAGGGCTCGGCCAGCCGCAGGAAGACCTCCGCGGCCATGCCGGCCCGGAGTCGAGAGTCGACCTCGAGCAGCCGGGCGACGACCGGAAAGGTGGTGCCGCCGCTGCGGGGCGAGGCGCCGACCTCCACCACCTCCGCCGGCAGGCGACCGTCGCCGAGGGCGGGGAGAGCGATCTCGACCTCGTCCCCCACCCGGAGGCGGCCGATCAGACCCTCGGGCATCGGCCATTCGACCTCGAGGAGGTCGTCGGCCTCGGCGAAGCCGATCACCGCCTGGCCCGGGCTCAGATTCTGCCCCGCGTCGGCGAGGAGATCGATCACCACGCCTGCGACGGGTGCGCGCAGCCGGGTGTATTCGAGCTCCCGACGGGCGATCTCGAGGTTGCGCTCTCCCTCGGCCACGGCCGCCCGCGCCCGCTCGACCCGGGCCAGGGCCCGATCGAGGGTACCGCGAGGCACGTGGTCGCCGGCATAGAGGGCACGCACCCGCCGAAACTCCGCCTCCGCTTCCCGGGCTTCGGCTCGGAAACTCTCCAGGGCCGCCTCGGACCGCCCGGCGCGCAACCGGAAGTCGGTGGCGTCGAGCTCCGCCACCAGCTGCCCGGCACGGAGCCGTGTGCCCAGCTCGACCGGGCGCGAGGTCACCAGGCCGGGAACGCGGAACGACAGCTGGGAGTGGCCGGGAGCGCGGACCCGGCCCGAGATCCTTCGCTCCGCCGCGGGGCTCTGGCGGGTCGCTTCGACCACGTGCACGGGGCGCGGCGGGCGCTCGATATCGGGCTCTTCGGCCGAGCAGGCGGCGAGAGCGATACACAGTCCGGCGAGGGTCATCCTGGCCGGCCGGGCTCGAATCCTGTGGGGGGCTTGGCTCGAGATCGGCAGCGAGCGCAGCCGCGAGATCGGAAGGGTCATGGCTTCTCCTGTCGAGGGCCGGCTTCGCCGCCGGGAGTCGAACGGAATCGGGAGTCGGGAGAGGGTGGCGCAACGGTGCCCCGAGGCGCGGGCGGGCTCGTCACCCGGGTGGTGAGGGCCGCCTCGGCGGCGGGATCGAGAAACTCGCCGCTGGCTCGTTGTGCCTGGAGCCAGCGGGTCAGGGCGTCGTAGGCCGATGCCGCCCGCCGCAGCCGCGCTTCGAGGAGCTCGGTCTGGGCGTCGAGCAGGGTGGTCAACGACTCGCCACCCTGGCGGTACCCTTCGGCGATCACGGTGAAGGCCTCGCGGGCGGCTTCGGCCGCCACCCGGGCCTGGGTGGCTTCCTCGTAGGCCGATTCGAGAGCCGTGAGGGTCAGGCGGACGCGTTCTTCCACCCGCTGCTCGGCCCGGGCGCGCAGCGCCCGTGCCGCCTCGAGATCGAGCTCGGCCCGGGCTCTGCGGGCGTGGCGAGATCCCCCGGTGAGCACCGGCCAGGAGAGGTCGAGCCCCAGAGTCCAGCTGGTGTCGGGAGCTTCGGGAAAGCCGCTCGCATCGCCCGGAAAGGGCGGCGGCCGGGTTCCGGCACCACCGTCGGCGAGCCAGGTGGAGAGCTGGCCCGTGGCCTCGACGCTGGGCAGGGTGAAGGCGCGGCGCGCGGCGAGCACCTCCCGCTCCCGGGCGCTCACGATTTCATCGGCCGCGGCGATCTCGGGTGCCCGCTCCCGGGCTCGGGCCAGGAGCTCCTGGCCGAGGGCCGCGAAGGCGGCGGGTCGAGACACGATCTCTTCGAGGGGAAGAGAGACCGGCATCTCGTGGGCGCCGTGCGAGTCGGGGGTGGGGAATCCTTCGATCCGCGGGGTCACCGGCTGTTCGAGAGGCCGCGCCAGCAGCCGGTTGAAGCGCACCTCGTGGCTTCGGCGATCGCCGCGCGCTCGAACCAGGGATCCGCGGTCGCGAGCCGCCCGGGCCTCGAGACGGGCGACATCGGCCCGGCCGCCAGCGCCCACCTGCCGCCGAGCCCTGGCGGCGTCGAGATCGGCGAGAGTCGACCGCAGCTGCTGGCGTTCGATCGACTCGAAAGCGTGGGCCCGGGCCACGGCCAACAGGGTCGTGGCGGCTTCGAGGCCGAGGTCGAGCTCCAGCTCCCGGAGCTCCAGCTCCCGAGCCGCCTGGGTTCTTCGCGCGATGTCGATCGCGGCCCGGGCATCTTCCGAGAAGAGCAGCCAGCTCGCCGCACCGGTTGCGGTCACCAGCCGTTCCGGGCGCGCTCCGAACGCCGCCTCGGCGCTCTCGGAATCGCTCCACCGGCCGCCGGCTCCCAGGCGCAGCCGAGGCCGCAGCCGGGCCAGGGCCTGCTCGATCTCCTGCTCACCGGCCGCCGTGGCCAGTCCGCGGGCTCGCAGGTCGAGGTTGACGGCAACGGCTTCGCGCCGGGCTCCGGCCATCGAGGTCACTTCCGGGTCTACGGATGGCGACCCTACGGTCTCGGCCGGGAGACGGATCCGCCACGGGAGCTGTAGACCGAGCCTCTCGGCGGTCCCGAGATGCAAGACCAGACGTGGATCGGAAGCGAGGGGGGACGAGTGGAAGGCCTCGGGGGCGGCAACCGAAGGCAACCCCCGCACCCACGCCAGAACCTCCAGACCGACCCGCCGGGCGAGGCGCTGCGGCGGGTGATCGGCCCGCGCGGCCAGCACACCGTTTTCGACATCGGCCCGTCCTCGGCCCGAGAAACCGGGAAGCTGCAGAGCCGCGAGAGCCGGCGCGAGGGTAGGAATGTCGATCGCCAGGCCGGGCGGCAGGTAGACGGCCGCCGCGGCACCGGCCCGCGCGTCGAGCCACCGCTCCCAATCGGTCGCGGCTTCCAGAGCTCCCGGTCCGATCGGCTCCAGTCGCAAGGAGAGCCCCGCCCGTTCTCCTGCCCGCCGGAGCGAGGGCTCGGCGGATTCCAGCCAGTCGTCGATCAGGACCAACACCTCCGGCTCCGGCGAGGATGCTCGATCCGAGATCTGTCGGAGAAGATGAGCCAGCGCCTGGAAGTCATGGCCCGCGACGCTCTCCATGGGCTCGGCGCCGACCCATCGCTCGTCCTTCCCCGGCTTCTCGGGGATCGGATGGATGCCGAGAGGGTCGACCCGGAGCACCGGCATCGAAGCTGACTCGGATTCCTGGTAACCGGGCGCCGAGCCGACGATCACGGCGATGGCCGCTCCGGCGGCGGCCGCGGCAGAGAGCCGCTCGCCGAGGTCGGAGCCCGGCGGAGGGGGAAGGCTCTTCACCTGCCAGGATTCGGTTTCGGGCCCGAGGAGCCCCCGAATCTCTTCGACTACCCGGGTGGTCAGCTCGTCGAATCGGGGGGCTCCTGCCCACACGGCGACGACTCGAGCCGCGTCGCGATCGGCCGGTTGGGTCTCGGTACCGCCGCGGGCAGAGGCGGGCAGGGTGAGGAGGGCAAGGAGGAGAATCGAGAGTCTCGAAGGCATGGGCTCGGTTCCTGAATTGGTTTCCGTCGGTCGTGAGGATCTTCGAGCAGAATCGAGTTCTGGATGAGCAGTCTGACCAGATGGTCGAATCGATTGTACAGATCTTCTACGACCCTGCCAGGGGCGGGCCGTAGAAGGTCCCGGCTTGTCGGTCGAGGAGCGTCGGCTTCGAGGTGCGGGAGCGAAGGAGAGGGCGGGAAGGAGGCCGGCCGGTGGCTCGAGAGGCCACCGGCCGGGAAGGCTCAAATCGCGGAGCCCATTTCGTTCCAGGCCGACACCTGGTTGGTGTAGCCGTCCTGGCTCGTGTTGTAGAGCTGGTAGAGCCAGTAGAAGTTGCCGCCATATCCGGCGGGATGCGCCCGAGCCACCTGATGTAGGAAGTCCATCACCACGGTGGGCGAGGAGCAGCTCCTTGTGCCTGGCGCCGGGCCGACGAGAGGCTCGTTGCCGGCAGGGTACTGGGGATCGGCAATGCAGGGCGAGAAGCCGGCCATCAGGAAATCGGCCGCGTCGGAGATTCCGGTCTTCGGGCCGATCGAGGCGAGGGAGCTCACCAGGCTGTTGTAGGAGGCGACCCCTTGGGAGGCCCCGTAGGGGTCTCCTCCGGCGTAGTACTGCACGTTCAGGTAGGCGATCGACTGCACGCCGTTCTGGAACGTGGCTTCGAGGATCGGCTGGTTCCCCGGAAGACCCGGGCAGGAGTCGACATAGAACGAGGTGCTCAAGCCATTCGCGGGCGTGTGGGTGACCACATATCCCTTGGCCGCCACGGCGTTCGACAGGTCGACGATCGTCTGGCCGTACTTTCGGTAGTAATGCGCCCAGTTCCCATTGCTGTCCGAGGCCTCGAGATCGATGTTGATGCCGTTCATGTGGTATGGCCCGAAGACATCGGTCTCCAGGTAACACACGAACGTGTCGATCCCGATCTGCTCGATCGTGTCGAAGACTCCGGCGCCATCCCAACCTCCGAGGGAGACCAGCAGGTTCATACCCTCGTTTCGCAGGCCCTGTAGCTTGCCCGGCAGAGCGGGAGAGAGCTCCCAGAGATTGCCCGAGGAGTCCGTCAGCGGCACCATCGGGGTGCCGTTCCAGGTCAAGGTGTGTGGGTTGCTGTGGAAAAAGGGGCTGTTCGAATCGGGGAAGTGGAACAGCCAGAGAAAGAGGTCGGTGAACCGGTAGGACGCCCCGGAGCCCTGGAGCTGCGAGGTGATCTCGTCGATCGCGGCTTCGACCTCCGCCGAGGTAGACACCGAGTTGCCGTTGATCGGTTGGTTCAGCGACGGCGTTCCCGCGTTCAGCGACAGCGGGCCGACATAGATCCCGAAACGTGAGCTGGCCATGTAGCTCTCCTCAGAGTTGTGTCGGGGCCCCGGACCGAGGCCCTCGTCGAGTGGTTTCGAAGACACACTCGGAGGACGGGGGAAATCGTGATCATCGGTCGCTCCATCGTGCCATCTTCTTCTCGAGGAGAATCCGCTCGTGGGGAGCCCGCAGGGTCGCCGGTCGGCTCGTGCCGGCTCCCTGCAACCCCTCGGGTGTTAGAGTTCCGAGAGTGAGCCTCGAGCGGCAGATGGTTACCCTGCCCTGAGCGACTACACGACTTTGGCCTGGTAGCGCGAGATCGTCGGCTCACCGGCCGCGCAGCCGTGACACTTTCTTCTCCAGCAGAGCCCGTTCGTGGGGAGCGAGGGAGGCTTCGAGGGCGGCGGTGTAGGCGGCGTGGGCGGCGGCGAGATCGCCGCGTAGCTCGTGCAGGCGGGCGAGGGCGCTGTCGAGCAGGAAGTAGCCTTTCATGTCCGGATGCTCGCGGAGGGCTTGCAGCTCGTCGAGGGCGGTGTCGAGGTCGCCGGCCTCGGCGCCGGCGATGGCTCGGTTGAGCCGGTAGAGAGGGCTGGGTTGCAGGTCCAGGAGTCGATCGTAGTAGCGCACGATCAGGGGCCAGTCGGTGGTCTCGAGGCTCGGGGCCCGGCAGTGGGTGAGGGAGATCGCCGCCTCGAGATGGAAGCGCGATGGGGTCTCGGTCTTCGAGCGAGCCAGCCAGAGCTCGGCCTGGCGGACCAGGGGCCGGTCCCAGCGAGAGCGGTCCTGCTCGGCGAGCAGGACCACGAGGCCGTCGGAATCGACCCGGGCGTCCAGCCGGGCGGCGTGGGAGAGCATCAGGGCCAGCAGAGCGCGGGTCTCCGGGGTCGAGAAGGCCTCGTGCTCGCAGAGCAGGTGGCAGAGCCGGGCGGCTTCTTCGCAGAGGTCGTCGCGCAGGGGCTCGTGGCCTCGAGACGTGCTGTAGCCTTCGTTGAAGAGCAGGTAGAGCACCTCCTGGACCGCCGCCAGGCGGGCCTCCAGCTCCGCCGCCGGAGGCAGCTCGACCCGGATCTTCTCGCGGGCCAGGCTCTGCTTGGCCCGCTGGACTCTTTTCTTCGCGGCCTCGGGCGAGATCAGGAGCCCCCGGGCGATTTCCGCCAGGCTGAATCCGCAGAGGATCTTCAGGGTCAACGCCAGCTGGGACCGACGGTCGAGGCTGGGGTGGCAGCAGACGAAGATCATACGTAGCAGGCTGTCGGGTACCTGCTCCTCGCGCAGCCACTCTTCCACCAGCGTGGTGATGCCTTCCTCGTTGACTCCGGCCAGCTCCACCGCTCGCCGGTGCACCGTCTCGCGCCGCAGGGCGTCGAGCACACGATTGCGCGCGACGCGGTAGATCCACCCCGAAGGGTTGGCCGGGATCCCGCGGTGGCGCCACGTCTGCATGGCGGCGAGGAGGGCCTCCTGGACCTTGTCTTCCACGAGATCCAGGTAGCGCACGCCAAAAGCACGGGTCAGCACCGCGACGAGCTTGGCCGACTCGTGCCGAAAGAAATGCTCGACGAGCGCGGGAGCCTCGGCCGGAAGATCCTCTGTGGGCACGGTCACCCCATCGAGTGGCCGGCCAGCTCGCGGATCTCGACCCGCCCGCCGGTCTCCGGCATCGAACGGGCGCGCTCTACGGCTCCCTCGAGGTCGTCCGCCTCGATCATGCAATACCCTCCCACCAGCTCCTTGGACTCCGCGAAGGGACCGTCGGTCACCGTGAGGTCGGGCTCGAGGATTCGCCCCTCGGATTTGAGACCGTCTCCGGGATCGAGCAGCCAGCCCTCTTCGACCCCTCCCGAAATCCATTCTCCCCACATCTGCATCGCCTCTTGCATCTCTTCGGGCGAACGGTTGGGCACACAATCGTTTCCGCTGCGGTACAGGAACATGAACTTCGCCATTGCTTCGTCCTCCAGACGGAGCCCCGTTGCTCCGGGGCCGACGTTTCGATCGATCCGGCTCCCGAGACGATCCCACGAACCGGTCTTCGGGGGGAAGACGAACGAGCGGTGGCGGAGGGGACGGGGAGGACGGAAGAAAGGAAAAAAGCCGAAGGAGCCTCCGCGAGCTAGGGCGATCTCTCGATCCGGAAAGTAGACACGGTTTCGACTGCGCGTCTCCTGAAACGTGAAGAAACTGGGTCATCGATGCGTAACCTCCTACAAGAAGACCGATCTTCCCTCGACTGGCAGGAGACACCATGGGACGACCGTTTTCCGCATCTGGTTTCCGGATCCCTTGTCTGCTGGCTCTGCTTCTGACGACTCTGTGGTGGGCTCGGGAGCAGACGTCTACGGAGCGGGTGGCACCGGGGAAAGCACCGGGGAGATCGGTGGGAGCCGAGGGGCGTTCGACCGATTGTGGGCGCGTGGTGATCTCCGCGGACGGCCAGATCGTGGCTCGGGCGGGCTACGATCCTGTCGTCCGGGTCTGGCGTAGAGAGGTTCCTTGGCGAGTCTTGCCGGGAAACGAGGTCCACCTGGCGGGAAACGAGTGGGTTCTGACCCGGAGCGCCGAGCGATCTGTGACGGCTCCTGGAATCGGTGTCTGGAGCCTCGAGAGGCCCGGGCCCGGGCGGCGCCTGGCAACGGACCTGGCGGTCCGGCACCTGGCGGTCTCCGCAGACGGGGAGGGTGTTTTCGTCGCAACGGCGGAGGGCCGTATCGCAGGGCTGGACATCCGGAGCGGTGAGACCTTCTGGGAGCTGCCGGACGATTCTTCGAGGCAGTGGATGAAGGGGCTGATGGCTCTGTCCGATGGGCGGCTCGCAGTCTTCGGGCGCTCGGAGGTGCAGGTCTGGAATGTGGCGACGGGGGAGCCTCACTGCTCCTCGCCCATCGACCACGAGCGCTACGTCTGGGAGGGCAACGGAAGCACCTCCGTTCTGCTCTTCCATTCTCTCGATCGTATTTTTGCCGCCTGGGATCTCGAGACCTGTCGCCAGAGTCTCGAGATCGAGGGGTTCACGGCCCGCAGCCCCGCAGCCCTCAGCGCAGACGGTAGATTCCTGGTACTGGCCGGTGAGAAGGGACGGATCGGGATCTGGGATCTGATCGAGGGCCAGGCGCTCGATCCTCCGGAGATTGCGGTCGAAGAGATTGCGTCGCTCCGGTTTTTCCCCAACCGCCACGCATTGTTCGTGACCGGAGCCAACGGCGAGCTCCGGATTCATTCCCTGGACGATGGGGAGGTCCGGAGGCTCGACTCTGGGAGGAACCGATCGCGCTCGCAGCTCCACCTCGCCGGCTTCTCGGCCGGAGGGCGTTGGGCGGTGGCCTCCAATTCTGCTGGCAACCTCGAGGTTCTCGACCTCGAGCATGGAGAGCTGGCATACGAGCTGAAGGGTCCGGAACGAAAGATCGAGGAGCTGGCCTGGAGCGATGACGGGAAGATGCTCTTCGCGGGGACCCGGCTCGGTGGTCTGACCCTTTTCGATGTTTCCCGGGGCGAGGTGGTGGACTATCGATCTTCGGGAAACACCTCGTCACGAATGGGAGGTTTCGTCTTGGGC
>CAZMEL010000233.1:0-12836 GCA_964565225.1 uncultured Thermoanaerobaculia bacterium | reverse complement strand
TCCTGGCAAGGCGGGGCGACACAGGAATACCGGGGGTCTTTCGAGGAGCCCCAACACCGCCAGGGGCAAAAGAGCCGATGGAAAAGCAGCGGGACTTGCCGCACGGGACACCAGAGCTCCCTCTCCGCCTTCCTCGGAGAGGGAGCTCCTCCTTCCGCTCGAGGCAGTTTCTCTACTCCCTGTCCTCGGCCTCGACCCTGCGCGCGGCTCGGCGCGAGCCATCGGCCTCGATCCAGGTCAAACCGTCCATGTGGCCGTTCTTTTCCCGGATTTCGAGCCGCTCGGTCCCCAGCTCCACGAAAAAGCTCCCATCCGGCGACGCCCGCACGATCTTGGGCCGCCTGTCCAGGCCCAGGAGAAAGAGCGCCGGCCCGGCCGGCACCAGCCGGGCCTCGGTGCCGTCGTCGAAATGGTAGGCCCCTGCCATCCTCCCCGCCAGAGCGGCGGGCAGGGGAGCGACCTCTCGCGGCTCCACCCACTCGGGGATGGGAACCTCGATCCGTTCCGGGAGCTCCGGGGCAGCGCGCAGGAAAGCGAGCATCGTGTCGAGGATCCGAGGCGAGGACAAGAAGAGCGGGTCGCTGTGGCCCGCGCCATCGAGCACCAGATGGTGGGCTCGGCGCAGCGCGGGCAAGATCTTCTCGGCATTGCCCGGGGGGGTGCGGCCATCGAGCGTGCCGCTGATCAACAGGCTCGGGATCTCCAGGGTCGGCAGCGTCCGGAACTCGTCTCCCAGGTCGGCAACGGGAGATCCCGCACACATCTCGGGAAGCGGATAGTTGATGGCGTCTCCGAGGAGCGTGCCTCGGGCCTCGTGGGCGATCTGCCGCAGCCTCCGGGCGCCTGCCCCGGAGGCGCAATCCATGGTGATGGACATCATCGAGCCGAGGTCGCTGACGCGGTCCTGGCTGGCCTGGAAGGCGAGAGGTGCGAAATCGCCTCCCTCCATCCGGGCGATGATGTCGGGAAGAAAACGAAAGCTCTCCGGCCCCCGGAGAGTGCCCGCAACGGCGATCTGTAGATCGAGAGCACCCAATGTGACCGTGAAGGGTCGCCCGCTACGAGGATCTATCAGCTCGACCTGCACGGGTGATTCTTCCAGCTGCTGGAGAAGACGTCGGATCGATGCCAGGAGATCGGGGACCCGGGCCCGGATCTCGGGCTGCTGGCTGGCCCTCTTGGCGACCTCCGCCAACAGGGCCTCTTGATCGGAGGGCAGCTTGAGCGTCTGATCGAGGCTCTCGACGCCGGCCAGGATCATGCGGTCGATGGAGTCGGGGTAACGGGCGGCGGTCGCCAGGGCCAGGTGTGTCCCGTAGCTGATACTCCACAAGGTGAGCTTCGGCACGCCGAGGGCCCGGCGCAGGTCTTCGAGGTCGGCCGCGCTCTGCGGAGTGGTGTAGCCGCGGACGTCGATCCCTTCGGCCTGCAGGCGCTCGGCGCAGTCCCGCGTGCCTTCGGCGAGGATCTCGCCGGCCCGGGCGCGGTCGAGGGGTTTGTCGAAGGGGATCTCGAAGGTCTCGCTGCAGCGTAGCTCCCGGCCTCCCGACTCGCCGGTGCCCCGCTGGTCGAACGCGATCACGTCGCCGATCTCTCGCAGGGCCATGAAGAGCTCGAAACGGGTGGCGCGAGCGGTGGTGATTCCCGAGCCGCCGGGCCCACCGGCGAGATAGACGATCGGCGGCCCAGGTTGTGCGGCGGTGCTCGCGAAGCGGACGAAGCGTAGCTCGATGTTGCGACTGTCGGGTCGCGAGCGGTTCTCCGGCACGGAGAAGGCTCCGAGCTCTGCATCGGCGGTCTTGCCGCCGAAGGTCTCGAAGGTATAGGGCTCGAAGCGTACGGCCGGTCGGCTTTCGCTGGCGATCGCCGACGGCAGCACGAGTGTCCAGAGAAGAGTAGAGGTTCCAAGAACGTCGAGTAGAGCTCGCATGGCGTTTCTCCCAGGTTGGTTGCGGAAGAAACTACGGGCTCGCCAGGAAAAAGCTGCCCTGCGCTCGGTGAGCGGCTCTGGGAATCGGTGAGTGGCTCGGTCGGAGGGAATCGGATCCCGAATGGCCCATCTCGACGGCGACTTGCGCGGTGGATCGAAGCCGGAAGGGGAGGTCGGCCGCCCCGGACCGAAGGCTCCGGGGCGACCTTCCGGCCGATCAGGGGGAAGGAATCTCCACCATTTTCTCGAGGGTGGCTCCTTCTTCGATGGTCACGGAGAGCTCCACCGTTTCCCCGCGAATCTCCTCGACCGATAACCGGTACTCACCCGGGGTGAGGTGGAAGGTCTTGGGATTGGACTTCTCGTGGGTGTAGGTTCTTCCCTGTGCCACGGACTTGCCGCCGCTGTTGCGCACCGACAACACCGTGTCGACCAGCTCCCCGTCGCGCACGGCTCCCAGCCGCAAGGTGCCGCTCTTGAATTCGTGAGACCGGGATTCGGCGCCACCCGGCTCGAGTCGAAGGGCTTCGATCTCGTGGGTGGGCTCGCCCTCGATCTCGACGGATTGGATCTCCACGTCGTAGGTCCCGGCGGTGAGTCGAAACGACACGGGGTTGCTCTTGGCGTGACCGTAGGTGCGTCGAGCGGCGGCCTGGGTGCGAGTGCCCGCGACATAGACTCGCACCGTGGCGTCGCTGAGCTCGCCGTTGCGAGTGGCGCCCACCTTCAGCTCCGCGGCACTGAAATCGAGCGCCTTCTCCACCGTTTCGCCCTCGGGTACGGTGATCTGGAAACGGCGCTCGATATCTCCTTTCATCCCGATCGCCTTCACCAGCACGTCGTAGGAGCCGGCGGCGAGGGGGATGCGGCGGGGATTGGTCTCGGGGTGGGTGTACGTCCGACCGCCCCCGGCGTCTTTCCCCGTCTCCGCATGATTCACGTGGATTGCCACGTCCTGGAGCTCGCCATCGGTGGTGGCCTCGACCACCAGGCCTCCGGCAGGGGTCTCCGGAGCGAGCGCTACCGCGGCTTCGAGTGCGGTGCCCAGCTGCTGGGCGTCGTCGGCCGCGAGATACAGGCCGCCCCCGGCCTGGGCCGCACATTCGAGCTGCGCGACGTTTTCTTTCCCTACGTCGAAGCCGATCACGTGCATGACGAACTCGAGCCCCCGGCTCTTGGCCGCTCGCACCGCGGCGCAGGGATCTCCACCACAGGTCTCGAGGCCATCGCTGACGAGAATCACCGTCGTACCCGTATCTTCCGAGCCGATCTCCTCGAAGGCTCGCTCGACCGACCGGGTGATGGGGGTCTTGCCCTTCGGATTCAGCCCATCGACGGTGGCCTTGAAGGCCGTGCGATCGAGAGGGCCGAGGGGAGAGACCATCTCGATATCTTCACAGTCTCCTTCCCGCCGATGGCCATAGGCCACCAGCCCGAGTTGTTGGCTGTCGGGTAGACCGTCGACCAGATCGGCCACGACCCGGCGGGCGATGACGATCTTGTTCTCCCCGTCGATCTGGCCCCACATGGAGCCCGAGGCATCGAGGATCAAGAGCAGGTCCGAGGAGGGAGCATCGGTTTCCGCAGCTCCGGAGCTCGGTGGCGTCCAGAGCAGCGCCAGGATCAGCGGCACCGAGGCCGACCACCGAAGAAGAGAAGGCATCCTCATCTGGAGATCTCCTTTGCGAAAGAGGTTCGAGAAGGCAATGATACTCCTTTGCAATCCACGAGGTCTTCCGTGGTCGACCCGGGTTGCGGCGAGCCTGCTCTCGGCGAGCGGCTCACCGAGTCGGTGAGTGTCTCCGAGGCCGGCGGGTGGCGTTGGTACACTGCGGCCATGGTGTACAGGGTCGCTTGGCTGCTCGGGATCGGCTGGCTCCTGGCGAGCTGCTCCTCGGATCCGGCGCAACCCGCGAATCGGCCACAGATCATCGAGAGAGTGCGGATGCAGATCGGCGACGATCCCGCCTGGGCCTCCCCGGATTTCGACGATCGAGCCTGGCCCGAGGTCTTGTTCGTCGACGTACCCGGAGTCTCGGAGGCGGAAGGCGGCCTGGTCTGGCTGCGAGGCCGGGCGGTAGTGACGCCGTCCCAGCTCGATTCGGGACGCGCCCTGGGGCTCGGGCTCAGTGCTCTCGCTACCTGTACGGTGTTCTGGGACGGTGAGGCGCTTCCCGCCGGAGGCAGACCCGGTGCCACGGCCGAGGCCGAGGTGCCGGGTCCCATCGCTCGAAATCTCTATCTTCCGGATTCTCTGACCGCCGCTGGCGAGCACACGGTGGCGATGCGCTGCTCGACCCACCATCGCGGCTTCGATCCCACCACGGGGTTCTGGCTCCTGGCCTTCGGAGACCTGATCTCCCTGGCTTCGTTCGGAATCTGGTTCAGTCTGCCCGCGGTCGTCAGCCTCAGCGGCATGGTGATCGTGGCCCTCTACTACCTCGCCCTCTTCTTTCTCGATCGCCGCCGCCTGCCCGACCTGCTTCTCGGGGCGATGGGGCTTTCCGGTGCGGCTCTGCTGGTGGCCGAGGTGTGGCGAAATCTGTTCGGCTACACCTACGACTGGCACCTGCTGCGGCTGCGGTTGGTGACGTTCTTTGCCTGGACCACGGCGGTGTTGCTCGTCGCCTTTCTGGCGAGCCGTTTTCCCGGGCGTGGGAGGCGGGAGTTCGTGGCCGCCAGCCTCCTGGCGGCCACCTTGCCGGTGTTCCTGTGTCGGGCGTGGGATGCGAAGGTTCTGGCCCTTTTTCTGGGCTCACTTTCGCTTTCTTGTCTCTGGAGCCTCGTGGCCCTCTGGCGCCGGCAGGAAGGGGCCGTGCTGGCCTCCAGCGGAGTGCTCTGCTGCCTCGGCATCTTGCTGGTGGCTCCCCTGAGCTTCGGGGACCGGTACCTCTACCTGGGGCTCGATCTCCTGCTGATCTTCCTGCTCGCCTCCCATGCCCGCCAGGTACGGGCGGCGTCTCGCGAGAGAGAGAAGGCGGAGCTGCGGTCGGCACGGCTCGAGCTGGAGCTTCTCGAGCGGCATCTGCAGCCTCATTTTCTGATGAACACCCTCACCGCTCTGACGGAATGGGTCGACGAAGATCCCCGCACCGCCAGCCGCATGATCGAAGAGCTGGCCGGCGAGCTTCGGATCTTGGGAGAGATCTCGCGGCGCCCTTCGATTTCGCTCGAAGAGGAGCTGCGGCTGTGTCGCCATCACCTGGCGGTGATGGGATTGCGCAAGGGGTGTGAATACCGTCTGGTCACCGAGCTCGCCGACAACCGGGTCGAGGTGCCACCCGCCGTCTTCCACACCCTGGTGGAGAATGCCCTCACCCACAACCGGCCATCGGGCGAAGAAGTCGTTCTGTCGCTCCGCCAGGAGCTTCGCGGCGACCGTTGGCAGTATCGATTCTGTGGACCGTACGAGCCGGGCCGGATGGGCCCGAAGCCCACCGGCGTCGCGGAAGGAACCGGCCTGCGGTACGTACGGTCGCGCCTGGAAGAGAGCTTCGGGAGCCGCTGGCGGTTGTCGCACGGCCCCGAGGGACATGCCTGGTGTACCGAGATCGAGTTGCCCGAAACCACACCGCGAGAAGGGCGTTGACCGGAGCCCGAAGCTGGCGGATCGCCATCGTCGAAGACGAAGCCGTGGTCGCTCGCCGCCTGGAGCGCCTGGTGCGGAGGATTCTCGGCGATCGGATCCAGCAGCTGACCGTTCTCGGCTCGCTGGGAGAGGCTCTGGCGCACGTGCGGAGCCACTCTCTGGATCTTCTCTTTCTCGACCTGGATCTGCACGGGCAAGACGGCTTCGGCGTGCTCACCGAGGTGGTGGCGGAGTCGTTCCACACGATCATCGTCTCGGCACGGCACGACCAGGCGCTTCGGGCCTTCGAATACGGGGTGGTCGACTTCGTGCCCAAGCCCTACGGCGAGCCGAGGCTACGGCAGGCCCTCGATCGGCTGAGCAACCGAGAAGACGGGCTGCGTCGCCAGTTGCGGTATCTCGCGGTACGCAAGGCGAACGGCGTGGTGCCGGTTCCGGTCGAGGAGGTGGTCTACGTGTCGGGGGCCGGAGACTACTCGGAGCTGCACTGTGAAGACGGAGCCGTGCACCTCCACGGCAAGACCCTCACCGAGCTGCTGCGGCTCCTGCCGCCCGACTTCGTGCAGGTCCATCGCTCCCACCTGGTCGATCTGCGCCGGATCCGTCGTCTGCACAGCCACCCCGGCAGCCGGTATTCCGTGGCCCTGCACGACGGAGCCGAGCTCCCCGTCAGCCGGCGCCGTATCGCCGAGCTGCGCCGGCTCCTGGCTTGAGAGGCGTCTACATGCAGTCGATACAGAGCTGCGTCCCACAGGTGCTCCTGTGAGAAGCACCCGACCTCGGGCCGTCTCCGAAACGAATTTTGGCCGCGGCAAAGGTCCGCCAGGAATCGTCACAGGATCTTTGTAGAGTACCGAACTGTGGAGCGGCGCAGAGTTGCACTTGTCCGGCACCTCCAGCTGGCAGGGAGCTGGTGCAGTTCGCGATGATCGCCGGGAATTGGCCTCCGCAAGGATCCTGAGAATAGTGCTCGAAGACAAAAGCCTGAGCAATGGATTCCTTGCCGACATCTTCAGGGTGAAGGTCGAGGATGACCATGCGGACGGTGCCCCAAACACTGACATCACGAGTGCCACCCTGCCCTGGGCCGTTGGGGTTGCCCAGGTCGGGCATGACGAAAATCTTTCCTTCGGCGGATACCGAGGTCGTTTGAGCTGTGGCAATCGAGCTCGAGGAGAAGAGGAGAAGACCGAAAAGACAGAAGACTCTCATCAGTGCACCTCAGCCGAGCGAAAGGCATGCTCGAATTCTTCGATGAAGCGAATCAGCAGGTCGATGCTCTGCTCAGAATCGACTGCAAAGGGCGAGATGTCCGGAGCGACGTCTTCTCGGAGATGTCTCTCAATCTGTTCTTCAGAAACCCCTTCTGATTCCAGGTCTACCAAGAGCTGGCGGTAGACGGTAGCAAGGTCGCGAATCTTCTTGCGATTGTGTTCCCATTGTTTTTCGAAGTAGTCGTCCCGATTCTTGAATTCCGATGCCGGAAACACGCCTTCCGTCGCTCTTCTGCCTTCATAACAAGCCTCGACTAGAGTTTCTTCGGCTTTGGATCCTGGCTCGATGCCGATTTTCCTGGTGAGGTTGAATTCCAGCCACCTATCCCCTTTCTTGTCGAGCTGAGTGCACCAGAAGAAGAAGGACTCTACGACGAGATATTTCGGCCGGATGCCACCGTCTGAGCCTCGATACGGCTCCAGGTCGATCGCGGAAGGTTGTGCCTGGGATGCTTGCTCTCGAGCATGGGGGCTCGTCAGCGAGGTGATCAGGAGCAGGGGTACGATAGGGAACAAGACTCTCATCCAAGATCCTCCAGGGTAGATAGATATTGATCGAGAACACAAAGGTCAGAGTAGACGAGTTCAGGCAAATAGTCAATTTGAACCGCCGATTCTGTTGATTCCCAAAGCTTACTGATTGAGGTCTGGCTCAATTGTGAACCCGCCGCAAGGTGTAGCTCGCCTGAAGGAGCAGGAAAACGAGAAGCCCATGGGGGTAATCCGGGGACTTTGCACCAGACCGGGAACAGCTGGGCCAACTACTGATCTTTCGAGTTTTTGTAACGCTGAGGTGCCGGAAAAGGGCCGCTCGCAGCGCGGCTCAAGTTTCACCACGGGCTGCTAAGATCTCCGGACAGGTAATCAACCAGCCAGAATCAAGATTCGGCCTCGCAACCGGAGTCGGTGTCGTTCCGGGCCGGGTCGATGGGAGCAATGTCCGTGGCCGACGATCAACGGGTGGGCAACCGGATCGGTCAGTGGGAAACCTTCAGCGCGGCGCCGGAGTCGCCCGAAGAAGGGGCTCGCGCTGGTCTCGGGCGTTGGGCCGCCCCGCCGACGGCGGGAGAGGTTCTGCGGTCGTACCTGCTGCTGGGTTTCGTTTCGCTGTGTGGTTTGCTGCTGGTGCTCGACGCGGTGGGTCCGAGAGCTGGCGACGGGGCCTTGCCGGAGGGGCTCGGGGTGGCCGCGATCACCGCCATGGCGGCGGTGTTCCTGCAGATCTTCTCCTTCGTCTTCCTGCTCCTCCTGGCGGTGCAGGCTCCCGGCGGTCATCGCCGGCTGCTGTGGCTGGCCCTCTGGTTCAGCTCGACCCTGCTGGTGACCCTGGGCTGGTTCGCTCGGGCCCCTCTCGATCTCTACTTCCAGTCTCTCGCCACCGCCGGCTGGAGCGTCTCTCTGCTGGGGTACGGCTCGGGTTTCCTGGTGACGACCCGGCGCTGGCGGCGCCGGGTGGAGTGGGGGTGCCTGGTCCTCTGGCTCGCCCTACTCCTGGGGCTCACCGCTTCCCTGGCCCGTGGATCCTCGCCCGGGGCAGCCTTTCGCCAGGGATTGATCGTGCTGGCTCTCCTACCTTTTCTGGGTTTTTTCTTCCGCTGGTCTCGCTGGGTGCCCGGGTCACGAGAGGCGAGCGTGGAAGAGGTGTCGATTCGCCGCACCCTGCAGCTGTTGCTCGGCCTGTACGTGGTGTTCCTGGTCGACGTGTTCGAGCTGACCCGCTGGCCGTGGCCCCTGCGCTCGCCGTTCTTCCTACCCTTCGCGAGCTGCCTGGTGCTCTATTTCGTGGTGCGTACCTACACCGACGCGCTGCGCTCGATCCGGTTCTACAGCCGTTTCATCCGGCCCGGGCTCAAACGGCTCCTGGCGCAGAAGGGCCGCGACATCTTCAGCGACGAGAAGCTCTTCCGTGGCCGTCGGACGGTGATCATGAAGATCGACATGGCCAATTACACCAAGACCACCTTCGAGATGCCCTACGGCATGCGGCGTCTCTTCCAGGATCTCTGGTTCAATCTCATCGACCAGGTCGTGGCCGACAAGGTCTTCCTCGACAAGAGCCTGGGGGATGGCTCGGTGTACTGCTTCGAGTCCGATCTGCCGGGGGGCAGCTGTGCCGTCGCGCTGGAGGCGGCGCTCGAGATCCGAGACCGCCAGGTGAAGATCTTCGACGTGATCTACCGCCAGAAGCTGGAGGCGCTCCTGCAGGAGACACCGGAGCTGGCCGATCGCTCGGCGGCCTACTTCGAAGCCTACCGCGAAAAAACCGGGGAGAGCTTCTGGCGAAGGCGGACCCAGATTCGGATCGCCCTGGTGGCCGGCTTCGTCGACGAAGGTCTGTGGGGGCTGAAGTCTCAGAGCCACTACGACGTGCAGGGCCGGCCCCTGGTGCTCGCCACCCGGATCGAGGCCCAGGCCAACAACGGCGAGATCGTGTTCGACCCGGCGTTTCTCGAAGAGCTCGAAACGGAACGGCCCGACCTGGTGGACCGGGCGGAGCTGGAGGCGCGGCAGGTCGAGCTCAAGGGTATCGGCCCGTGGACCGTTCTCGCCCTGCCGCCAACCGCTCAGAGCTCCTCGGCGGTCATTCCTCCGCGATGGAGACCCCAGAACCTGCGCCCGAGATGAGCCGCTGCGCCCAGGCCCACCAGCAAGGAGAGCCAGAGGGCCGGTCCCAGGTCGAGCTGGTACCGGGTCGACAGCACCAGCAGCACCGAGCCGCCCACCGCGCTCGCGGCGAGGCCGAGCCGGAGACGACCACGGAGCACCGCGGCGAGGCCGAGCCACAAGAGTAGAGCAGCCACCAGGCTGGCGACGGTGCCGAGGCTCCGGCCCTGCCCCGAGGCGAAGGGCAAGGTCACGAAGGTGAGCTCCTCGCTCCGGTTGGCGTACAGCTTTTCGAAAGCGAAATGTAGCCCGGCCGTGGGTACGCTCAGTCGCAGCGGCTCCAGAACCTGGGAACCGGCGCCGGCTTCGAGCCGGGAGAGCTCGCCGTCGAGCTCGTCGGCGCTCATCGGGGAGCCGGCTGTGACCACTTCCATGGAGCTGCGGGGTTGGCCGTAGCGGACGTCGTCGGGAACGTAGAGATCCCAACGACTGTGGGTCACCAGGATCTCGGGGCGCGGCAGGGTCGCGCGGAGGGTGCCGAGGCCTCGGATCGGTCGGGAAGGGCTTTCGTAGATCAGCTCCACCACGAAAGGACGTGTGGAGTGGATGATCTTGAGCAGATACCCGTCGGCCTCCTTCTCGTCGGCCTCCTTCTCGTCGGCCTCGCCTTCGTTCGTGGCCCGGGCGGGCTTGATCGGCCGTCCGTCGACAAAGGCCGACCAGATCTTCGCCTCGTCGGGAAGCTGGATCCGCAGAAACTGCTCCCCGCTGTTACGCAGTCGGAAGTTGGCCGTGGTCACCGCCAGGCCGTCGCGGATGATCAGGGTGCGGTACTCGGCCCGGTCGATGGCCGCGGGCTGCACGTCGACCACCTGGTGCCGGGTCACGGACAGGGCCAGCCGGAACGGCGCGCTGACGTATTTGAAGGCCATCAGGATGGGGTTGGTGGTGCGCAGGACGAGCTGTTGCGGCAGCTCCACGAGGTCGATGGCCGTGAGCTGCTCGCTCACCGCGGGCTGGACCTCCACCGCGCTGAGGGCCTCCACCGCCAGGCGCCCCTGGGAGACGTCGGCCGCTTCGATCTCCAGCACCGGCACCTCGATGAGCGGCTCCCCCTCGACGAGTAGCTGCTCGTAGCTCACCTCCAGCCGGAACTGCCCTTCCATCTCCTGGGTGAACTCCACCGCGATGTTCTGGCCCTCGGGGGTGTCCTCGACTGTGTGATTGCGGATCGAGGGTCCGGTGAGGCCGAGCAGGTCGACGCCGACGGGCAGGGTGAGGTCGAGCTCCATGATCCGGCCCGACTTCACGTCGATCTCGACGCTGGCAGAGCCCTCGAGCGTGACCTCGCCGAGGGAGACGAGGGTATCGACCCGGCTGTCGAATCGGCCCTGCTGGCGCTCGGGGGCCGCCGCCCGCACGGTGATCTCGGGTGGGGTCTCCACGTATTTGAAGGTGTGGGCCACGGGCATTTCCAGGGCCTGGCGCACGAAGGCCGGGAGCTGGTTGACCCCCACTCGGGTGGCACCCTGGTCGGCCACCGGCTCGAGCACCAGGTCACGGCTCTGCAGGAGGGCCACCATGCCGCGCTGGCGTTGGGTGTCGAAGGCTCGCAGCAGGGGCACTTCCAGGGCCTCGCCCGCGGCCGGCAGGGAGAGGTCGTAGAGCACCTCGAGAGGAAAAGATCCCCGGACCTGGCGATCGAGAAAAACGGCGAGCTCGCGCTCCGGGCCCTTGCCGGCCAGGCGCCAGTCGGCCACGGCGCCGCTGGGGGAGGACACGCGGTTGACCTGCACTGCGCCGGGCACCTCCAGGCGGAGCAGATTGGTTTCGCCCCGCGAGATCTCGTAGTCCACGAGGGCGCGAAGGTAGAGCACGCCTTCTTCGGCGTGGGCCGCATGGTAGATCCCGGCGTTGGCTCGGGACTCCGCCTTCACGTCTTCGGGAACGGCCTCGGCCCACGACAGCTGGATCTGGTCGGTGAGGGGCACGTGCACGGTAGACACCGTGGACTCTCCGCGATAGTTGGTCTCGACGTTGGCGCTCGGGGTCACCTGCACTTCCTTGCGGCCCGGCAGCACGAGCTCGAACCGTGACACCGGCACCTCCGGAACCTGGAGATCGATCTTCGGTGGGCCCTCGCCACGCTGGATCGGCACCTCGAAACCGAGCACGATCTCGTGGCGCCCGCGGCCCTCGATCAGGGCGGCGAAACAATCGCCGTCGAGCAGGATCGGCGCTTCTTTGCCGTCGACGGCGAGAGCGCTGAGGGCCACGGTACGACGCAACAGGGGAACGGTCAGAGATGCATCGTTCCAGACGTCGACCTGCAGCCGTCCCTGCCAGCGCACCGCGTTGCCCTCGAGCGTCCCGCGATAGACCGCCCGCCCCAGGGAGTAGCCGCCGGTCACGGGGGGCCGCCAGGAGAGCTGGATGCCCGAGGTGGTGGGCACCGTGGCCAGCACCCGGGTCGTGTTTCCCGCGGGATTCGTGCGCACCCCGGCCGCCGGGATCACCGCCACGTCGAGGTTCGTGCCGGGCATCCGAGCGTCGAGATTGATCACCGCCGCTTCGGCCACCGGCAGCGCCAGGGAGAAGCCCTCGCCGGAGGCCCGGGCGTCGACCCGGTAGGTGACGACCATCTGGGTTCGCCCCGCCTTCCGGGTGCCCCACACCAATCCTCCGGCAGTGGAGAGGAGCTGCACCGGCTTGCCGCCGACGGTAGCGCTCTCCACCGCCGAGCCCGGCGGCAGGATCGGAACCGCCGTCCAGCCGCCTTCGAGGATCTCGATCTCGAGCTCCATCCGCACCTCGGCGCTGGCGAGCCCTGCCGTCTCGGAAACGGTGACGGCCACCTGGGCCTGGCCGAGGGCGTGGCGGGCGGGAGCGGGCCGGGGTGGCAGGTCGGGATTGCGGGCGTTTTCGATCAGCTGGTTGTAGAGCTCGAGGGGAATCTCTACCTGGCCGTCGTGGGAGACGGGAACCGGCTCGGCACCGACCGAGAAGGGCAACGAGGTGAAAACGAGAGCCGCCAGGAGCAGCTTCGAGGCATGGCGGGGCCGTTCTCCGGGACCGGAGCTCTTGACGAACATGTGGACTCCTCCTACTTCGTGCGCGGGTCGGGAGCCTCCGGTCGCGGCAGGGCCTTGAGCAGGGCCGCGAGCTGCAGGGAGTCTCCGATGTAGTCGTGCAGGTCGGTCTGGTCGGGAGGCTCGGTGGCGAGCAGAGCTTCGAACTCCCGCACCATTTCGAGATCTCGCAACAGGTCGGGATCGGTGGCGAAGCCGGGGACTTCGAGCGCCAGTCCCTCGAGCAGAAGGCGGAGATCTCGCAGCATGGCCGCGGCTTCGGGATCACCGGCTCGGGCTTTCGCCCCGGCCGCGTCGAGAGCCTCGCGCATGTGCTGGGCCAGCAGATTCTCGAGCACGCTGCGCTCCAG